>JBJFCH010000229.1:0-37549 GCA_051888835.1 Oliverpabstia sp. | reverse complement strand
CTGTTAACGCAGAAGGTACCGCCCATATCCTCACCCTGCCTGCGCAGATTTGTAATTATTGTGATCAGAAGATCTGTTCCAAGATGCGGTTTATGATCGTACAAAATCTGTTCCGGAGCACCACATTCCACAAAAAGTTCCAATACTTTTTTATTTCTTCCGGAAGGATCTTTTACAGAAGTGTTAAGCTTACCGTCAGAAAATGTTCCTGCACCACCTTCACCGAACTGTACATTGCTGTTAGGGTTAAGCGGTTGACCATTCCAGAAAGCATCCACTTGTTTCTTACGGTCAGCTGCTTTTTCACCTCTTTCAAGAACTACGGGTTGATATCCAGTTTTTGCCAAAAGCCAGGCACAAAAAAGACCCGCAGGACCGCTTCCTATAATAACAGGACGGCAGGAAAGTCTTTCAGTTCCACTGACAGGAAAATCATATTTTTGAGGATGCGTTAACATAAGATTTTTATCGTTAACTTTACGTAGTCGGTTGGCTATTTTTCTTTCTTTATTTGTTTCAACTTCGACGGTATATACAAATTTTAAATCCGGTTTTTTGCGGGCATCTACCGAACGGCGAATAATTTTCCAGGTTATAATGTCTTCCGGATGAATTTTTAATTGCTGACAGATTTTCTCCACAAGCATCGATTGATCGTGGTGAATGGGAAGTTTGATCTGTGATATACGAATCATATACTACTCCTTTTTACAATATCAGGATAAAAGTTATGCATATAGATTATTCAGCGGCTGCTTTTCCTGCAACTGCACCGCTTGACCAGGCCCACTGAAGATTATATCCTCCACAGGGTCCGTCCACATCGACAACTTCTCCGGCAAAAAAAATACCGGGGCAGATTTGAGACTGAAGCTCTTTCGTAAGCTGACGGACATCTACGCCGCCGGAGCAGACCTGTGCATGGGACATAGAATAAGCATCCTTAACAGGTATTGTCCAGTCTTTGATGTTTTGGGCTGTTTTTTCAATATTTTCCCTTTTATCAGTCAGTACAGGGATTATTTTGCCGGGAAGAATTCCAATCAACAATTCAGGAAGAGTTTTATAAGGACAGTCTTCTTTTCGTTTTTCCAAAAAAGCGGACAACCCTTCCTGGGTAAAATCAGGCATCAGATCCAGATGAAAACTGACACTGCATCCTTCTCTTACCGCTCTTACGGCATATCGACTCAACTGAAAGACAGCAATACCGGATATTCCGTAGTCAGTAAAAAGAATTTCTCCCCTCTCTTCTTTAAAGAAAGAACCTTCTATCTCCATGCGAAGTATCCCTTCCATCCGGACACCTGCCCATTTGGAAAAATAATTTCCCTTCCCCTTTATGGCAGTCAATGCAGGCATAGGTTCAATCACGTGGTGTCCCAGATTTGAGGCAAGTTCATATCCACTGCTGCTGCTTCCCTCGACCTGAGAAGCACAACTGCCGCAGCAGATGATCACACGGTCGCAGTCATATTGCCACGTTTTTGTGATTACACGGTATCCGGCTGATGTTTTTTGAATATCCATGACATCTTCCCGGGTTTTTATTTTTACTTTCCGATAGCGTGCTTCCATCTCGAGAACCTGGGCTACGCTTGCAGCCTGTTCACTGTATGGGTACATCCATCCATTTTTATTTTTGGTGTAGATACCCAGTTCAGAGAAGAAACGGATTGTATCTGATAGTGGAAACTGCCGGATGATTTCCCAGGGAAAATCTTTTTCTGTGCTTCGGTAAAAAGAAGGTCCCTGATCGGTATTTGTGAGATTGCATTTTCCGTTTCCGGTAGCAAGAATTTTTTTTCCTATTTTATCATTATGTTCCAGTATGGTGACAGATGCTCCGCTTCTGGCTGCCCAGATGGCACTCATTAGTCCGGAAGCGCCGCCCCCAACGACCACAATCTTTTTCATGGCAGTTCAACCAGTCCTTTTTCATATAATTTCTGCAGACTCATCATAATTCCAAATTTTGCATGTTCCCAGGTAAGACCACCCTGGAAATATACAGCATAGGGAGGTTTAATCGGACCATCAGCACTCAGTTCAATAGAGGAACCTTGTACAAAAGCTCCGGCAGCCATAATTACATCACTGTCATAACCGGGCATAGCCCATGGCTCAGGATCTACGTAACTGTCGATAGGTGCAGCAGCCTGAATTCCTTTACAGAAAGCGATAACTCTTTCAGCAGAACCCAGAGTCACTGCCTGAATGATGTCGTGACGGCTTTCTGTTCCGTTTGGTACTACTGAAAATCCCAATTTTTCATAAATATTTGCTGCGAAGATCGCACCTTTCAGCGCGGCAGCAGTTACAGTCGGTGCAAGGAAAAATCCCTGATAGAACTGCAAATTGACACCGAGAGTAGCACCTACTTCTTTCCCGAGACCAGGTGAAGTAAGTCGATACGCTGCATTATCAACATATTGTTTTTTTCCTACAATATATCCGCCTATAGGAGCAAGCCCACCCCCCGGATTTTTGATAAGGGAACCAACCATAAGATCTGCACCCACATCCGTCGGTTCTATAGTTTCCACAAATTCTCCATAGCAGTTATCTACCATGCAGATAACATCCGGTTTGATTCCTTTGATGAAAGCAATCAATTCACCGATTCTTGCAACAGAAAGGGTAGGTCGTGTCTGATATCCTTTAGATCGTTGAATTGTGACCAGTTTTGTCTTTTCGTTGATGGCTTTTATTATATTCTCATAGTCAAAGGAACCGTCTTCCAGCAGATCTACCTGCCGATAAGAGATTCCGTATTCAGCAAGGGAACCATTAGAAGGACGGATACCGATCACTTCTTCCAGGGTATCATAAGGTTTGCCTACAGGTGAAAGCAGTTCGTCTCCCGGACGGAGATTTCCCGATAAAGCAACGGCAAGAGCATGAGTTCCGCAGGCAATCTGAGGACGCACAAGTGCAGATTCAGTGTGGAAGGTCTCTGCGTAGATCTCTTCCAGAGTGTCCCGTCCGATATCGTTATATCCGTAACCGCTGGAAGAATACAGGCAGGCTTCACTGGCTCTGCATTTCTGCATGGCATGCACTACTTTCAGCTGATTATATTCAGCCACTTCATTAATTTTGTCAAAGCGTTCTTTCAGTTTTTCTGCAATCTCCTGTCCAAAAGTAAAAACTTTATCATCAATACCCATCGTTTGGTACATTTCTTTTGTCATAGTATTCATTGATTTCCTTCTTTCTATCTTAATCCTGTGGGATGATGGATTTGCTTCTCAGTGACTGGAGCATCCCTTCCAGAATTTTATTTTCATCATAATCATAGTCCGGTTTATGAAACCATTCCACATTTCTTTCCCGCTTAAACCAGGTGATTTGTCTCTTGGCAAAATGTCGGGTGTCTCTTTTTAATACATAGACAGCTTCTTCAAGATTCCAGGTTCCATCCAGATAAGACAGGATTTCTTTATATCCCAGGCCCTGCATGGAAACCATTCCCTTATGATATCCCATCTGCTGCAACTGTTTCACTTCATCCACAAGCCCTTCCCGCAGCATATCATCGATTCTGTCATCAATACGCTTATATAGAATGCTGCGTTCATCATTCAGGACGAAATAGGCCAGATTGTATGGTGATTCTTTCTGACGCTGCTGTTGATTATGAAGAGAGATTGGCTCTCCCGTCTGTTGATAATACTCCAGTGCGCGAATCACACGCTTTGTATTGTTAGCATGAATAGTGCGGGCAGATTCCGGATCTATTTCGAGAAGCATTCGGTGCAGTACCTCGGGTCCCTGTTCTCTCGCTTTTTTTTCCAATTCTTTGCGATAGCTGTTATCTTCTCCGCATTCTGTAAAATCAATGTCACCGGTAACAGCCTGAATGTAAAATCCGGTTCCGCCCACAAGGATTGGTATCCGTTTTCGCGCATAGATATCTTCCATGGCTTCCTTTGCCATTTTTTGAAATCTTACCACATTAAATTCTTCGTCCGGATCCAGACAATCTATCAGATGATGGGGAATCTCTTCCATTTCCTCCGGACGGATTTTGGCGGAACCGATATCCATGTGACGGTATACCTGCATAGAATCGGCGGAGATGATTTCCCCATTCACTTCCCTGGCCAGCTTGATGGATAACTTTGTTTTTCCGACCGCAGTCGGTCCTGTAAGTATGATCAAAGGTTTTTTCAATAGTATTCACCTACACAATTCGTTTGAATTTTTTCTCCAGTTCATATTTCGTCATGGAGATGATGGTCGGACGTCCATGAGGGCAGTTATATGGATTCTCCAGCGTCAAAAGTTCATCGATCAGAGCAATGGCTTCTTGTGATGATAACTTCTGATTTCCTTTTACCGCCGCTTTACAGGCCATCGTTGCCATCCGATCCGAAAGTACATCCGGTGCTTTGGCTATAGGTGTTTCTTCCAGATGATCCAGTATTTCAATAAAGAAATCTTCCTGTGTAAGACCATATAGATTCTGCGGAACAGCACGAATACTATACTCCTGCCCGCCAAAAACTTCAATTTCAAATCCCATAGAAGTAAAAACATTCATATAGGTATTCAGTTTCTCACATTCCTGAAGATTCAGTGAAACAATCATGGGTGGGCTCAAAAGCTGGGAAGTTACTTTTCGATTTTTCATTTCCTTTACAATACGTTCATACAACACTTTTTCATGGGCTGCATGTTGGTCTATGATATAAAGTTTATCTTCCATCTGGACCAGCCAGTAGGTGTCAAACACCTGTCCAATAATTTTATGGTGTTTTTTTGCTTCCGGTGACAATAAAATGCCATCGAACAATTCCAGCTGCTCCGTCTTTTGTTCCGATTTTTTTTGCAAATCCCCTTTTATATCAGGAACTTTTTCCTGTGGAGTAGTAGCTTTTTCTGCACTTTTATGATATATGGGAGTTTCCCGTATTGGTGCTTTTTGTATCGGAGTTTCCGGTACAAAAGTTTCCCGTACCTGGATTTTTGGTATTGGTGATTCCTGCACCTGGATTTTCTGCCTTTGCTCCAGAATACGTCTTTTATTTTCAAAAGGTTCCGGTGTATGGATCGGCTGTTTCGGTTTATTGGATATATTATCTTTTTCTGATGTTTTATCCGATTCTTTTATGCTAACTTCTGGAATCAGTTCCCGGTGTGACAATCCGTCAAGGACAGCCTGATGTACATTTTTATATACCTGTTCCTGATGCGAAAAACGTACTTCCATCTTAGTCGGATGGACATTAATATCCACATCCTCTCCATTGATAGTAAGATACAATGAAGTGAATGGATATTTATGCTGCATCATAAAGGTATGATAAGCATCTTCTATGGCTTTCATAATAATCTTGCTTTTTACGTACCGTCCGTTTACATAGTAATTTTCAAAATTTCGATTACCTCTGGAAATAACAGGTTTTCCGATAAAGCCATGAATCTGAAAGTCACCGGATGCATCAGATGTATGGATTTCAATCAATTCTTTTGTAATATCCCTTCCATAGATCTGGTAAATTACTTCTTTCAGGTTGTTATTTCCGGAAGTATGTAATTTTGTCTGACCGTTTTGTATATATTTAAAAGAAATATGAGGATGAGACAAAGCCAGTTGTTCAATAAAACTGCTGATATACCCGGCCTCTGTGGTGGGTGTCTTCAGAAATTTAGCTCTGGCCGGTGTATTGTAGAACAGATTTCGGATTAAAAATGTAGTGCCGTCCGGCGCACCGATTTCTTCCATCCCCTTTTCCTGACCACCTTCGATAAGATAACGGACACCAATCAGCTGTTCATGCGGTTTTGTGATCAATTCTACTTGTGAGACAGCGGCTATACTTGATAAAGCTTCTCCACGAAATCCAAGTGAAGAAATACGAAGCAGGTCATCAACGCCCCGTATTTTACTGGTGGCATGACGCAAAAAAGCAAGCGGTACCTGTTCTTTTTCAATACCGGAACCATTGTCTGTGATTCGGATAAAGGAAATGCCGCCTTCTTTGATCTCAACGGTGACAGCACTGGCACCGGCATCAATGGCATTTTCCACAAGCTCCTTAACAACAGATGCGGGACGTTCTACTACCTCACCCGCTGCGATTTTATCGATGGTATTCTGATCAAGAACGGAAATTTGTCTCTTCATAAATCCTCCTGTTTCCTGTTAGTCATTTATTTATCCCTGCCAGCGATTTTTTAATTTGTTCTGAAGACGATATAAAGTGTTCAGTGCTTCCACAGGGGTCAGATTTGAGATATCGAGGGACTGCAGTTCTTCCAGAATATCCTGATCTTTTACTGTGTCAAACAGGGAAATTTGTTCCAGGTCCACCTCATCATAATGAACCTGTTTTGGTTTCGTCTTTTTATGGCTTTGTGCCATATCTTTAATGGCACCTGTGATATCTGCATTGACCAGCTCTTCTACCAGTTCTTTTGCCCGGTCAATTACGCTGTCCGGAACACCGGCCAGTTTGGCAACCTGGATGCCATAGCTCTTATCTGCGCCGCCCTTTACGATTTTTCGGAGAAAAACGATATCATCTCCTTTTTCCTTTACAGCAATACAGTAATTATTGACGCCAGGAATTTTTCCTTCAAGTTCTGTAAGTTCATGATAATGGGTAGCAAAAAGTGTTTTTGCACCCAGGAGCTTGGTGTTGCTGATATGCTCAATCACTGCCCATGCGATCGAAAGCCCGTCAAAAGTACTGGTTCCTCTGCCAATTTCATCAAGGATCAGAAGGCTTCTTGATGTGGCATTGCGCAGAATATTGGCGACCTCTGTCATCTCAACCATAAAAGTACTCTGTCCGCTTGCCAGGTCATCGGAAGCGCCTACGCGGGTAAAAATCCTGTCCACTACACCGATTTTGGCTTTATCTGCAGGTACAAAGGAACCAATCTGCGCCATCAGGACGATCAGTGCAGTCTGCCGCATATAAGTTGATTTACCGGCCATATTGGGACCTGTGATAATAGAAACTCTTTTGGCACCGTTATCCAGATAGGTATCATTGGATATGAACATATCATTGCTGATCATTTTCTCTACTACCGGATGACGGCCACCTTTGATGTCAATAATACCTCTCGTGTTCACCACGGGACGTACGTAATTATTTCTCTGTGCTACCACAGACAGGGAAGCAAATACATCAAGCAGAGCTACTGCTTTGGCGGTCTGCTGGATTCGTGGAATCTCAAGGGCAATTTTATCACGGATCTCACAGAAAAGATCATATTCCAGTGCATACAGTTTATCTTCCGCACCGAGAATCATATCTTCCAGTTCTTTAAGCTTTGGTGTAATATAGCGTTCCGCGTTGGTTAGTGTCTGTTTTCTCATATAATAATCCGGAACCAGATCTTTAAAGCTATTAGTAACTTCCAGGTAATATCCAAATACTTTATTGTATTTGATTCGAAGATTGCGGATTCCGGTTTTTTCTTTTTCTTCTGCTTCCAGCTGGGCCAGCCATGTCTTCCCTTCTGTCTTAGAACTGCGATACTTGTCCACCTGTTCGTTATATCCGTCTTTGATGATCCCGCCCTCTTTAACTGTCAGGGGCGGATCATCACCGATAGAAGCATCAATCAAGGAGAAAATATCTTCCAGTCCGTCCAGCTGTTCATTGATACGGACGAGCAGGGGACAGGTAAAATTATTCAAAAGATTCTTAATGTACGGAAGCATTTCCAGAGAGGTCTTAAATGCGATAAGATCTCTTGGATTGGCAGAACGATAGCTGATTCGGCTTACCAATCGTTCCAGGTCATATACCGGATTCAGATATTCACGAATTTCTTCCCGAAGCATAGCCTGGAGATTCATTTCCGTGATGGCATCCAGACGTTCATTGATCTCATCCGCATCAATCAGGGGCTGTTCCACAAAACTTCTGAGCATACGGGCACCCATGGCTGTTTTTGTCTTATCCAGCACCCATAAAAGGGAACCGCGCTTCTGCTTTTCCCTTAAAGTTTCTACCAGTTCCAGATTCCGACGGCTGGAACTGTCAATCACCATATATTTTTCCGTTGTATAAGGTGTAATCTTGTTCATATGAACAAGAGCATTTTTCTGAGTTTCCAGAAGATAGCGGAACATGGCTCCTGCTGCAATGATACCGATATCATAATCCTTTAGTCCCAGTCCTTCCAAAGAAGAAACTTTAAAATGCTCCTGCAGTGTCTGTTGACACAGCTCGTCGCCAAAATACCAGGAATCAAGAGCAGAAACTGAAATATGAAGCCGATGTCTCAGATCGTCCATGTCAATTCCGCTCATAAAAAAGGCGTCATTGCATATGATCTCCGCAGGTGAGAACTTGTTGATTTCATCCAGAAGTTTCCTTTCTTTGTCAACTTCTGTTACATAACAGTCACCGGTGGTGATATCCGCTGCAGAAATACCATATCTGTCAGACATACAAACAATCGACATCAGATAATTATTTTTTCCCTCATCCAGTTCCTGTGTATTCAGGTTTGTGCCCGGAGTTACAACGCGGATTACTTCTCTTTTTACCATGCCTTTCGCCTGACGTGGATCTTCCATCTGTTCGCATATGGCCACTTTATATCCTTTTTCAATCAGACGGTTAATGTAAGTTTCTGCTGCATGATAAGGAACACCACACATGGGAGCCCGTTCTTCCAGCCCACAGTCCTTTCCTGTCAGGGTCAACTCCAGTTCTCTGGAAACAGTAACTGCATCCTCAAAAAACATTTCATAAAAATCGCCCAGACGATAGAATAATATACAGTCTTTATATTCATTTTTAGTCTGCACATAGTGCTGCATCATTGGTGATAAATTTGCCAAACTTTTGTCCTTCCTCTCTTATATGGCAGTTCCCATATAATAAAATCCTTTGCAGACGTCCAGCCGTACCTGACAGAAAGTACCGATCATTGAGGTATCCCCCGGAAAGTGCACCAGAAGATTATTGCTCATTCTTCCGGTCACCAGCGTTTCATCCTGTTCGTTGACTCCCTCTACCAGAACTTCCTGAACGGTTCCCTCAAATCTTCCTGACATTTCCTTGGAAATATGCTGTACTTCTTCCAAAAGGCGGTCGAAACGGTCTTTTACAATGTCTTCCGGCACCTGATTTTCCATAGCGGCTGCCGGAGTGCCTGTCCGTTTGGAGTAAATAAATGTAAATGCACTGTCATAGCGCACTTTTCTTACAACATCCAGAGTTTCTAGAAAATCCTCTTCGGTTTCGCCGGGAAAACCTACGATAATGTCAGTGGTCAGAGAAATATCCGGTACAGCCTTTCGAATCTTTTCAACCAGTTCCAGATAGCTTTCTTTCGTATAACGCCGATTCATTACCTTCAGAATCCGACTGCTTCCTGATTGAAGCGGCAGATGAAGATGTCCGCAGATTTTCTGACTTTTAGCCATCACCTGAATCAGTTCATCGGAAAGATCCTTCGGATGAGAAGTCATAAAGCGGATGCGTTTCAGCCCATCAATCTTTTCAATCTGTTCCAGAAGCTGTGCAAAAGTGACAGGCTGTTCCAGATTTTTTCCGTAGGAATTCACGTTCTGTCCCAGAAGCATCACTTCCACTACACCGTCTTTTGTCAGATTCTGGATTTCTTCGATGATATCTTCCGGATTTCGGCTCCGCTCCCGTCCACGAACATAAGGAACAATACAGTAACTGCAGAAATTGTTGCAGCCGAACATAATGTTCACCCCTGACTTGAATGCATACTTCCGGTCAACCGGGAGATTCTCCACAATCTGTGTCGTATCTTTCCAAATATCAATAATCATTCTGTCAGAATCCATAGCACGGCAGAGAAGCTCACCAAATTTGAAAATATTGTGAGTGCCAAAGATTAGATTGACAAAACGATAGCTTTTTTTCAGTTTTTCTACCACATGTGGCTCCTGCATCATACAGCCGCAGAGAGCAATCATCATGTGAGGTTTTTTCTTTTTCATACTTCCGAGATATCCAAGACGGCCATATACACGCTGATTGGCATTTTCTCTGACCGTACAGGTATTGTAGATAACAAAATCAGCGTCTTCTTCACTGATAGCTTTGGTATACCCGATATTTTCCAGAACCCCTTCCAGTTTTTCGGAATCTCTGGCATTCATCTGACAACCAAAAGTAGTCACACAAAAAGTCAGTGGTCTTCCCAGTTCCTTTTCTTTTTGTTTCAGTTTTTCTCTTGCCTGATTCATAAAGAAATACTGACGTTCTGATTCGGAAAGGCCTGTCGGCGGTTCCTGTACAAATGTATATTGATCCATGATTTCTCCTTTTATCTGTAATTTGCATTTTACACCACAATGCATTATACCAATCTGGTGTTTAGGTTTCAAGTTTTATTGATAATTTCCAAAGCCATCATTCGAATCTCCTGATATGTACGTTCCCAATGTTCCGGATCCGGAGAAAAGTCTGTGTTGTTCTTAAGAGTCTCCACAAGGAGAGCAGGCTTTCCGAGAAGCTGTGAGTAATAATTAACAGGACTGCCTCCATATCTGGCAGTATCCGATTCCCCTTCCCGTTTTTCTAGGCTGTAATCGGATATTTTCTGCATAGATCTTGCAAGTTTATGATTCCTTTTGTTATAGGAAAAAGGCATTGCCTGACGATAATAACAAATAATCCTCCCTCTGGAATGAAAATCCAGATAGCCGATAGTTTCATATTCATCAAAAAGTTTCATAAGAGCCTGGGTTTCAAGTTCGCTTGCAGGATACTCTCCTAACTGTTGATGTTCGTAAGACTTGCCCGGAAAATTACAGTTAAGATCAATACCTCTGGCATTGTATTTCCACAGTGCACTGTCGATTCCGCGCATTTTGCACATTTGACGTAAAATGGGATTCCTGATACATGAAAATCCCTGAAGAACGATTTCATATCCATCCGGATTCAAAAGGGGCAGGATAATAACGGAACAGCGGTTTAGTAACTCTCTGACCGGATATTTTGAGATGTGTGTATAATCTGCGTAGGATTTACAGTATTCTTCTGCCATCTTTGTCAGAAGAACGGGATTTACTGACTCTTGTCCATGAATGCCGGCTGTGAGCACCAGGGATTCTAATCCAAGTCCGATCCGGATCATGGATAATGGTCGTCCGTCATGACTGCTTCCGATCACTCTGAAAATAACAAAATCGGTATATTTTTCAGCAAGCATTTTCAGGCTTTGGCTGATTTCTTCACTGGTATGGGTCTGATTTTGTATCATAATATTCTTCCTCCTGTCTGCATTATCGTTTGAGTTATCCGATAAAAGGATGAGACTACAAAGTTCTCTGCACTAGTATATGCACAAAAAGGAAAGAATAGTACCGGAAGAACAAATTGCAAAAGCATCATATCAGAAGTATCCCATGTAAAAATGGTGGCTTTCAAATATGATGCTTTATTAAAATCTTTATGGACGAATCTGTCCGTTTCCGTAAATGATATATTTCGTAGTGGTAAGAGCAAGAAGTCCCATCGGTCCTCTTGCATGTAATTTTTGGGTACTGATACCGATTTCCGCTCCGTATCCGAATTCAAAACCATCGGTAAAACGGGTGGAAGCATTCACATAGACACAAGCAGCATCCACTTCATCGAGAAATTTCTGTGCGTGAGAATAATTCTCAGTAATGATTGCTTCGGAGTGTCCGGTGTTATATCTGTTGATATGAGAGATCGCTTCCTCTACAGAATCTACAACTTTCATGGAAATAATATAATCAAGATACTCTTTTCCCCAATCGTCTTCAGTTGCCGGTATACCTTGCGGAATCAAAGAGAGCACATCCTGATCTCCACGGATTTCTACCTGTTTTTCTCTCAGCTTATCTCCCAGCCGTGGCAGCAGAGCGTCTTTTACACTTCGGTGGATCAATAGGGATTCACAGGCATTGCATACACCTACTCGCTGTGTTTTTGCATTTATGATGATAGATACTGCCATATCAAGATCCGCAGATTCATCCACATAGATATGACAGTTGCCGGTTCCTGTCTCAATTACCGGAATTGTACTGTTTTCCACGACAGCCCTTATCAGACCGGCACCTCCCCGAGGAATCAATACATCCACATATCGGTTCAGACGCATAAAAGCGGAGGCTGTTTCTCTGGAAGTATCCTCGATCAATTGCAGGATGTCAGGATTTACCCCTGCATTTTTCAGTGTATTTCTGATGCAGGATACAATTGCCTGATTAGAACAAATCGCATCACTGCCCCCTTTTAAAATAACGGCATTACCCGTCTTAAAACAAAGACCAAAGGCATCTGCAGTAACATTTGGCCGTGCTTCATAGATAATACCAACCACACCTAAAGGAACCCGTTTCTGACCGATGAGAAGGCCATTTGGCCGCTTCTTCATTCCGATTACCTCGCCGATGGGATCATCCAGAGAAGCTATCTGACAAAGACCTTCTCCGATTCCGGCAATTCTTTCTTCGGTCAGAAGTAATCGATCCAAAAGCCCTTGTGGCATACCATTTTCCTGTCCTCTTGCCATATCCTTTGCATTTGCTTCTATGATTGCAGAAGCATTTTTCATCAAATCTTCAGCTGCCTGTCGCAACACTTTGTTTTTCGTTTCTGTTTTCAAAAGACGGACTTCCGGCTCTGCATTTTTTGCCCGCTGCCCGATTAATTCCAAATATTCCATTGTCAGCCTCCTTTCAGACAAACATTTTCGCTGATACTAACGATAGATTGTTGTTTCCGTAATGACCACATCCGGCAGAATATCTGTCGGTTCTGTTGGAACCTGCTTCACGATCTGAAAATCAAAAGCGACTGCCGCCTTATAAAGTCCTGTATGTACACTCAGATAACGGTCATAAAAACCACCGCCGTATCCGGCACGGTGTTTATTCTTATCGAAAGCTACCCCTGGCATTACTAAAAAGGCATCCTCACAATCCGCTTTGGCGAGACCGTCTTTCGGTTCCATAATTCCGAAATATCCCGGCTCCAGATCATCGTAGGAATGAATCTCGTAAAATATCATATCCTTACCTTCCACCCTCGGGGCAGCCACATGTTTGCCCCGCTGTAATGCCTCGTTCATGATATCCTTAGTCATCACTTCATTTTTGCAGTCTATGTATAAATAAATCCACTCTGCCTCAGAGAATTCGGAGAGACTGCAGAGGCTCTCACATATTGCTGCACTGTTCTTAAGAATCCGGCTGCTTGTTGCTTCTTTTCTGCGTTTAAATATTTCTTTTCTAATGTCTTGTTTTGTTTCCATACTTTTCACCCAGATTTGTAATACTTCCGTCTTTTTCTTTGATATCTATGTTGTCAAGCTGAGACTTCAGATTCATCCGTATCTCAGCAATAAACTCTTTTCTGAGCTTCATCTGCTCTTCTTTCTCTTCCGGTGTCAAGCCGATTGTTTTTGATTTTTTAGCCAGTTCGTTGATTCGGTCAATCCCTTTCTGATTCATGTCTTTTCTCCTTTAACGCTTTCTTATGCTCTTTCCAGATAATCAAGCACAAAAAATTCATCTTTGGGATGAGAAAGAAACAAAGTTCCATACTCTTTTCCCTGTATAATCTTATGTATTATGTGGAAATCTTTCCCATTTGCAATAATCATATCTGTGCCTGATGCACTGGCAATCTCAGCTGCTGCCAGCTTGGTTGCCATCCCGCCGGTTCCCACATTACTTCCGGTACTTCCTTTTCCCATCGCCATCAAACTGTCATCCAGTGAATCAACCACATGAATAAATTGGGCATCAGGATTTTGATGAGGGTCGTCGGTAAATAATCCGTCTATGTCGGAAAGCAGGATCAGAAGATCTGCTTTTACCAATGCGGCTACAACGGCAGACAAAGTATCATTGTCCCCAAATTCGATCTCATAAGTAGCAATCGTATCATTTTCATTGACGATCGGAATTGCACCCATGCGGAGCAGTTCATTAAATGTGTTTTTCGCATTCATACGATTGAGATTGTCGAGCATAGTATTTTTGGTCATGAGGATTTGACTTGCCACCTGATTATATTCGGCAAATAACTTTTGATAGATCATCATAAGTTTTGCCTGACCGATAGCTGCACAGGCCTGCTTTTCAGACAGTTTTTCAGGTTTCTTTTTATATCCCATGGTTTTACTTCCTACCATAATAGCACCTGAGGATACCAGAATTATATCTTTTCCCTGATTTCTAAGATCGCTGATTTCCCGGACCAGGATCTCCAGCTTGATCAGATCAAGATAACCGGTGTCCGGATGCGTCAGAGAGGAAGAACCAATTTTAATTACAATACGTTTCTTATCTTTCAGTTTTTCTCTGAGTTGTTCATTCATGCCTGTAAAATCTCCCGAATATAAAAATATCGTATTCTATTTTACCGCACAGAAAGAGAAAGTACCAGTCCCATTTTAAAAAATATAGAAATTTATGCAAAGAGCTCAACTGGAGTAATTTTCAAGAAAACTGTATAATTCTTGTTTGCTTTCCAGTACATAGCCGGATTCAATTTGTTCCTGAACGGTGGCAGGAAGTGATTCCCAGGGGATTTCAGTTGTTTCATAGATACTTCCGTCATCCAGGCGAACAATTACATTGCCATCATGAATTCCGATGTGATAACTGGAACGAAGAGGATTGTCTGCTTCCAGGGCTTCTTTTTCCTGTTCGGAAGAATGAGTATCCTGAAAATGGTAACTGGCATAAAATCCGATACTTAATAAAAGAATAAAACATAAAAAGCCGATACTATAAGCTGCTTTTTTCATCTTTGTCTCCTTTGAGATTTTTCTTATAGTATCGGCCGATTTTTAGCATTTATTCAATTATTACAAATTCTTCTAGTAATCGCTGTCGGAAGCTGCCGCTTCTTCAGCTTCGTTCTGTGCTGCTGCGTCTTCAGAAGATGTTTCACTCTCAGCTGCCTGTTCTCCCGAACCCAGGATTTCTACACGATCACTGTAAGTATCCTGGATGATACATACCCATGTTTTACCGGTATCCATAGTGATCTGATTGCCGGCTGTATCGTAGTAGAACGTTGCCCCCCATGGAGTATGTTTTTTCCATGTGATGTCGATGGCTTTTCCGTTAACAATGTATTTTCCAACATTTGGCTCATCCACATCAATGTTCAGATATCCGTTCTCATCATATTTTCGCCAGGAAGAATACTGCAAAATAATATTCTTATAGGCAATTTGTTCACCTGTAAGTTCATCAATCTGTTTATCTCCATACTGGAAACGATAATACAACTTATCTTCAGGATTATATTCAAACCATGGCTCATTCAGAAAGTATCCCGGTTTTACAATAGATGCTTCCTGAGTACCGGGAAGTTCTACCTCATCGTCTACACCGCAGAAAGCATATCCTGGCAAATAATCTTCAGCGTATTCCTGACTGTAACCATTGATTTCAATCCCTTTCTGAATTCCCTCAAAGCTTGTATATGCATTGTGAGGGGATTTCCGGTCGGTAGTACGGTAAAATACCTGATCGCCATAGCCAGCAAGACCACTCAGATTATTAACCTCCGGAAGTTCCAGAAACGGCAGTGCATAGGCGGACTGCCCATAATGGGTATAGATAGCATTAAAACCGGAAGCATAAAAAATATAATAATCACGACAGCTGCGGACAGAACCGATTTTCTCCAGGTTATCATAATCTTCAAAGACACCCATCAGTCGGGTAATGCCCCCTTCAACCGGTGCTTCATAAACAACCCCTGCATTGGCAATACCTGCCTGCGGACAGGCTGGTTTTAGATTGTTCAGCATAACAGCAACCGGACGTCTCCTTCCGATTTCTTCCGGAACATATTCACCGGTCAGATAACTTACCACATATCCTTCCGGGATCGGTTCTTCTGTCGGTTCCGGATCTTCTGCGACGATCAGCTCAGGAGTAGGAGTTTCTTCTGAAGCGGTTTCTTCTGTCGGTTCCGGTGTTGCTGACGGGGTATCCTCTGCTGTTGTATCCTTTTTCGTGCACCCAGACAGTATGATACCGGTCAGTCCAAGGATCAAAATAAGTTTCGCATACTTTTTCATATTGTATTTCTCCTTCTATTTTCTCTCAATATGTAAATACTTTAACGCCTGTTCCTGTTTCTGTTCCATAAGAAGTCTTTCACTATCTTCCATATGGTCATATCCCAGCAGGTGTAATATACTATGAGCAATTAAAAATGCGTATTCCCTTTTTACGCTGTGGCCATATTCCCGTGCCTGCTCGAATGCCCGGGGAATAGAAATCATGATATCACCGAGAAGAAGCTCTCCGCTTTCCGGATGAAAATAAGAATCATCCTGCTCCAGTATGGAATAATCTGCCGGAGCGGGGAAGTCAATCATCGGAAAGGAAAGAACATCTGTAGGACGGTCAATACCACGAAATTCTCTGTTCGTGCTGTGTATCGTATCATCATCTGTAAGAACAAGACTTATCTGTGCTTCATAAGGGCAATTTTCCTGATCCAGTACAGCTTCCATTACATCTTCTGCCACACCCAGAAAATCAAAATCAAATGTCTGTTCCTGTTCATTTGAAAAATCAATAGTCATAACCTTTCCCTCGCTTTCGGGCCGGTCTTGCGGATTTTTTTGGATCCGAATGATCCGGATGTTTCTTTTCATAATTATCATAAGCCTGAACGATTTTCTGAACCAGCGGATGTCGGACAACATCTTTGCTGGTCAGTTCGCAAACAGCAATTCCTTCCACATTTTTCAGTACCTGAAGGGCCACCTCAAGCCCGGATTTTTGTCCGGAAGGAAGGTCTTTCTGCGAAGAATCTCCGGTAACGATCACTTTGGAACCAAATCCGATTCGTGTCAGGAACATTTTCATCTGTGCCGGAGTAGTGTTCTGTGCTTCATCAAGAATGATAAAAGCATTATCCAGAGTACGGCCTCTCATGTATGCAAGAGGTGCCACTTCGATCAATCCTTTTTCCATGTTTTTGGCAAAACTTTCCGGTCCCATAATCTGATAAAGAGCATCGTACAACGGACGCAGGTACGGATCCACTTTGCTCTGAAGATCACCGGGTAAAAATCCCAGTTTTTCACCTGCCTCAATTGCAGGACGCGTGAGAATGATCCTTCCCACCTCATCATTACGAAATGCTGTGATTGCCATGGCCATAGCGAGATATGTTTTTCCGGTTCCCGCCGGTCCTACCCCGAATACGATCATTTCTTTTTTTATCTGATCTACATATTGTTTTTGCCCCAGTGTTTTGGGTTTTACCGGACGACCATTAATGGTGTGACAGATACATTCTTTATCCATCTCCACCAGAGGAGCTTCCTTTTCGTCCATCGTCATTACCAGTGCATAATCCACATTCTGACATTGAATGGTATTCCCTCTCAGGGAAAGCCCGAGAAGTTCTTTTATAATACCGGCAGCCTTGGCAACATTTGGTGCCGGACCTACGATTTTCAAGACACCGTCACGTGATATCAAAGTCACATGTAGTGTACGTTCTATTTTCTTAATATGTTCATCAAACTGACCGAATATATTTCTCTCGTGTTCTGCCGGTATCTCGATCAGTTGTTCGATGATACTGTTTGCCATGTATTACCTCCTGAACTCTATCTTTCGCTTACGCTTTATTCTATCATCTTTTTGGAAGAAATAAACCCTTTTATACTAAATTCTACGAAAAATATATTGAAGTTCAGCCATGACTGAACAATTACAAATATAATTTAGGGCTGAACCGATTTATGGACCGGTGTTTTTTCAACACAAGATTCAATCACCTGTATATTGCCCATCGCTTTGCAGGTAATTTGATCAAAAGTAATGGAAATGTTTTTTCCTGTAATTATTGCTCCGGTTGATACCAGATTTTCCATGAAGGTCTGTATTTCTTTCTGCTCTATCTCAATCGCTTCTTCCTGCGTATAGGTTTTTGAAATTTCAGTATAGGGCTTAACGGTTATACTTCCGTAGGAGACAGGAAGTTTGAAGCTTGGCGTGAGGCTGAGCTGATGCTCCTGACAATATATTGCTGCGTGTTCGTATGTATCTTGGTATAAAGTTATTTCGTAATTTAGAAACCGAAGAAACGGATATCTTTTATTTTCACCCCAATATTCTTTTTCCGTATATTTCAGAGAAAATTCATGATAATAGACATACTCTGTCTCTATGAAAATATCTGCATCGGATTTTACATATTCATATCTTTGAACCTGGGCATCGTTGTCCAGTATTTCTACTTCTCCGGAAACAAGAATATCCCCTTTTTTGCATTCCTGCCCTTTTTCAACTTTAGGCATACCCTGGCGGGTTATAATATTTACTATTTTCCCGTCCTTTTTTGCTGTCAGATCCCAACTATCCAGAGAAGTTTCATTCTCCACTTTTTCTATATAGGAATCTTCATTTTCTTTCATTTCCAGTACGAGGCAAGTACCTTCTATTTTAGCAGAGACCCATACAATATTGGGAAATGCTTCCCTCAGGTTCGATGCAATCTGCTGACAGTCCAGATTTTTTTTCAGTATCCCGTCAGTGACATGCATAGTCTCCAGCATTTCCCATATAGTATCGTCAGAATTATAATGATTTCCCTCCAGCCGAATGTCCCAGATAAAAAGAGAACAAAGATACAAAAGAGAGAGACATATAAGAAATCCAAGAAAAAAAGCCTTTCTCTTTTTATTTCGATGAAAAAAGAAAGGCAATCCATGTTTTTCCAGCAGAAATATACGTGACTGTGTTTTTCGCCGAAAGGTGTTTATACGAAAAAAATCTTTTACTGATATTTCCATTTCATAATACATTCCATTATTTTTCAAATTCCGGACGGGAATCTGATTATGTACACAAAGACTTAAAAAACGTTCCGGCATGGGGCTTTCCAAACGAATTCTCACATATCCCCTTATATATTTTGGAATCTTTTCAATCAAACTCTGCCCTCCACAAACTGCTATCTTTCATATGAGACAGCGGAAAATTTACCGCATACTTTCATCTCATCATTGGTGTAGTACAGAATTTCCAGATGTTCTCCCTGAATACGTATTCTGCTGCGGTTGGCCTGCACAAGAATATGGCATTGACTGTATTCAAGAATACTCCTGTAATTTTCAACGAGAATTTCGGTATCACCTGTAAGGGTAATGACGGCATCCTGAAAGATCAGATCTTTAGGGAGTTTCAAAGATTCTGCCAGACTTTCCCTCCATATGGCCGTAATCTTTCTCATGAAAGGCACCCCCGGCTTTATTATACAATCTATGGAAAAAGCAGCCGTATTATACCTCTTTTAGAAAAATCATCGTGAACCAGAGAACCATTTGTTCTCCCATAAAGTAATCCATATTATTTTCTTCAATATTTTTTGTCAGCAAAATTCCATGGCTTTCAATACAGGGATGCATCTTCTCCGGATGGACACACGATTTTTTAGGATATGTACATTTTTCACAAATAGAGCAGGAATCCGTAGACAGTGTATAACATTTCCAGGCTTCTTTTTTCAGGTAATGTTCAATCTGTTCTGTTATTTCTTCATGCTCTCTTTTGGTCATTAAAAGGGCATCAAAATCAGAATAATCCGGAACTTCCGCTACAGAAGAAAACAGAAGTACGTAGGGATATTCCATGCAGATTTCACGACATTTATCTACGCTTCCGACTGCCGGCGGACAGGACCAGGATTTTCCGTATCTCGGACACTCTTTTTTACAGATTGCACGTACTTTATCGTTAAACTCCACATCTTCTGTTTTGATAAATGCGTACTGATAAATGGGAAATTGTGTAATAAAATCTTCAATCGGTTTAAAATTCATAGCTGCTCCTTTGTCTTACACGTAACCGTCTATTCCTCTTCAAAGAGTGGTGTTGAAAAATAGCGTTCTGCTGTGTCCGGAAGAATGGTGACAACAGTTTTTCCTTTTCCCAGTTTTTTTGCGAGTTTTAATGCTGCCGCAACATTGGTTCCACTGGAAATTCCACACATCAGTCCCTCAATTCTTGCCAGATCTTTTGCTGTGCGAAGAGCTTCTTCATCAGAGACAATATAGATATCATCATAGATATTCTGATTCAGAACATCCGGAACGACACCGTCACCGATTCCCATCTGAATATGAGTACCGACAGTTCCCCCGGCCAATATGGCAGCATTTTCCGGTTCAACAGCCCAGATTGTAATATCCGGATTCAGTGCTTTTAGTGTTTCTCCGATTCCGGTGATCGTACCGCCGGTGCCGATTCCGGAACAAAATCCGTCGATAGGTCCGGCAACCTGTTCAAGAATCTCAAGACCTGTGTGATGACGATGTACCATAGGATTGGCAGGATTGGCAAACTGCTGCGGCACAAATACTTTTGGATCTTCTTTGGCCATCTTGAGTGCTGTCTGCATACATTCGTCAATACAATCACCGATATTGCCTTTATCATGGATTAAAATCACCTGTGCACCGTAGTGCTCCACCAGAAGTTTTCTTTCATGGCTGACAGAATCCGGCATAATGATAATAGTTTTATATCCTTTGACGGCACCTACCAGTGCAAGACCTATTCCCTGATTTCCGCTGGTTGGCTCAACAATAACGGAATCCGGATGCAGAATACCTTCTTCTTCTGCTTTGCAGATCATATTATAAGCAGTTCTGGTTTTAACGGAACCTCCTACATTCAAGCCTTCAAATTTTACAAGTACTCTTGCCCCCTCAGGATCTGCCATTTTATTTAACTGAATTATGGGTGTATGTCCCATTGCCTCTAAAACATTTTGATATATCATTTTCTTATCTCCATTTTCTATAGATTACTCACATTTTATTCCCGCGAGCAACGAGCCAAGCGGACATGCTTGCATGTCCATTTGACTTCCCCAGTATAAGGTATTATACATGATTGATAGAAATCTGTCTACGTTCGATGCAGTTTATTTTTATTGTTGAGACTATGAATAGCTGACTTGTCCGGGTCATACACTGTAATAATAAATCAGGGATTGTGGTCGTATATGACGGATGAAAGTAACAAAAAGGATTTAAAATATTCAGACACGAAAATTGCTCTGATTGTATCTATCATGGTAGCGTCGTTTCTTACAGGTTCTGCAGTTCGCCATTTTGTAAACCATGTTATGGAAAAGCAGGAAACCATTTCCTATAGTGAGGAAGGGAACTGGGGGCTGGGATTTACTCAGGAAGGAGAAAAACCTACAGGAAATGCGTCACCAGATGATTTGAAACAATATCATGCGGCTTATCTGGATCCTACGGATGATAAAGTAATCTATCTGACATTTGATGCAGGATTTGAAAATGGAAATACGCCGGCAATACTTGATGCATTAAGAAAACACAATGCACCCGCTGTATTTTTTGTAGTGGGAAATTTTCTCGAGACCAGTCCGGAACTGGTAAAACGGATGGTTGAAGAAGGACATACGGTGGGAAATCATACATATCATCATCCGGATATGTCACAGATTTCTGATATGGAATCATTTGCAAAAGAATTGGGCGAGGTAGAAAAACTGTATCAGGAAATTACAGGAACAGAGATGGTAAAATTCTATCGCCCGCCGCAGGGAAAATACAATAGCAAAAATCTTCAAATGGCCAGTGAATTGGGATATCATACATTTTTCTGGAGTCTGGCATATGTTGACTGGCTTCAGGATCAGCAGCCCACCAAGGAGCAGGCGTTCGAAAAATTGATACCCCGTATACATCCGGGTGCCGTGGTACTTCTGCACAGCACATCCTCCACAAATGCTGAAATACTGGATGAACTTCTGACAAAATGGGAGGAAATGGGGTATCATTTTGCACCGCTGTCGGACTTGGCTGAGAAAATATAATATAATTTTGTGAAGATAGATAGAACAAAGAAGGATTACACTTTGTTCTATCTATCACGAATGTACAATATTACATAGATATTTAGTTTGTATACCAGCCTACAGTACCGGGATTCAGGTTGATATTGATCTGTTTGATTTCCTGATATTCTTCCAGACCATGTATACCCAGTTCACGGCCAATACCTGATTTTTTATATCCACCCCATGGAGCTTCGTTAAAAGTAGGATTGTAACAGTTGATCCATGTGATACCGGCACGGATTTCTTTGATAACCCGAAGTGCCCGGGAACCGTCCTTGGTAAATACGGCTCCGGCAAGCCCGTATTCCGTGTGATTGGCCATGGCAATTGCTTCCTGTTCTGTATTAAATGTCTGTATAGTAACTACCGGTCCGAAAATTTCTTCCTTTACGATTGTCATATCGTCGGTACAGTTGTCAAAAATGGTGGGACGTACATAATAGCCTTTCGCACAGTCTCCTTCTGTATAACGTTCACCTCCGCACACCAATGTTGCCCCTTCTTCCAAACCTTTCTTAATATATCCCAGGACTTTATTCATATGTTCTTCGGAAACCAGAGGTCCCATATCCGGATTTTCCAGAGGATTTCCGATCGTCATATCGTTGGCTTTTTTCGCAAGCCGTTTTACAAATTCATCTTTTATACTTTCTTCGATGATAATTCTGGAACCTGCTGAGCAGACCTCACCCTGATTCAGGAAAATGCCGATCATTGCCCATTCAACGGCACCGTCCAGATCTGCATCAGCAAAGATAACGTTCGGTGATTTTCCGCCAAGCTCCAGACCGATTTTCTTTACATTGCCTGCTGCTGCCCGCATAATGCTCTGTCCTACTACCGTACTTCCGGTAAAGGTAATCATATCCACGTCTTTATTTTCAGCCAGTTCATTGCCGATAGTTCCGCCGGGTCCCAGCACAAGGTTGACACTTCCCTTTGGCATACCAACAGTTTCGAACAGTTCAAACAGTTTCACGCAGGAGAGGACACAGTTGGAACTAGGCTTAAAGACCACACTGTTACCTGCTGCCAGAGCCGGTGCTAATTTCCACGCTGCCATGAGAAGCGGGTAATTCCATGGGGTAATCAGTGCGCATACCCCTACAGGTTCATGAACTGTATAGCTATGCATTTTCCCGAAACCGTCATTGACATCGTAAGCACCGCCATAAGGAGCTTTCAGGAGTCCGGCATAATAACGGAAACAATGAACGGCATCGTCAATATCAGCCTCTGCTTCTCTCAGCGGTTTTCCGTGATCAATACTGTCCAGACGGGCAAATTCTTCTTTCTCTGCTTCAATCGCTTCTGCAATTTTGAAAATCATATCGCTTCTGCTTTGAGAATCCAGATCACGCCATTCCCGTGTAACGTAAAATGATTTTTTTGCTGCGGCCACAGCAGTTTTTACATCATCTATAGTTCCTTCAGTAACCATTGCAAGTATTTCCCCGTTGGATGGATTCAGAGTCGGTGATGATCTTTTTGTGCTCCCTTCCACCCAGTTGCCGTCAATAAACATTTTCTTTAATTCCATAATCAGTCTCCTTTTCTTTATATTTCGTCATAAAAACAAAAAGACATACCTAAACGTATGCCTCTTTGCACATTTGCATGATCCTTATGTGATTTACAGATTAAAAACCCTCTTTGTATCAGCCAAAGCTTCATCCATACGACTGATTACATCTTTTATATCCTGTTCGGAGATGACTGCTGTTGGCTCGAAACGGATTGTTTTTGCGTTGACCAGTGTGCCTGCAGTCATGACACGTCTTGCGAACAGCCCTTTTGCACATTCATAACCGAGTTCACAGGTGTGGAACTCAACGGCAAGCATCAATCCGGTTCCTCTTACTTCCTGAATGATTTCAGGATATTTTTCTGCTAAATGCATCAAACCGGTTTTCAGTAATTCTCCTTTACTTTTACAAACACCCGGAATATCATTTTCCAGCATATATTTGATTGTTGCAATGGCTGCTGCACAACATACAGGGTTTCCACCGAATGTAGGAGAACCTAAAAGCCATGGATTATCAATCAGATCCTGTGTCCACATTTTGGGTTTACAGATTATACCTGTGATCGGCATAATACCTCCGCCAAAAGCTTTTCCGAATGTCATGATATCAGGAGTAACACCTTCTGCCTCGCATCTCCACATAGTACCGGTACGTCCCATACCTGTCTGAATCTCATCAAAAATCAGAGCGACACCGGTCTCGTCACAGATTTCACGTACTTCCTGCAGATAACCTTTCGGTGGAATGATTACGCCTGCTTCACCCTGAATGGGCTCCAGAATAACGCCTGCAACTTTTTCACCAACTGCCTGCAGATTACAGATGGCCTTTTTTATATCTTCTGCGACACCGTATTGTACATGCTGTACCTGCTGGACCATCGGGGTATATGGTACACGATAAGTGCTTTTTCCACCCATGGAGATCGCACCCATGGATTTTCCATGGAAAGCACCTACAGTAGAGATATACCATCTTCCGCCTGTAGCAATACGAGCCAGTTTGAGAGCCATTTCAACAGCTTCGGCACCACCGTTAGTGAAAAAGCAATATTGAAGATCTCCCGGGGTAATATCAGCAACAGCTTTTGCCAGATATCCACGAAGAGGATCCAAAAGTTCCTGAGAGTGAAGAGCCTGGTGATCAAGCTGCGCTTTCACAACATCAAGAATCTCAGAATTTCTGTGTCCGCAGGTGTAGATACCGAATCCGCCGAGACAGTCAATAAATTTTTCACCGTTCAGCCCGTAGCAGTAAGCACCTTCGTCTTCCCATTCAAGAACTGCTCCTTCTTCAGAATCGGAGGATACAGATTTTCTGTATTTCAACCAGCCCGGGCTTACATAATTGTCAAAATGGTTCAGCGTCTCAGCGACCATTTTCTTTTTTTCTTCTTCCGGAATATCGTGGCTGTCTGTCTTGATAAGAGAAATCACTCTGTCCAAATCTTTGACTACCTGTACTTTTGCTGCCATAATTATCATCCTTTCTTAAAAAAAGAACGGTATATTTATTGCAATGGTTACAATAAATACACCGTTGTATTTTTTTGATCTGTTAGTAGAATACCTGATTCTATACTTAATATCAATCATTATTTTTTAGAATATGATACGTGTATTTTATTAGATATACTTGTTATTAAGTATAATTAGTTGTATACTAATGGGAGAATTTAGAGAGGAAAAATACGGAGAAATTCCATTGTTTAAAAATATGGGAAAGATAAAAATGGATAAAAATAATTTTTTAATTATCAATGATATTATCTATGAATTATATGATTGTAAATCGATGGAAGAACTGCAAAAGAATTTTCTTAGAAGATTAAAATTACTGATACCTTATAGTTATGCCAGTATTCTCCTGACAGATAAGCAGGATACGGAAAAAATCAGACTTACATCACCTATTTGTTATCCGGAATCCTTTGTTGAGGCGGAAAATGAGTATATGAAACTGGCTGATGAGGATCATCTGTTATGGATTTTGCATTCAAGAGAATCTACATTGATACGGGAAAGTGATCTGATTGGAGAAGAAAGAAGACTGAATACTCCACTGTATCTGCACTGCTACCGCAAATATAATGTATTCGACAGTTTACAGTTTACTATTGTTTATCAACAAAATCTTCTGGGAGTACTCTCATTGTTTCGTACAAAAATTGACGGTGAATTTTCAGATGAGGATATGTTTTATCTGCGTTCTCTTGGAATGCATTTGAATGCTGTACTTTACAAAATTACAATTGAATCTGAAAATATGTTTTCTAAACGTGCCGGTATAGAAGAGCTTCAAAAACAATATGGATTGACCGTACGGGAAACACAGATTCTGGAACTTATATTTCAATTTCAAAATAATGAGGAAGTCGTGAAAAAACTGGATATAAAAGAAAATACTCTGCAAAAACATATGCAGAATATTTTCCGAAAAATGAATGCTTCCTCAAAATGGGATCTTTTACAGTTCAGGCCATAAAATTACTATCTGTCTTCCAGACTGGCGAAAAACAATTCGTAAAAATCGTCTTCACCTTCCAGCATGGGGGAGTTTTCTCCGCCTCCGTTTGTACTTCTTCTCATGGATGCGTAGAACTCTTCTCCGGCCTGGATCAGATCCATTTCGTAAATCGCATACCCAAGTTCCTGGCATTTTCGACAAAATGCAGAAAGCGGATTTTTTTCTTTTCGCGTTGCCAGCAGCATGTGTTTTATGTTTTCATCACCCAGTGCTTTTTGCTGGAGTGCATCCAGCAGTTCGATCGTATTCATAGTACACTCCTCTATTAACAAATTCTGTTTATTAATGGAACCGTTTTTATACTAATATCATCATATGATATCTTTGGTCAGATGTCAATTTTTATCTGATTCCGATAGGTTCCTGTATATTTGTTTGATAATAGGGCATACTGATGGTGAGGTGATGAATATGGCATCTTATGTTTCACCGACCATAAGAGAACAATTTGAAACTCTTTCCGTAAATCTAAAGAATATAATTCTGGAGCGAAATGTAACTCTGGAAAATATGAATGATTTAATTCGGGTTTTGGAGAGTATTGTAAAAGAAGGAGAGTCAGAATAGTAGACTGACTCTCCTTCTTTTATTATGCTATCTTATAATTTACATTTATCTTACGTTTTACAACATTGTATTGCACTATGAAAAATATATGATAACATAGATATAATTGTGTATGAAGACTTAAGAAAAGAATTAATAATACACAAACAGAGGGAGGAATTATATGGTATCAAAAAAAATACAGGAACAGATTCTGGGTGGAGTTCTCAGAGATTATAAAACTGCTCTTGTGGGAGTTTACAGGGGTTATTATCTGGTTATTAATCTTGTTAATGGACAATATGTGATCAGAATTAATGCAAAATTGGAGGAAGATGTAAATAATGCGGTTCTTGCCCAACATCTGCAGCAGATGAAAGTTTCAGATAACAGGATTCTGGGTATACAGGCTCATCCAAACTGTATTGATTTAACTATCAAAGCTCCGAATCTGGCTAAAAAAATACCAGGTACTTTGAATGAGATTGTGGAATCAGTGATCCAGTATCTGATGAATTGTCAATATTCTTCCGGATGCGAATTGTGCGGAAATAACTATGAAGATCCGGAGTGTTATGAAATCAACGGTGAATACCATTATCTTTGCAATGATTGTAAAGATAATGTGGGAAATTCTCTCAAGGAGAATCAGGAAACTATCAAAGGCCAGAAAAGCAATCTGGCTGCAGGACTGGTAGGAGCATTTCTTGGCTCACTGATTGGTTGTATCTTATGGGTTGTGATATATAAGTTGGGATACATAGCTGGAATAGCAGGTGCTGTCACCGGAATCTGTGCAATGAAAGGATATGAACTTCTTGGAAAGCATCTGGACAAAAAAGGTGTCATCGGTTCTGTGGTCATCATGGTTGTTATGATTTATTTTGCTAATAAACTGGCATGGACATGGGATGCATACGATGCATTTAAATCAACATATGATGTAACGTTTTCTGAAATCTATCAGGAAATTGAGGCGATCATTCAGGAATCTGATCTGACGGGAAGTTATTACACGGATCTTATCATTGGATATTTTCTGACAATCTTATGCAGTATCAAAAATATCATTGGTGCCTTCCGTGCAAGTACAGGCAGCTATACCATGAAAAAAGTAAAATAATATGAGACAAGGGACAAAAGGTCAGTTACGGCATGCTTGCCTGTGACTGACCTTTTGAGAACGCAAAAACATTTTTTCTTTTTTAGGTCGGTAAATGCTTCACCCGGATCATGGATCAGGCACATACGGATTACTTTGTCTATATTCAACCCGGTAAACTCATCCTGAACCAGAAGAGCCATAAAAGCCAGTTTCCAGCTATGTTTTATCAGCTGATTTTCCGAAGCTGTTCTAATTCCTGAAGTTTTGCTTTTTCTGCATCTGATACTGTTTTAGGCACTTGAATCTGAACTGTCACATAGGCATCTCCATGAACCGATGAGTTTTTCATGGACGTTATTCCTTTATTTTTCAGACGGATCTTACTGCCGGATTGTGTACCCGGAGCAATTTTACATTTAACAGAGCCATACAGAGTATGGAAAATAGCTTCGCCACCCAATACGGCAGTTGTATAAGGAATATTCTCAGTTGTGTATACATCAAGTCCTTTTCGCGTAATTCCCTGCTTTTCCGTAATATGGATTTTCAACAGCAAATCTCCTGCAGACATACCGTTGGTTCCGGGATATCCTTTACCCTTCAAGCGAACACTTTGACCTTCGTCAATTCCGGCAGGAATATGCACTTTTATAGGCTGACTGGAATTTTCATTGAAACGAATAATTTTATCACATCCATAAACCGCTTCGTCAAAAGAGATGGTAATATCTGATTCTATATTACGGCCTTTATGATAATCGCTCTCTGTATTATGCCCAAAACCATGGTGAAAACCTCTGCCATAGGAATTGTGGAATGCATTGCCGAACAGATCGTCAAAAATATCATTCATACTGTTGCCTTCATAATGATACTCCTGATAATGACCATTGTTTCCAAAGTCAAATCCACCGGACCAATTTCCGTAACCATGAGGATCCTGATATCCACCTGTTCCCATATTTTCATCAAATGCGGCGAAGCCATACTGATCATATAATTTCTTCTTTTCAGGATCACTCAGCACATTATAGGCTTCCGTTACTTCTTTGAACTGCTGTTCCGCATATTGATCTCCGGGATTCGTATCCGGATGATATTTTTTTGCCAGTTTACGATATGCATGCTTTATTTCTTTTTCGTCAGCGCCTTTGGAAATGCCAAGAACCTCATAGTAATCTCTCTTAGCCATGCCAACCACCTCCAATCATAGCTTTTTTTATATATCAAAAACGGGAATATCTGTCATGTCAGAACATTCCCGTTTATTCATTAGCCTTCGATGGTAATATAATTATTTTTTTCAACGACAGGCTGCTGCTCTTTCTTCGGTACGAATACTTTCAGAATACCATCTTCGAATTTCGCTTTGATATCTGACTGTTCAATATCTTCACCTACATAGAAGCTTCTGCTGCAGGTACCGCAAAATCTTTCTCTGCGGATATATTTTTCTCCCTTATCTTCTTTTGTACTGTTAGTAGAAGCACTGATTGTCAGATAACCTTTTTTCAGTTCTGCCTTTACATCTTCTTTCTTATATCCCGGAAGATCAATATCAAGTTCATAACCTGTCTTTGTTTCTTTCACATCTGTGTTCATCAAAGAAGTGGAATTTGTAGTGTATCTTGCTGCGTTTCTTGCCGGACGTGCAAAATCATCAAAAAATTCATCAACTAAACTCTCTCCAAAAATACTAGGCATTAACATAAAACATTCCTCCATTCATATCATACGGTGTTTGAACCGCTTGTTTTTATTTTCTACAAAACTCAGGATTTATATTGTTTCCTTTGTTCTAGATGTAATATAACACATAAATTAGCACTCGTCAAGTGCGAGTGCTAATAAAAAATATGAAAATTCTGTGAACTTAAATAAAAACGGACAGGGGTTTGTCCCCTGTCCTGCTTGAATATATCTATGCACTGACTCCTGTTAGTGTAACATCTATTTTGTTATGATGTACAGCCTGCAGAAATACTCCAAATACCTCAGAGGTTCGTAGTTTCAGACTGGTAGTATTGATACAGGGGTGGGCACCAAGAAATTCCCCCTTCAGGATATCCTGATCTACCAGAAGCTGGACACGATTTTCTGTATCATTCATAAGTCCCATAACGGAGGAAGAACCCGGAGTACAATCCAGCAGTTCTTCCATTTCTTCCGGTGATCCGAAAGATAATCTGGCAGAGCCGATCTGTTTGGATAGTTCTTTTGTTTTGAACACTTTATCACCCGGCATCATAAGCAGATAATACTGTGTATGTTGGCGATTTGTAAGGAACAGATTTTTGCAGACAGTTGCTTCTAATACACTATCAATTTCTTTGCATGCATCCATGGTATAGGCTTCCGCATCCGGATGGTCTGTTCTCCAATACTCCATATGCAGATGATCCAGCAGATTATATACACGCATTTCTTTTTCCAGACGTCCTTCCTGGGAAGAAGGTCGGCCTTTTTCTAAAATGTACTTAGCCATTTTCATCTCTCCTATCTGTCAGGGAAGCAGTGCAGTTACCATATCACTGTCAAAGGTTACGGATTGCACATGATCCACCTCAATCTGGTACAGTGCATTGGCTGCAATGTGTTCTGCTGCCTGCTCCAGATCACGGATTCCGCTGGTGTTTTTATAGATTTCAATGACCGCTTCCAGTCCATCTGCTGTAAGTTTGCATTCATTTTCGTGCATACCGATGCGTTTCATTACTTTCGGAAGTACGTAGTTGGAGAAAATGATTTTCTTTTCTTCAGGAGTATAATCCGGAATCTCGATGACAGCAAATCTGGACATCAGTGGTGCACTGATCTGATCTCTTTCATTGGCAGTGGCAATAGGGTAAACACCTACGGTCGGAATCATACATTCCATATAGTTATCTGTAAATCCCAGGTTATCAAGCAAAGTCAAAAGCACATCCGCAGGATTTCCATTTCCTTTGCCGGAAGCCGCCTTATCAAGCTCGTTGATGATAAAAACCAGGTTTGACTCTCCCGCCATGGAAAATGCCTCCATGATAATACCCGGTTTTGCATTGGCATAAATACGAGAGCTTCCGGTTAACTGTTCCGGGTCATTGATGGAACTCATATCCAGTGTTGTCCACGGTAGTTTCAAAATACGGGCAACTGCATAGGCAATCTGGGACTTTCCCGTACCGGCCGGTCCAATCAGCAAAATACCATAGGATGGTAATGTATGGGTACGGTTAATCTGGATAATTGTCTCCATGATTCTTTGTTTTACCCGTTCCATACCGTAGAGTTCTTCGTCAAGAATCCGGCGGGCCTCATCAATATCAATCGTCTCAAAATAATTACTCTTCCACTGAATGTTCATCATTATGGAAAGAGCACGCTGGGCATGGCGGCGTTCCTCCTGTGAGACTTCATGAGAACGTGCCACGGCCAGATTTCTTCTTGCCCAGAGCCGGATATTGTCCGGAAGTGTCCGACCGGCGCAGTTCATGAAATCTGTAATGCTCTGGATACTGGTGAGCTTCATGCTGTCACCGGTTTCTTCTTCATCTTCATCTTCCACTTCTTCTGAAGGAGCGTCACTGGATAGAAGTCGTTCAATCATAAATTGAAGAAAACCATCCTCCGCCGATAGTTTTCCGCCGCCCCCAAAAGCAATCTCACGAATTTTGTATACAGCATATCCATCCTCCCTGTCGGCTCCGGAAAGGCAGACATTGATATGATTTTCTCCAAGCCATTTTAAAAGACTTACAAAACGGGCATCTATTTGCAAAATATCCGCACTGATCATTCCATTATCTGTCTTGAATTCAAAAGCAGTTTTCTTGATTGGGTTCGTGAATACACCTTCCGAATGATGTTTCAGTTTTTTAGTGCTGTTATCCAGCAAAAGAATAGGGTGTTCCGGAGAAGTTTCAGATTCGTTGGTACGAAATACAGTATAAGTACACTCCGAAACCTTTGTCTCTTCCGGTGAATTCTTAAAATCAAATACTGGCATAAATTATCCCCCTGTCATTTTCTTTATGGTATTATTTGTGATAAGGCTCGTGATTCATAATGCGATAGCTCCGGTAAATTTGTTCCAGCAAAATAACACGCATCAGTTGGTGAGGAAATGTCATTTTAGAAAAACTAATGGCAAAATCTGAACGTTTTAGTATTTCATTCCCCAAACCGATGGAGCCCCCAATTACAAAAATGATATGGCTTTTTCCCTGGATTCCCAGCTGCTCCAATTTTTGGGAAAATTCTACAGAATCCAGCATTTTTCCTCCAATCTCCAGTGTAATTACGTAAGCATCTTCTTTCAGGAGTTTTAAAATTCGTTCCCCTTCTTTATCACGAATCTGTTCTTCCACAATAGCGCTGGCATGATCCGGTGTTTTTTCATCAGCTACTTCCACAATTTCCAGTTTGCAATATTTACTCAGTCTTTTGGAATATTCCGCAATAGCATCACGAAGATATTTTTCTTTGATTTTTCCGACTGTTATGATTGTAATTTTCATTTGCAGTCTTCCTTTTCACAGTATTCTTTTAAAGCATGATCAATTATTTCTACAAATGCCTCTTTGGTATATTCGTTGATCTCTATCATCGTATTTCCTAAAAAAATGGTAGGTACGGACTGTACATGAAGTTCATCGCGGGCATAGGCAACCAGATTCTTCTGCAATGCGGTGTAGGTTCCGTTTTCAAGAGCTTTTCGAAACGAATCTACTTCAAGTCCTGATTCTTTCGCAATTTTGCAAAGGACTTCAGGATTACCAATATCCAGTTCTTCACAAAAATATGCATGAAATACCCTGGTATTATATTCTTCTCCCTGACCATGTTCTTTAGCATAATGGTAACCTTCGAAAGCCAGTCTGGTGTATGGCCGTGGAATTACTTTTGGTGGCAGTTTCATATCAATACCAAGCGCGTTTGCCTTGGGTACCAGAGTCTTTGCCCATTTTTCTTTTCGTATTTCATCGTGGTAAGTGTCGATTCGCTCGTCCGGTTCCTGTGTCAGTTCATAAGGAATCCACTCCACTTCCACATCTTTTCCCTGAATAGCCTGCATAAATGGTACCTTTGCAACCATGCAGTAGGGACATACATAATCAGTTACAAATTGAATTTTCAATGACATATCGATTCTCCTTTATAATATGAATTGCCCGACAAATAGGATCAATACTACGAATTGCTTCGTGCTGAAAAATACTGTCTTTTCAGTTCCAGGAAAAGTTCAGCATTTGTTGCATTGATATATGGATTTACATAAAATACTCCAAGAAGTCCACATGTACAGGCAGATAGTATTTGCCAGCCGATAAATGAAAGATCAAGTACGAAAGCATTCATCTTCTGGCCGTACATTAAATCTTTACTGATGCGGAACGCTTCCTGTCTGGTTAAATCCGGGGCATCTGCCATAAGATAAGGCACCATACGATATTCATAACTTTTTATAATTCCCGGAATAACAAAAAGCAAACTCCACAGACTGACAAAGAGATCTCTGCAAAACATAGTAATTACCATTTTTGAATAATGGCCACTATGGAAGGAAAAAAGTAATCTACCAGGTTCAGATGGATCATATGCATTTTCCATAAAGAAACGACAACCGCCAATTTCCATAGGTGCAAAAACAAATATCCTCAGTATTATGGTAAGAAGTATTACAATCATCAAAAACATACCGGTAAAAAATCCGATAATAGGATTTCTGAAAAGAATGGAGGCACCATCCCCAAGGTCAAAATTGAAATTAAAAGAATTAGTTCCGGCGGATATGGAATAAGAATAATTTTCCGTATCATTTTGATCCGAAGAATTTGAGGTGCCTCTTGCAGAGCTTCCGGGACTGCCCTGAACAAACAGCATCAAAACCAATGATACAAGAACGCATTTCCAATAGTTACGTCTTATAGCTTCTTTTCCTCGTTCTTTAAGTGTTACTCGATCAAACATAATTAGTTCCTCCTTTTTCATATATGGATTATATTCTTTTCCAGGTCAATACTTCCTCTTTTAATTCCCTGGATACCCTATTGGATTCTCTTATTTTCTGGATTGCCTTGTTCTGCGTAAAATCGTCCAGATGATTGGAACATAGATACAACTTTGTTTCACCCGGATATTTTACAAAGCATACGGAAACAGCCCACGCTACCGCCATCTGTACATAGTAATCGTGTTGTTGAATGTGGTCAAAAAAAGAAAATATTTTATGGAGATATTTTTCTTCAACAAAATAATCCAATAGAGCGACAACTGCAAAACGTACCTGAAATTCATCAATACTGGAGAGATAAGGTTTTAAAAAAGAAAACCAATAATCCTGATCTTTTTTCATAAATTTCCAGGTGCTGCAGCAACAATCGCAGATGGCCCAGTTATTGATCAATGGGATAAAACGTTTTAGATATTCGGTTTGTTCCTTTTGAGTAATATTACTGTACCCAATCAACATACCTTTGATCATCAGTTCTTCATAACATTCTTCTGACAATTCTCCCCATATCGGCTGCCAGTTCTGTTTTGATGCCCATTTCGCAATTTCACGAAGTTTGGGAATCCTCACTCCAATCATGGATTCAAGTCCGGGCACAAGTGACTGATGAAAATTCTTATATTGTAAATCTGCATTTTCTGACAGCTTTTCTCTTATCTTAGCAATCATATCACTGCCCTCCCCAACATCTACTATACGATTATTAATTTTTTTCTGAACGTAGACCATTATAACACAAAATGTTCCAATAAGATACCTATTCGTGAAAGAAGAAAACGGCTCTGAAGTGAATATATCACTACAGAGCCGCATAATCTTTGATACTAATTATTTTGTTTTATTTTTTATGAATTCGTCGATTCCTTTTGCGGCAGCTTTTCCGGCACCCATAGCAAGAATAACTGTTGCTGCACCAGTTACGGCATCTCCACCGGCATATACACCTTCTTTGGAGGTTGCACCTGTTTCCTCATCAGCAATGATACATTTTCTCTTGTTGATATCCAGACCAATCGTTGTAGAAGAAATCAGCGGGTTTGGTGAAGTTCCCAGAGACATGATAACGGTATCTGCTTCAATCTCAAACTCGGAACCTTCTACAACAACAGGACGTCTTCTTCCGGAAGCATCCGGCTCGCCCAATTCCATACGAACACATTTTACTGCTTTTACCCAACCTTTTTCATCAGCAATAATCTCAACAGGATTAGTAAGCAGATCAAAGATAATACCTTCTTCTTTTGCGTGGTGTACTTCTTCTTTTCTTGCAGGAAGTTCCTCTTCACTTCTTCTGTATACGATATGTACCTCAGCGCCAAGACGAAGAGCAGTTCTGGCAGCATCCATAGCAACGTTACCACCGCCAACTACAACAACTTTTTTGCCTGTAACGATTGGGGTATCATAATCTTCACGGAAAGCTTTCATCAGATTGCTTCGTGTCAGATATTCATTTGCAGAGAATACACCATTGGAAACTTCTCCGGGGATTCCCATAAACATTGGGAGACCTGCACCGGAACCGATAAATACTGCTTCAAATCCTTCATTGTCCAACAGTTCGTCAATTGTTGTGGACTTTCCAATGATAACGTTAGTCTCAATTTTAACACCAAGAGATTTAACGTTTTCTACTTCCGCTTTTACAACTTTATCTTTTGGAAGACGGAATTCCGGAATACCATAAACAAGAACGCCGCCTGCCTGATGAAGTGCTTCAAAAATAGTTACATCGTAACCCAGTTTAGCCAGATCACCTGCACAGGTAAGTCCGGACGGACCGGAACCGATGACAGCAACTTTATGTCCGTTTTTCTCAGCCGGAGCTTCCGGTTTAATACCATTCTCTTTTGCCCAGTCAGCTACAAAACGTTCCAGTTTACCAATGGAAACAGCTTCCCCTTTGATTCCACGGATACATTTTCCTTCACACTGTGTTTCCTGAGGACATACACGTCCGCAGACTGCCGGCAATGAGCTGGACTGTCCGATTACTTTATAAGCTTCTGCAAAATTTCCTTCTTTTACTTCTTTGATAAATCCAGGAATATTGATATTTACAGGACATCCCTGAACACATTTTGCATTTTTACATGTAAGACAGCGATTTGCCTCTTCAACTGCCTCTTCTTTATTATATCCAAGACAAACTTCATCAAAGTTTGTTGCTCTTACCTTTGGTGCCTGTTCTCTTACAGGAACTTTCTTTAATACGTCACCCATTATTCGTCACCTCCGCACTGTCCGCATCCACCGTGATGAGTTTCTCCCTCACGCAGTTTCAATAATGCTCTTCCTTCTTCTGTCTTGTACATCTGCTGTCTCTGCATAGCAAGATTCCAGTCAATCAGATGTCCATCAAATTCAGGACCGTCTACACATGCGAATTTTACTTCATCGCCAACAATAACACGGCAGGCACCGCACATACCAGTTCCGTCAACCATAATCGGGTTCATAGATACGATTGTCGGAATATCATATTTCTTTGTTGTCAGGCAACAGAATTTCATCATGATCATAGGTCCGATTGCTACACATCTGGTATAGGTTTTACCATCAGCAACAAGATCCTCGATTACTTTCGTAACCATACCGCTGCGTCCATAGGAACCATCATCAGTAGTAACATATAAATTACCTGCTACTGCTTCCATTTCTTTTTCAAGGATAATAAGATCTTTTGTCTTGGCACCTACGATTACATCAGCGTCAATTCCATGTTCATGAAGCCATTTTACCTGAGGATATACCGGTGCAGTACCAACACCACCGGCTACAAATAAGATTTTTTCCTTTTTCAGTGCTTCCAGATCTTCCTTCACAAATTCGGATGGACATCCCAGAGGCCCTACAAAATCTTCAAATGCATCCCCTGCCTGCAATTTTGCAAATTTTTCTGTAGATGCTCCGATTGGCTGGAATACGATTGTGATCGTTCCTGCTTCTCTGTCATAATCACAGATCGTCAACGGAATACGCTCTCCTGCATCATCCAGTTTTACTATAACAAACTGTCCAGGTTCACAATGTTTTGCTACCATTGGTGCTTCTACAACCATGAGATATACAATCTCATTAAGTTTTTCCGCTTTGATAATTTTGTACATAACATCCTCCTAGTTATTATATTTTAACACGCAGATTTTGGTTTGGTAACGTGTTACAATCCTCCGATTTATTTTGCCATAAAATATTATAAAAATCAATATGCGGATAAAAAATTAACGAAAGAACAAATTTACTCCGGATCTTCGAGAATATAAGTGGCACTGCCCGGGGAACTTACTTTTCCGTGTTCATCAACCAGGATAGCATAGAAGGTATGAGTTCCTTTTTGCATTTCTACAGGTTGGCTTTCCACATACAGTTCGTCTGCGATCGTTGGTTTTTTATCAAACGCATAATACGCTTTACATCCGTCAGGAACAATAATATAGATTTTGGTATCCATATCTGTAGTAAATTTTCCTGATGAGGGGGAAATTTTCGGCGGATCCGGAGCTAAAAAGGTTACCGTATATTGATTTGTAACGACATCACTGGCAATTCCTTTACTGTTAACAGTAATCGCTTTTACAACAGTAGTACCACTGTCTATGATGATACTGTCTGTATACAATGTACTGTTTTCGGTGGGATCCGAACCGTCGGTCGTATAATAAATAGAACTACCGTCATCTCTGGAATAGAGCTGCAGTGTTTTTTGTTCTGTATATTCACCCCCCGGAAGACTAAATACAGGCGGTGTGCTGATATAGGCAGAATATTTGGATTTGATTTCATCGTTTTCACACTGATCCAGGAGCTTTTTGATTTCATCCGTCATCTCCTGACTGTAATAAGCTTTAATCAATTGCCCATATACTGTAGAATTATCAGGGTCCTTTTTCAGAACTTTTTCCAGTGTATCAATAGCTTCTTCTTCTTTTTCCAGTTTTACAAGAATCTGAGCTTTTAACAACTGTGCATCTGTATCCTC
>JBJFCH010000228.1:0-37592 GCA_051888835.1 Oliverpabstia sp. | reverse complement strand
TTTTTGCTTTGTACTTTCCGTACTGCTCCAGGTATTTGTCATCGATACCTGCTTTCGCTGCGATGTCAGTGATTGGCAGCATTTCGCACTCCTGTGCGATTTCAATGTCTGTTTTGTAACCCATAATAAACATTCTCCTTTCTAATACGTAACAATGTATATTATACCATTGTCAGGATAAGCGGATTTCAATAAGACACGGATAACGGATTGCCTATAAAATAAAAAACGCAGCTAATGTAGAAGATACATTGCTGCCCAGACGGTCGACCCATTATGGATTCCAACTTCCCTGTGGTAAATCCACAAATCCGTCAGTTATTGGAACCTTTTGCTTTCCTGATTTCGTTATTATCTTAACATGAAGGTGAAAAGTTGTCAAGGAAATTGTCGGGATAAAAAGAAAATATCAGAGGATTTTACTTGTTATTTACAAAGCCAAAAGTTATACTGGAATACAGAAAAATAGATATCGGAATATGTTAACAGGGACAGGAGGCAACAGAATATGGTGGATGAGACAGAATATATTTTTTCGGGATTTTGCAGAACCTTTAATCAGGGTCAGACCGTTACATGTGAATTTGCAGAAAAAGACGGTAAGCTGGAACTATGTGAGGTGGATTGTGCATATGAAAAATGCATCCACAAAGGAAGCTGTGAGATTGCGAGACAGATTCGGGAGGTAATGGATGTGAAGAAATGAAGCAGGTGAAAACAGAAACAGATAGCCGGGGATTGTCATGTGGAAATTGACGTGCTATAATACACCTGTAAGTCTGATTAAGAACTGAATAAGAAACGGTTGGTGCCGTAATGAGAGGTTTACGGAGAATAGGGAAACAGGTGAGAGGCCTGTACGATCTCGTCACTGTATGCAGATAGCATTGCCAGAAAGTCACTGAATGAATGTTTGGGAAGGCGGCGGATGCGGTTAAAGCTGTGAGTCAGGAGACCTGCCAGCCGTGGTACGGGAATAGCAAATTCCAGATCACGAGGTTTGATTGTACCGATATATATTTCTACAATCCAACTGCATTATGCGTTGGATTTTGTTTTTTCGTGTCCTATTATTCAATTCTGTTGCGGCAAACTTACAAAGAAATTGTAAAGGAGACGAAAAAATGAAGAAGAAAATGGTAACTTTATTGTGTGCGGCAGTTATGGTATCTTCACTGGTGGCAGGATGTGGAGGAAACACTGAGAAAGAATCAGACAGTACAGCTCTTGAAGAGACAACTGAGGAAACCGGAAAAGAGGAGGAAGAGGCTGATAATGAAGATGTTTCCGATCAGGAAAAAGCAGACGAAGTTGCTGCATTGATTGATGCTATCTATGTACAGGAAAGAACGGACGATACGGATGCACAGTGTGAAGCGGCAAAAGCGGCATGGGATGCGTTGACAGATGCTCAGAAAGAGCTGGTTGAAGGGGAAAATGCAGATCCGGATTATTTTGGAAGAGATACCGGCGATGCAAGTAAGGATGACTCGAGAAATCAGGACGATATCGGTGAGAATGAACTGCTGGTGGTAAGCTTTGGTACTTCTTTTAACGACAGCCGTGTGGCCGACATTAAAGGAATTGAAGATGCACTGCAGGAAGCATTTCCGGATTGGTCGGTAAGAAGAGCATTTACTGCTCAGATAATCATTAATCATGTGCAGGCCCGTGATGGAGAAAAAATCGACAACATGGATCAGGCACTGGAGCGCGCAGTCGAAAATAATGTGAAAAACCTGGTAATACAGCCCACTCATCTGATGCACGGCGCAGAATATGATGAACTTGTAGAAGCTGTCGAGGCATATAAAGATCAGTTTGAATCTGTGAAAATTGCAGAACCTCTTCTGGGTGAAGTAGGAGAAGATGCTTCTGTAGTTAATGATGATAAAGCTGCAGTTGCCAAAGCAATCACAGCTCAAGCGGTTGAGACAGCAGGATTTGACAGTCTGGATGCGGCGAAAGAAGATGGTACAGCGTTTGTATTTATGGGACATGGTACTTCTCACACAGCAAAAATCTCTTATAGCCAGATGCAGACACAGATGAGTGATCTTGGCTATGAAAATGTATTTATTGGAACCGTGGAAGGGGAACCGGAAGAAACAGCATGTGAAGCAGTGATTGAAGCAGTTGCAGAGGCTGGATACAAAAAAGTTATTCTTCGTCCTCTTATGGTAGTTGCAGGTGATCACGCAAACAATGATATGGCCGGAGATGAGGAAGATTCCTGGAAGAGCATGTTCAATGCATCAGGAAAGTTTGACAGTGTCGATACACAGATTGCCGGTCTTGGTCAGATTGAAGCTATCCAGAAGATTTATATAGAGCATACAGCAGCTGTAATTAATAAAGATACAGACAAAGAAAGTAACACAGAGACAGCGGGAACACAAACTTCTCTGGAAGATGGTACATACACAGCAGAGTTCACAACAGACAGTGGAATGTTTCATGTAAGCGAGGCTTGTGATGGAAAAGGAACATTGACTGTTAAAAATGGACAGATGATGCTTCATATCTCTCTGGCATCGAAAAACATTGTAAATCTTTTTCCTGGTCTGGCAGAAGATGCCAAGAAAGAAGGGGCTGAGCTTCTGCAGCCAACAACCGACACAGTTACTTTCAGCGATGGAACGACAGAGGAGGTCAATGGATTTGATGTTCCGGTTCCGGTACTAGATGAAGAATTTGATCTGGCATTGATTGGAACCAAAGGAAAATGGTATGATCATAAAGTTATGGTTTCCAATCCGGAAAAAGCAGAATAAATATACTTAGGTTCTTTTGAGGTTTTTTCCTGTTCATGGATTGTTCATAAATAAATCCAGGTCAAAGGTTGAAAAAATGGAAAATATGTGCTAGTATGTCTAAGAATAGTGAGCTAATATGTGCAGCAGTATTTAGAAATAATAAAGTAATTACTGGTAAAAGCATATCTCATGTAATATGGTAGTAGAGTAGTACATAAGGAGTTATTTTATATGAAGAAACGTATCCTTTGCTTAATTTTAGGATTTACGATGATGTTTTCTCAGGTGATGACAGTTAGTGCATCCAGCAGAAAAGAAGAATTGGAGCAGGAAAAGGCAGCTGCAGAAAGTCAGTTGTCTGCGCAGCAGTCTAAGATTGATGATCTGGAAGCAAAAAAGAATGCATTGACACAGGAAATCAACAGTTTGGATACTGATCTGGTGAATCTTCTGGTACAGATGGATATTCTTGGGAGTGATCTTACAAATAAAGAATCAGAGATTGAACAGACAAAAGCGGATTTGGTTGTGGCTGAGCAGGATCGTGACCAGCAGTATGCAGATATGAAAAAACGAATCCAGTATCTGTATGAGAAAGGCGGAGACAATGGATGGGTTCAGCTTTTGATGCAGGCGGATAATCTGGCAAGTCTTTTGAATCAGGCGGAATATGTTCAGAAGCTATATGACAGTGACAGAACAAGTCTTGAGAATTTTAAATTGGTTGTGCAGCAGGTTACAGATCTTAACGATCAGTTGGAGTCGGAAAAAGCAGATCTTGAAGCGATGCAGGCAGAATACCAGGCTCAGGAAGTAAATCTGGAGACACAGTTAGCACAAAAGAAAGCCACATCAGCTGATTATGAGAGTCAGATTGCAACTGCACAGAATCAGGCGAACCAATATGTGGAACTGATCCGTCAGCAGAACGCTGAGATCCGTAAGATTGAAGAAGAAGAGAAGAAGGCAGCTGAGGAAGCAGCACGGAAAGCAGCAGAAGAAGCCGCACGCAAAGAAGCGGAACAGAAAGCTGCACAGGCAGCTGCATCTAATAACACTAGTAACAGCTCCAGTAGTAATAAAACAAACAACAGTACCGGAAGCAGTAATTCCAATACCAGTACCGGAAGCAGCAATTCTAATACCGGAAGTTCAAATTCCGGATCAACAAGCAGTGGTGGAAGCAGCAGTTCTTCTGGTGGAGGATCTGTAGCATATAATCCGACTGGTGCAGCTGTGGCATCTTATGCTTGCCAATTTGTTGGTAATCCGTATGTATGGGGTGGAACCAGCCTGACAAACGGAGCTGACTGTTCTGGATTTGTTATGAGTGTATATGCTCATTTTGGTATATCTTTACCGCATTCCTCTTCTGCGCTGGCAGGAGTGGGACGAGGAGTATCTTATTCTCAGGCGATGCCGGGAGATATCATCTGTTATTCCGGACATGTTGCTATTTACATTGGCGGCGGGGCGATCGTACATGCAAGTAATGAAAAAGATGGTATCAAGATTTCTCCAAATGCAGCTTACAGACAGATTATAGCGGTAAGACGGGTACTTTGATTAGGAATAATATAAGCAAACAGAAGACAGAAAGAGGATGACAATCGTTCATCCTCTTTTTACGTAGTAGTTTAATTATATTATGGGCTGCACACGGGCGGTCAGAGATTACGAACTTTTTGATATAGTCACTTTGTAAAAAAAGAATTAAAATATTCTGAAAGAATTAGGAAGACTGTCTATATATTTTCGAAAATCACAGTGCTAGAATAATTGCGGATAAATCCGCCTGATTAAACTTAAATCAAAGGCAGAACTGTTAGGGCGGATAATGGAGACACAGGAGGATAAATAAAATGACGATTGCACAAATTCTGGCTATTACTATTTTCGTTGTAATGTTTATACTGATTGTAATCGACAAAATTGAGAGGCAGTATATTACTTTGGGATGTGGACTGCTGACGCTGGCTCTGGTATTTGGCCTGGCAATGCACAGCAGTACTGCTGTACTGGAAACTCTGAATGTCAGGAGTATCTTTACGCGGGGCTTTTGGTATACGGTGGGACAGGCAGAAGAATCATCGAGCGGTATTAACTGGTCTACGATTATATTTATCGCTGGCATGATGATTATGGTAGAAGGAATGGCAAGAGCAGGCTTTTTCCGATGGCTTTGTATGAAACTGGCAAAACTGGTACATTACAAACCGATTCCCCTTTTTGTTGCATTTATGATTATGTCGGCTTTGTTGGCTATGTTTATTGACAGTATCACAGTAATTCTTTTCCTGGCGGCAGTCACCGTGGAATTGGCAAAACTTCTGAAGTTTGATCCGATTCCCATGATTCTGTCGGAAATTTTCTGTGCTAATCTGGGTGGTTCCGCTACTATGTGCGGAGATCCGCCTAATATTATCATTGGAACATCTTTGGGATATTCCTTTGGTGATTTCCTGAGTAATACAGGTATGATGGCGGGAATCAGTTTAATACTTGTCATCGTGTACTTCTTTTTTGTATATCGCAAAGAACTGATGCGGGAAGAGGCTGAAGAAGTGGAGATTTCCTCTATGCCGGATCCAAAAGAGGCCATTACCAATAAAAAAGATTTTGCAATCAGCTGTATTATTTTCGGATGTGCTGTTGTGATGTTGGTAACACATGCACAGACAGGGCTTACGGTTGCATTTATTGGTCTGGTGATTGCATTGATCACATTGGTCACTGCAGGAAAGCACGCACTTGGGCTTCTGAAAAGAGTGGATTATAAGACTTTACTGTTTTTTATCGGTCTGTTTATGGTTGTAGGCGGGCTGGAACAAACTGGGGTTTTGGAAGTGATTGCCGGATTTATCGGTGATGTAAGCAAAGGAAATCTGAAACTGATGATTGCGATCATTATCTGGGTATCTGCTGTTGCAAGTGCATTTGTGGACAATATTCCATTTGCTGCAACGATGATTCCTGTGGTGAAAAGTCTGGCAGCAACACAGGGGGTTGATCTGGAGACATTGGCGTGGGCATTATCTATGGGCACGGATATCGGTGGAAGTGCTACCCCTATCGGTGCATCTGCGAATGTTGTAGGTACTTCTGTTGCAGCAAAGAATGGCTATCTGATCGGTTGGGGAAAATATTGTAAATCAGCCGCTCCTGCAACCATTATTGTAGTTACTGTATCTATGCTGATTATATTTGCACGTTATTGTTGATGGATGGTTGTCGATAAAGGGAAGGAGAAGAAGACATGGAAAAGCAGACGATAATCTCGGTGGGCCGTGAATTTGGAAGCGCCGGCCATGAGATTGCAGAAAAAATTGCAAATGAACTGGGATTCAAGTTTTATGACAGAAATATGTTGGATGAAATTGCTCAGGAAAAAAACATTGAAGTTAAATATCTGGAAAAATATGAAGAAAAGCCACGTAATCTGATTCTTTCCAGATCAGTGAAAGGATATTCTAATTCTCTTGAAGAAGTTATTGCAGATATGCAGTTTGAGTATCTGAGAAAAAAAGCAGATAGTGGGGAATCTTTTGTTGTGGTTGGTCGTTGCGCAGAGGAAGTTCTGAAAGATCGGGAAGGTTTGATTTCTGTTTTTATTCTGGGCGATCGGGAAACTAAGATTAACAGAGTAAAGGAAAAATATCAGATTGATACAACAGAGGCGCTGATCAAGATGAAACGCCATGATAAGAACAGAAAGCGTTACCATAACAGACATTCCGATGGTAAATGGGGAGATTCCAGAAGTTACGATTTGTGTGTGAACAGCAGTAAGATGGGTGTGGATGAAACAGTAGATATCTTGGTTACCTATATTAGAAAAAGAATGAAAAACAGAGAAGTATAAAGTATGTGACAAAGAGAGAGGAAAGAAACGTATGAACGCGAAAACCAAGGGAAATTTATATATCTTTTTAACGGCGGTTTTATGGTCAACCGGTGGTGTTTTGATCAAATTCATTCCGGGTAGTGCCATTGCTATCAATGGCGCTCGCTCTCTGATTGCGTTTTTATTTTTCTGCCTGTATAAAAAGAGAGTAAAATTTAGAATCAATCCCTTGATTGCAGCCGCTTCCTTTTGTCTGGTGATGACGAATCTGCTTTATGTTACGGCAAATAAACTGACAACAGCGGCCAATGCGATCGTGCTTCAGTACATGGCACCTATTTTTGTACTGATCTGGGACTGCATTTACCGGAAACAGTTTCCGAAAAAACGTCAGTGTGCAATCGTTGCTATGGCTTTCGTCGGTATGATTTTATTCTTTTTTGATCAGCTGGACGGCGGACATATGCTTGGTAATGTGATTGCGATCGGAGCAGGACTTTGCTTTTCCGGTGTGTTTTTTATTAATTCTCTGCCGGAATCCAGCAGTGATGATTCCAGCATGCTGGCTTTTCTTGTATCTTTTTTGATTTCAATCCCATTTCTGGGAGATGTGGCATATATGGATGGAAAAGCTATTGCAGCATTGCTTGCGCTGGGTATCTTCCAGGTTGGACTGGCATACGTATTTTTTGCAAAAGGGGCCAGACTCACCAGCCCGGTCAGCGCATCTTTGATCGGACTTCTGGAGGCTATTCTGAATCCCATATGGGTACTTTTGTTCTACGGTGAAAAAGTAGGACAATTTGCACTGTTGGGAAGCGGGATCATATTGCTGTCGGTGGTACTCAATATATGCACAAATCCGGTTCGTGAAAAATAAAGATAATAAGGCTGGCGAGCCTATGTGCCTGCTTGTCAATGCCAGGTCGTTACGGATTTTGTGTATTCTCCGATAGTACGTTATAGTTTATTTATCATACATCAGTGGTTGGATTTATTCATTTTGTTCGTTGAGGTAATAAAAAGTATAATATCCTATTTCCTCACATCCCTTTTGTAGTTCATGATATTATCCCTGTAATCTTTCGGTGTAATTCCGATATGTTTTTTGAAAATCTTGGTAAAGTAATTTACATCCGGTATTCCGCAGGATTGTGCGATTGTCTGTATCTGCAGATTGGTAGTATTTAAAAGGAAAATCGCATGTTCCACTCTTTTTCTGTTCACATATTCTGTCAAAGTAGTTCCCGTTTCTTTTTTAAATAATGTCGATAAATAGCTGGAATTAATGTTCAGCTTTTCCGCCTGATAGCGAAGACTGAGATCAGAAGTCAGGTCGGAGTCAATTTGTGTGAGGACTTTACGTACCAGAAGTGAATATCCTTTCATGGAGTGATTTTTTACAAGAAGACAGTATTTGTGCACCATTTCTCTTTGCAGTGTTGTCAAAGCATTGACAGATGTTGTCAATTCGATTTTTCTGGCATATTTTGAGGAAAGACTGTCTATATGCAGCGGGTGTACAGCACCGGCTTCTGCGGCCTTACGCAATAATGTATTAAGAACAATGGCATAATTCTTTTTGTTGCGAAGATTATCCGGAATTCGCTGTTCCATTTGGCAGGCACCCAGATTATTAAAATGAAGTTCTGCCTTGTGGTTCTGTCCTTGTGATACAGCTTGCATAAGCTTATTTTCTTCTGCATATCGTTCTTCCAGAATCCGCATGCTGAGATAGGGGTCTTCGGCTTCTTTTGAATCCGGACGCTGAGCTACGGGTTCAAAAGCATCTGATATAAATTCCTGCATATCCTGTACGGAAAAATTATCCATACTTCCCCACATATACTCACCTAAAGTATATATAATTGTCATAATACGGCTTTCTTCCGGGATAATAGGAATATCATGATAAAATTTACTCAGTTGGGGTAAAATATCAGCAGGCAGCGTACAATCGTGCAGATCCTTTTCAAACATATCTGCTCTAAAAGGTACAAGTGCATAAGGCCCAATGACCATGTGAGTGGTTACTTTCGTATCCGGTAATTGGAAGATTAAATAATTGCATAGAAAAGAATCTATGACTTTATAAATGATATTTGGTTTGTAAAACTTTGGAAATTCATGTGCTACCTTTAGATAATCAAAGTCCGGGTTAAAAAGCCTGCGCAGGCCATAGTCAAAATCCGGCGCGGTTTCCATATCTTCTGATATATAATAAAAAGAAAGATGATAATTTTGTATCAGCTTTTCAAAAAATTCCAATTGTGTTTGATAATTCATAAAAATCTCCTTTTGAATTTCGGATGCTTTTCTGACATTCGTAGTATTATTGCCTATTATCGTATAATTTTTAGGTAATTTCAACTCTAAATAAAAAAAGTACGATAATTGGATAAAATAATCCTCATGTCGAAAGAATGATAAATGGTATACTACAAATAAAGTTTTGGGGAAAAGGAGGGAGAAGATGTTAGAGTATTCTATGCTTTATCCAAAAACAACCGTATCCAGACGGGCAGTTTCTATGGACGGCATGTGGAAGTTCCGGTTGGATTGGAAAACTGAGGGTGACGCTCTTGGTTGGATGGATGGCGTTCCGGGGGATGAAATGATTCCGGTTCCTGCAAGTTTTCAGGATTTTTATACTGACAAGGATACCCGCGAATATGTAGGGGATATGTGGTATGAAAAGGATATCTTTGTTCCGGGAGAATGGGAAGGAAAGAATATTTTTATCCGCTTTAGTTGTGCAACACACCGGGCACAGGTGTTTGTAAACGGTGTGAAGATCACAGAACATGAAGGCGGCTTTTTGCCGTTCTGTGCAAATGTTACTGAAGTTGTGCGCTACAATGCTGTCAATAAAGTTGTAGTGAAAGTAAATAATGAACTGACCGTGACCAACATTCCGTGTGGAACTACCATAACACTTGCCAATGGCAAAAAGATGGCTAAACCGTATTTTGATTTCTTTAACTATTCAGGACTTCAAAGATCGGTGAACCTGATCGCACTGCCGAAGGAATCTGTATTTGATATTACAACGGATTATGAGTTGGATGGAAAAGATGCAAAAGTAGCTTACACTATTGTTACTACCGGAGAGCATACAGTTAAAGTAGAACTTCTGGATAAAGAGGGCAACAAAGTTGCATGTTCTGAAGGAAAAGAAGGAATACTGGAAGTGAAGGATGCTCATCTTTGGGAGGTTCGTAACGCTTACCTGTACAAACTAGTAGTAAGGATTGTGGACGCTGAGGAAGTCCTGGATGAGTATTTTGAAGAAATCGGTATTCGTACCGTAGAGGTAAAAGGAACCAGTATCCTTTTAAACGGTAAGCCAGTGTATCTGAGAGGCTTCGGTAAGCATGAAGACAGCGATGTAGTCGGCAGAGGATTCAATATCGGTATGATGAAACGCGACTTTGAGTGTATGAAATGGATTGGAGCGAATTCGTTCCGTACGTCGCATTATCCATACAGCGAAGAAATCTACCAGATGGCGGACAGGGAGGGATTCTTAATCATTGATGAGGTTCCGGCTGTGGGACTTTTTGAGAGTCTCATGAACTTTATGGAAGCGAGTACCGGTAAACAGACCGCTTTCTTTGAGAAAGACACTACGCCGGAGCTTTTGAAAAATCATCTCAAAGCAGTAGAAGAGATGATTACAAGAGATAAAAATCATCCGAGCGTGATTGCATGGAGCCTTTTGAATGAACCGGAGACCACCAGCGATGCAGCAGTTCCGTATTTTAAAGCAGTGTTTGACCGGGCTCATGAGCTGGATGTTCAGAAGAGACCGAGAACCTTTGCTTTGGTTATGAACTCTACACCGGGCGTATGTAAATGTTACCATTTCAGTGATATTATTTCCCTGAATCGTTATTATGGCTGGTATGTAAAAGGCGGATATGAAATCTGTGATGCCATGGAACTGTTCAGAAAAGAGATGGACGGCTGGAAAGCACTGAATCTGAATAAACCGTTTATTTTTACAGAATATGGAGCTGACACACTTGTCAGTGAGCATAAACTGCCATCAGTGATGTGGAGTCAGGAATATCAGGAAGAGTATCTGGCTGAAAATCATGCCATGATGGATTCTTACGAGTTCGTAAAAGGTGAGCAGATATGGAATTTTGCAGATTTCCAGACAACAGAAGGTATCATGCGTGTCAATGGCAACAAGAAAGGCGTGTTTACCAGACAGAGACAGCCTAAGGAAGTTGCGTATATCCTGAAAAAACGGTGGGAGAGTCTGCCTTTGGATTACAAAGGTTAATGTTGTGTTCCTGAGAAAGGAATGTTTAAAAGAAAAGGAGAAAAGCTATGGCTAAAAATAATACTTCCGTGCAGCCTTTCGGTATGAAGGATAAGCTCGGATATATGTTTGGTGATTTCGGTAACGATTTTACCTTTATCTTATCATCCATGTTCATGATGAAATTCTATACGGACGTTATGGGTATCTCAGGTGGTGTCGTTGGTATCCTGATGATGGCGGCGCGTTTTGTGGATGCAGTAACCGACGTAACGATGGGACAGATCGTAGACCGTTCCAAACCGACAAAAGATGGTAAGTTCAAACCATGGATCAAGCGTATGTGTGGTCCGGTGGCAATTGCATCGTTCCTGATTTATCAGTCGGCATTTGCCAATATGGCATATGGATTTAAGGTAGTGTGGATGGTTATTACATACCTGCTTTGGGGTTCCATCTTCTACACCTCCATCAATATTCCGTATGGTTCTATGGCATCTGCAGTATCCTCTGACCCGAAAGACCGTGCACAGTTGTCCACATGGCGTACAATCGGTGGTACTTTGGCTGGTCTGGTAATCGGTGTTGGTACTCCTATGTTTGCTTATGAAGTAGTTGACGGCAATACTGTTCTTTCAGGAACTCGTATGACAGTTATCGCAGGTGTATTTTCTGTATGCGCTATTATCTGTTATCTGCTTTGCTTTAATCTGGTTCGTGAGCGTGTTCCGGTACAGGCTAACAATCAGAAACTGGAAGTTGGAAAACTGTTAAAGAGTCTGGTTACTAACCGTTCTCTTCTGGGAATTATCGTTGCGGCAATCGTTCTGCTTCTGGCTCAGCTGGGTATGTCCGGTATGGCAGGATATGTATATCCGAACTATTATGGTTCAGCGGCTGCACAGTCTATGTCAGCGTTGGTAGGAAATATTGTTATTCTTGCAATTTGTGCACCACTTGCAGTAAAGCTTTCTACCATGTTTGGTAAGAAAGAGCTTTCTACAGTGGCCTGTATTGTAAGTGCTGTTGTTTATCTTGTTTGTCTTATTGTGAGACCGGCAAATCCATATGCTTATGTGGCATTTTCCGCAGTTGCTTATCTGGGAATCGGTTTCTTCAACACTGTAATCTGGGCAATGATCACAGATGTTATTGATGATTCGGAAGTGAAGAATGGTATCCGTGAAGACGGTACGATTTATGCAGTATATTCGTTCGCACGTAAAGTCGGACAGGCACTTTCCTCCGGTATGGTGGGCGGACTTTTGAGTATCATCGGATATACACAGGCAACTGCATTTGATCCGGAAGTTACACTGGGAATCTTTAAGATGTCCTGTATTATCCCGATCGTTGGCTTTGTGGCAGTTGCACTGGCACTGATCTTCCTCTATCCTCTGAACAAGAAACGTGTGGAAGAGAATGTTGCAGAACTGGCACGTCGTCGTGGAGAATGATCCATATTTTAAAAGTATTCGGGAGGTTGCAGCCCGTATGAACGAAAGATAAGGGACTCTCATACCGGGAGTCCCTTATCCTTAATAGCATAAAAATTGATTATTTTGAGGAAAACTGTTCTTTATGGAAAATGGGGATTTTTACGCAGAACAGCAAAAATAACAATTTTTACAATGTACACAACAACCAAACCAATGGATTTTTTGGAGAAAGTTTTTTATAATATAACTATCAAGATCATTATAGAAAAAGAAAGGGCAGGTAAAAACTATGCAGATGACATTAAGATGGTACGGATCCAAATTTGACACAGTAACTCTGAAACAGATTCGTCAGATTCCGGGGGTTACAGGAGTTATCACTACATTGTATGATACTCAGCCGGGCGAAGTATGGAGCAGAGAACGCATCCGTGCTATGAAAGAAGAAGTAGAAGCAGCAGGATTGGAACTGGCTGGTATTGAAAGTGTTAATATCCATGATGATATCAAGACAGGTCGCGGAAACAGAGACCAGTACATTGCAAATTATATTGAAACTCTGGAAAATCTTGGAAAAGAAGATATTCATCTGGTATGTTATAACTTTATGCCGGTATTTGACTGGACAAGAACAGAACTGGCAAGAGTAAGACCTGATGGTTCCACTGTATTGGCTTACACACAGGAAGCAGTAGATGCACTGGATCCTGAGAAAATGTTTGACTCTATCGCAGGCGATATGAACGGAACCGTAATGCCTGGATGGGAGCCGGAACGTATGGCAAAAGTAAAAGAGCTTTTCGCTATGTATAAAGATATTGATGATGAGAAACTGTTTGAAAATCTGAAATATTTCCTTGAAAAAATCATGCCGGTATGTAACCAGTATGATATCAAGATGGCAATTCATCCGGATGATCCGGCATGGAGTGTATTTGGTCTTCCGAGAATCATCATTAACAAAGAGAATATCCTGAGAATGATGAAAATGGTAGACGATCCACACAATGGTGTTACTTTCTGCTCCGGTTCTTACGGAACCAATCTGGAAAACGATCTTCCGGATATGATCCGTTCCCTGAAAGGAAGAATTCATTTTGCTCATGTACGTAACCTGAAATTCATCACTCCTACTAATTTTGAGGAAGCAGCTCATCTGTCATCCGACGGAACTTTTGATATGTATGAAATTATGAAAGCTCTGTATGATATCGGATTTGACGGACCGATCCGTCCGGACCATGGACGTATGATCTGGGATGAGGTTGCTATGCCTGGATACGGTCTGTATGACAGAGCACTGGGTGCAACGTATCTGAATGGTCTGTGGGAAGCAATCGATAAAAGTCAGACAAGAAAGTAATCACCTTTGATACCCAAATCAAGATTTCGAGTGTGTGAAATGCGAAGAAATCCGTAGGCATCATAAACAATATAGAAGGAGAGAAAGACATGAAATTAAATGAACAGGGTCTTGCAGACAGAGCCCAGTGGGAAGCTAAGGGATATTCTCTGCCGAAATTTGATCGTGAAAAAGTAAAAGCTGCAACATATGAAAATCCATTTTGGGTTCATTTTGGAGCAGGTAATATTTTCCGTGCATTCCAGGCAAATATTGCACAGAATCTTCTGAATGAAGGTGTTCTGGATCGCGGTATTGTTGTAGTAGAAGGCTTTGATTATGAGATCGTTGAGAAAATGAACTGGCCGCATGATGATTACACCATTCTTGCTACATTGAAAGCAAATGGTACTGTTGAAAAAACAGTTGTCGGCGGTGTGGTAGAGTCTCGCATTTTGGATTCTCAGAATGACGCAGAATATGGCCGTCTGAAAGAGATTTTTGCAAAAGATTCTCTGCAGATGTGTACTTTTACGATTACAGAAAAGGGATACAGTCTGGTAAATGGTAAAGGAGAAATCATTCCGGATATCGCTTCTGATTTTGAAGAAGGTCCGGCTCAGCCAAAGAGCTACATCGGAAAAGTTGCTTCTCTTTTGTATACCCGCTATCAGGCAGGTGAAAAACCAATCGCTATGGTAAGTACAGATAACTGCTCTCATAATGGAGACAAGCTGAAAGCAGCTATCACCGCTTTTGCTGAGAAATGGGCAGCAAACGGAAAAGTTGAAGCTGGTTTTGAAGCTTATATCAAAGAGTCCGGAAAAGTATCTTTCCCATGGAGTATGATTGATAAGATTACCCCACGTCCGGATGCATCCGTAGAGCAGATTCTGAAGGAAGACGGTGTAGAAGAACTGGAGCCGGTTATCACATCCAAGCATACGTATGTAGCACCATTTGTAAATGCTGAAGAGACCGAATATCTGGTTATCGAGGATGATTTCCCGAACGGAAGACCTGCACTGGAAAAAGGCGGTGTTATGTTCACAACACGTGAGACAGTAGATAAAGTAGAAAAAATGAAAGTCTGCACCTGTCTGAATCCTCTGCATACCTGTCTGGCAGTATTCGGATGTATTCTTGGTTACACCAAGATCTCTGATGAGATGAATGATCCGGAACTGAAGAAACTGGTAGAGGTTGTAGGATACAAAGAGGGTCTGCCGGTAGTTGTTAATCCGGGTATCCTGGATCCGAAAGAATTTATTGATACTGTACTTCAGGTACGTGTTCCGAACCCATTTATGCCGGATACACCGCAGCGTATCGCAACAGATACATCACAGAAACTGGCAATTCGTTTTGGAGAGACCATCAAAGCATATCAGGCATCTGATGAACTGGATGTAAAAGATCTGAAACTGATTCCGCTGGTATTTGCCGGATGGCTGCGTTACATGATGGCTGTCAATGATAATGGAGAAGCATTCGAGCTCAGCCCGGATCCACTGACAGATACCGTTCGTCCTTATGTGGAAAAACTGACACTGGGTGGAACCGTAGATGCAGAAGCACTGAGACCGATTCTGGAAAATACAAAGATCTTTGGTGTGAATCTGTATGATGTAGATATGGCTGATACAGTAGTTGGATATCTGCAGAAAATGATTGCAGGACCGGGAGCGGTTCGCAAAACTCTGCAGGAAGCATTAAATTAATAGAGTGCCATGATTAATTGAGAGGAGGAGGCAGTGATCTTTGAGAAGAGAACTGCCTCTTCTTACAATCAGAAAGGATAGGAATAACAGATGAAAGCATTTATGGATGAAGATTTTATTTTGTCTACAGAGACAGCAAAAAAATTATATCATGAATATGCGGAGACAATGCCAATTCTTGATTACCATTGTCATTTGAATCCAAAAGAAATTTACGAAAATAAAAAATATGATAATATTACGCAGGTATGGCTGGGCGGTGACCATTATAAATGGCGTCAGATGCGCTCTAACGGTGTTGAGGAAAAATATATCACAGGAGACGCTACTGACCGTGAAAAATTCCAGAAGTGGGCAGAAACTCTGGAGATGGCGATCGGTAATCCATTGTATCACTGGAGCCACTTGGAACTGAAAAGATATTTCGGATATGATGGATATTTGAATGGTGAAACTGCCGAGGAAGTATGGAATATCTGCAATGAGCAGCTTCGGGGTGAAGGAAGAGCACCGAGAGATCTGATCAAAATGTCTAATGTAACACTGGTTTGTACAACAGATGATCCTGCGGATTCTCTGGAATGGCATAAAAAACTGGCAGAGGATGAAACATTTGATGTACAGGTTCTTCCTGCGTGGAGACCGGAAAAAGCTATGAATATGGCAAAACCGGATTATCTTGATTATCTGGCAAAATTAAGCGAAGTATCCGGTGTGAAAGTAGACAGCTTTGCATCTCTGATCGAAGCTTTGAAAGTACGTATGGAATTCTTTGCCTCCATGGGATGTACGATTTCAGACCACAGTCTGGATTATGTTATGTATCAGCCGGCAACTACAGAGGAAGTGGAAGCTATTTTCGCTAAGAGACTGGCAGGTGAACCGGTAAGCACAGTAGAAAAGAAACAGTTTGAAACGGCATTTATGATTGCTATGGGAAAGGAATACCATAAGAAAAACTGGGTAATGCAGCTGCACTACGGAGTAAAACGTGACAATAATCAGAGGATAGCGGGTACTTTGGGACCTGATACCGGAGTGGACTGCATCAACAACTTTGCACCATCTTCTGAGATGGCTGATTATCTGAATGCACTGGCAGTAACGGATGAACTTCCGAAGACAATCCTGTACTCTCTGAATCCTTGTGACAATGCTTCCATCGGAACCATCATCGGATGTTTCCAGGACAGCAGTGCAATCGGCAAGATTCAGCAGGGAAGTGCATGGTGGTTCAATGACAATAAGACAGGTATGCAGGAGCAGATGATATCTCTGGCAAATCTGGGCCTTCTGGGTAATTTTATCGGAATGCTTACCGATTCCAGAAGTTTCCTGTCTTATACCAGACATGAATATTTCAGAAGAATTATGTGCGATCTGATCGGAGGTTGGGTAGAGAACGGAGAATATCCGGCAGACTATAAAGCTCTGGAAAAGATTGTTAAGGGGATTTCTTACAACAATGCAGTGAGGTATTTTGGGTTCAATCTGTAACAAATAAATATTGCTCTGATCAAAGAAGTGGGAGCAAATACCATCTATGGTACCTATGGACAGTGAATACGTATATATCACAGATGTGCTGAGCTATAATCATTATTTTTGATGGTATGTGGGTGATGTGGAAGATAACGGTCCATGGTTGGATAAATACCATGCGATGAATCCGGATCGCCCGCTGGGTGTATCAGAATATGGCTCTGAAGCTGTTTTGAAATGGCATACCACCACACCGGATAATCATGATTATACGGAAAAATATGCAGCGGATGCCCGTGATGAGGGAGGCGTTCAGGGACGCAACAAAAAATAACCTACAGATGCACTGAATGTTAATATTTAGTGTCTGTAGGTTATTTTCTATATGAAGTTAAAACAGTCTAGAAATTCAGTCCAAAGTTCAGCTCGTAGTAATTGCCTGCTGTATCCCGATATGCATATGCCTTTCCATTCTCATCTTTAAGGGAATCCGGCATATACTGGTCTTTATCATATCCCGGCACATCATTTGGTGAAATACATACACCATCCGCGTTTACAGCCAGAACTTCATCTCCTCTTGGGAGAGTCAGAGGCAGCTTTCCGGTAGGAGATACTTTTCCGAAGATCACTTCCAGAGTGGCATCGGTATAGGTATCAAAGCCGGCCAGCAGCGCGTCACTGTGCGGTTCTACATTTCCCAGTTCCCATGCAAGAGTAAAGTTGACATTGGTGATTACTTTGCCTCCGTTTGCACGTACTGCTTTGCTGATTTCTGCAATTTTTCCTGCATTGGCCAGAGTAGTTTCTGTATGTGTTTCAGCAACAGGGCGTCCCTGTTCATCTACATTCGGTACTATTTTTCCGTCACAGATATCCAGTTCCAGATATCCGGGAGTGGCATTAAAGTATTCTCCTGAGCTTGGGGAGAGAAGAAGAATCGCATAATCTGCCTGGGATGGATCCTCAGTAAGCTTCAGGCTCTCACTCAATTGTCTGCGGAGGGAGGAAGTGGAAGCTTCCGCCTGTTCCGCTTTTTTATTGAAACATTCAACATACAGAGTTTTTCCGGATAATTTGTCATCTGTCAGCGGAAGAGTTCCGTCATTTTTCAAAAGTACGACCGATTTGCGGTGTACATCCATGGCATTTGCCCAGTCGGTCGGATTAGAGACAATCTCAACCGCTTTTGCCGGATCACGGTATGGATTTTCAAACATGCCAAGGGCAAAGCGTTCTGTTAAAGTGCGGCTTACTGCACGGTTCAAAGCTTCATCAGTCAGAACAAGCTGTTCTTTTGTGAAACCATCCGGCAGTGGATGGGTATCATAATAATCGTTGGTGGCCCGTTCGTAAGCTTCTTTTGCGAATTTGACATCGTAAGAGCCGCTGATGATATCAACACCGGTGTTAACTGCAAAGGCAACACGTTCCGCTTTATCCAGCATTTCTACGCCCCAGCCCATATTGTGGATGATCCCGGAGTCACTGTTGATATATCCCCTGAATCCCATTTGATTTCTGAGAAGCTCATGAATGAATGGCTTGTTGTATGCGAAACCGAAAGGTTTCATTTCTATCGGAGCACCGTTTTTGTCTGTCTGGGGCTCACTCTTTTGGGCAGCCGGTTTTGCATAATAAGGCATGATAGAAGAAGCATGGTTATCAACAGCCGTCTGGAATGCCGGAATATGATATTTCTGAAGGCTGCCTTCCGTTTGATAAACGTTCCACTGTCCCATTGCATAATGCGGATCAAATCCATTTTCACGCGCACCGCCGCCAGGAAAATGTTTCACAGTCAAAGCAACGCCATCCGGGGTAACACCTTCTTTGCTGCCCTGAATAATCGGTACGATATGTGCAAAAATCTCACTGATCAGTTCGGGGTCTTCTCCGAATGTACCATAGGTTCTCTGCCAACGGGGATCGGAGACAACATCCGCCATATACATATACCCCTTTTTCATACCGACAGCATCCCATTCGCGGCGGATACAGTCTGCGAAATCGTCAATCAGGTCAATGGAATCTCCTTTTATGGCAGCGGCAATGCCGAGAGTACCGGGCCATGCGGCAAATACGCCGGTAGCATCATTCATTCCAAAGACAACCTCACCATTTTCGTTTCTGGAATTGGAGAGTACATCTACAGGGACAAAATGTTCACATTCTTCCGCAACTGCATTCATCTGATTGATCCAGTCTGCCAGCTCATCCGGCTTCGGATTGGAACGCAGAATAAAATGGCGTACCCACCAGTCTTTAATGGTCACAGTTGTTCCTTCTGTAGCAGCAAAAGAAAAAATAGATCCTTCTGCTACAGGTTTCTCATCCAGAAGACCGGTTTCATCCACGAAATCTTTGTCATCCTGTTCGATTCCCATTTTCCAGCTGCTGACAAAAAGTTGTCCGAGTTTTTCTTCCGGTGACAGGGCCTCAGCCAGTGCTTTGGCACGTTCAGAAGGAGACAGACGCCAGTCATCAAAAGGTTTCAGCTCTCCGCTGCCGTCAATGTCCTTGAAGTAAAGACCGTCTTTTTCAATGACACCTTTCCCACAGTCACCGATGACCGGTCCGTTGGGATTTTGATAGTACTTGATATATTCTGTAGCTTTTTTCTTCATAGCGACCTCCCATTCTTATAATATTTGATTTCAACATCATTATGCCATACATAAAAATAAGAAAGAAGTATTAGTTTAGTTGAAAACTGGACAAATTAATGAGATAAAACAATAATTTGTCAGAATTATCTTGATTTTATTATTGTAAAATGCTAAAATTAAATAAATTAATCCAGTTTTAGAAATGATAGGTAGTAATATGCAAACAGATATTTTATGTATGATGAAAGAAATGATGGATGCCATGGGAATCCAGACTTTGTATCTGAAACCTCCTTATGATGATGCGGTCTGTATTGATTTTGGTATCAGCGGAAAGATATATGGTGATTTTGATTATCAGATTGTGATGGAGGATATTGTAAAAGAATGTCTTCCGGATACGGTTTATGTTGTCAAAAGCTGTTACTATATGTATCACACGATTTTCTGCTTTCCGGAACACATACAGAGAGAATATGGATATACACACTGTATTATGGGTCCATTGTTGTTTCAGCCAATTACGCAGGATGAGTTTTCGATGATTATGGAAGAAAACCATGTAGACAAAAAGTATAGTAGGGATTTGCAGGTGCTTTATTCCAGAATTCCGTATCTGCAGTCGTTGGAGCAGTGGAACAGTATTGTGATCAGTTTCTGCAAGAAAATATTTGGAGACAGAGAGTTTCGTCTGGAACAAAATCATGTGCCCAATTCTTCTATGTTTTCCATTCGGTTCAATATGTTTGCGGTTCAGCCGGAGCCGGATTTCAGTACGGAGACGATAGAGAAGAGATATGATGCAGAAAACAGGATGCTGCAGGCTGTAAAAAAAGGGAACTATGTAGAAGCAACTTTGCGGATGAATGAATTTACAAAATACAGAATATTGCCGAGACATGGTGATTCGATCAGGGACATGAAGAATCTGTTATTTGTATTGAATACATTGCTCAGAAAAGCGGTGGAAGAAGCCAATGTACATCCGGTGTATATTGATGAACTTTCCAGAAAGATAGCCATTCAGATTGAAAGTTTTACTACAGAGAATCAGCTGAAAGGCATTCGGGGAGAGATGATCCGGAAATATTGCCTTCTGGTGAATAATTATTCCCGTACCGGATATTCCAAATTGATCAGCAAATGTTTGGATTATGTGGATTTTCATTATATGGAGCAGCTGTCATTGACCAGTCTTGCGGATCAGTATTATGTGAGCAGTACCCATCTGTCTGCTTTATTTAAAAAAGAAGTAAATATGAATCTGAAAGAGTATATTCAGGAAGTACGTCTTCGCCAGGCGAGGATTCAGCTCAATACTACCCGGCTTCCGATTCAGGAGATTGCGGCAAATTGTGGATTTCTGGATGTGAATTATTTTACCAGAGTATTCAGAAAAGTACATGGAATGTCTCCGAGGGAGTACCGGAATAAAATGCAATATATTAAAGAAGGATAAAAGGAATTTATCATGAAAGAACGAGACATAATAGGAAAAGACTCATTTTACAGGCAGATTTTCAAATTGGTTCTGCCTATTGTTATCCAGAATCTGTTAAGTGCCGCAGTCAATTCAGCGGATGTGATCATGCTGAATTATGTGGGGCAGTCGTCTATATCTGCAGTATCACTGGCATCACAGTATGCCAGTGTATTATTTATGGTATTTTACGGCTTGGGAACAGGCGCCACCATGTTGTGTGCCCAGTATTATGGAAAAGGAGATATGAAGGCAATCCAGGTGGTAGAAGGAATTGCTCTTCGATTTTCTATGGTGATTGCGGCAGTTTTTGCAGGTGCCGCTTTATTTTTCCCGGAAATGATGATGAAGCTCTTTACGAATGATCCGGAATTGATCGCAATCGGAGCTTCTTACCTGAGATTCATGAGTATCAGTTATCTTTGCTGGGGAATCACAGAAGTATATCTGGCAGTACTGCGTAGTATCGGAAGAGTGGCAATCAGTACAGCCATGAATGTACTGGCCTTTTCTCTGAATATTGTTCTGAATGCGGTTTTTATCTTTGGGCTGTTTGGGGCACCGAAGCTTGGCGCTATGGGAGTTGCGATTGCCACATCCTTGTCACGTCTGATCGAACTGGCGGCATGCTTTGTGGTCTCCTTTTTAAGTAAAGACATCAAGTTGGATTTTCGATATTTATTTGTACGCAACAAGCTGTTATTCTCTGATTTTGTAAAGCTTTCCCTGCCGGCTCTTGGCAATGATATCAGTTGGAGTGTGGCGTTTTCCATGTACTCCGTTATCATGGGGCATTTGGGTTCGGATGTGGTTGCGGCTAATTCCTTTGTAACCGTTGTGCGTAATTTCGGAACAGTATTATGCTTTGGTATGGCCAGTGCGGGAGGAATCCTGCTGGGAAATATTATCGGTGAGAATAAAATGGAAGAAGCACGGGAAGGTGCAAAGAAGCTAATCAGGCTGACAGTTATTACCGGTGCGATCGGAGGACTGATTGTGTTGGCAGTCATGCCGTTTGCTCTGAAATATGCTTCATTGACGGAGCAGGCCATGCATTATATGAAATATATGCTTTTGATCAATACCTATTATGTAATGGGGGCTGCAGTTAATACGACGTTAATTTGCGGTGTTTTCCGGGCAGGAGGAGACAGCAGGTTTGGCTTTGTGTGTGATACGATCGATATGTGGTGTTATGCGGTTCCGCTGGGATTTATAGCGGCATTTGTGCTGAAATTGCCGGTCATGGTAGTTTATTTCCTGCTATGCACGGATGAATTTGCCAAATGGCCATGGGTAATTCGGCATTATCGCAGTGGTAAGTGGCTGAATAATATTACCAGAGACAATCTGTTTCAGAAAGAATAAATGATAGGCGTTGCCTGGAAGAATATGATATGGAGATCATTGATAAAGCAGAGATCCATATGATATAATGAGCAGAGTGATATCATATGGAGAATAGTTTCAAAATTTAGCAAATATAACAGGAGGAAATAACTATGAATACAGTGGATGTACAGTCCTGGAAGGCGGATATTCAGGAGTTCAGGAAAAAAACAGAGGCTTTCTACGCAGGCGAGATGAGTAAAGGGGATTATAAAGGGTTCTCCGGATTTTATGGAAGTTATGCGCAGAAAGGCGGTAAAGCGAGTATGCTGCGCCTTCGTATGACAGCAGGTCGTGTGACAAAAGAAAAACTGGCATTTGTGGCAGATTCAATTCGTAAATATCAGGTGAAGAAAGTACACTTTACTACCTGTCAGACCATTCAGTTCCATGATCTTGATACCGATGCGGTATGTGGGATCATGGAAGGCGCGCTGGATGCCGGTATTGTTACGATGGGAGGCGGCGGAGATTTTCCGAGAAATGTTATGTGTTCGCCGTTGTCCGGTGTAGAAAAAGATGAGTATTTCGATGTGCGTCCGTGGGCAGAGTGTGCCGGTGAGTACCTGATGGATTTTATCAAAGCAGAAAAAATGCCGCGAAAGTTAAAAGTGTGTTTTTCAAATTCTCCCAAAAATCTGACCCATGCCACGTACCGTGATCTTGGATTTGCAGCCAGAGAAGATGGAAAGTTTGATGTTTACAGTGCGGGAGGACTGGGGAATAATCCTCGGTTTGGAGTAAAGGTTGCAGAAGCAGTTGAACCAGAGAACATTTTGTATTATATCAAAGCTATGTGGTTGACATTCCGTGCATATGGGAACTACACAAACAGAGGAAAAGCACGTACCCGTTACATGCAGGAAATTCTGGGAAGCCCGGAAAAGTATAAAGAAGCATATCTGGAAAAACTGGAAGAGGTATATGCTTCCGGTGAAGATCTTAAGATTGCTCCACAGATTCCGGTTGTGACGAAAAAAGCAGATGGAACCCGAATTTCCGGAGCGCGTGTTCTTGAGCAGAAACAGGAAGGACTTTATACTGTTATCTGGCATCCGATCGGCGGTCAGCCGTTACCGGAAAGCCTTTGTGCATTGAGTGATCTGATTCAGGATATGGATCAGGTGGAGATGCGCCTTGCACCGGATGAAACCGCCTATATTATCAATCTGACAGGAGAAGAAGCGCAGAAAGTGATGGATGTGACCAGAGACACAGCGGCTTCTTTGTTTGAGACTTCCGTAAGCTGTATCGGAGCAAGTATCTGTCAAGTGGGAGTACGGGATTCTCAGGCACTTCTTACGGCATGTGTAAAGGCAGTGCGAGAGGCGAATCTGCCGGATGGAGCGCTTCCGCAGATTCATATTTCCGGATGTCCTTCTTCCTGTGGAACTCATCAGACAGGAGCGCTAGGATTCCGGGGCGGAGTGAAATCAGTTGATGGAAAAGCGCAGCCGGCGTTCATCCTGTACGTGAACGGAGAGGAACGACAGGGAAAGGAAACGATGGGACGTGAACTGGGAGCCATGCTTGAGACACAGATTCCGCAGTTTTTGACAGAGCTGGGAAGTACGGTGGCAAAAAGTGGTATGAATTTTAAAGAGTGGAATGAAAAAGACAGCACGGCACTGGAGCGTGTTGCTGAGATATATCTCGCATAGAAAGCGGACGTAATATGGAAGATACTAGGAAAACAGAATTATTTGAGAATGTGCCGATAGCCGGTGCGGTCATGAAACTGGCAGTTCCTACCATCCTCAGTTCTCTGGTTATGGTAATCTATAATCTGGCAGATACGTATTTTGTGGGTATACTCAATGATCCGGTTCAGAATGCTGCAGTGACACTGGCGGCGCCGGTTTTGCTGGCTTTCAATGCAGTCAACAACCTGTTCGGTGTGGGCGGTTCCAGTATGATGAGCCGCGCACTGGGCAGAAAGGATATGCAAACAGTTTACCGGAGTTCAGCCTTTAGTTTTTACAGTGCTTTGTTTTGTGGGCTGTTATTTTCTCTGCTCTATACGGTGTTCAGAAGTTCTCTGTTAGTGGTTCTGGGAGCCGGTACGGAGACTGTATCGGCAACTGGGGATTATCTGAAGTGGACAGTGACTTTTGGAGCCGCTCCTGCCATATTGAATGTAGTACTGGCATATCTGGTAAGGGCGGAAGGGTCAGCTCTGCATGCCAGCATCGGAACCATGAGTGGATGCTTTTTGAATATATTTTTGGATCCGATATTTATCTTGCCCTGGGGCTTAAATATGGGAGCAGCGGGAGCCGGACTTGCTACTTTTTTATCAAATTGTGCAGCGTGTATTTATTTTTTTGTGTTGCTGTTTGCAAAACGAAAGAATACCTGTGTCTGTATCAAACCGTCCATGTTTCGATTTGACAAAGCGATTGTGGTGGGAGTATGTGCAGTGGGAATTCCTGCTTCCATACAGAATCTGCTGAATGTGACAGGGATGACAGTACTTAATAATTTTACATCCTCTTACGGTTCGGATGCGGTGGCAGCTATGGGAATTGCTCAAAAAATCAATATGGTACCGTTGCAGATAGCACTGGGAATGTCTCAGGGAATCATGCCTCTTGTAAGTTATAACTATGCCAGTGGAAATGTACCTCGAATGAAGAAAACGATTGTATTTACCGCAAAAATATCCCTGGGATTTCTGGCGGTGGTGACAGTAGGGTATTATCTGGGAGCGTCGGGATTGATTTCCATGTTTATGAAAAATACGAATATTGTTGCATATGGTACGCGTTTTCTTAGAGGAATGTGTCTGGCACTGCCATTTTTATGTATGGATTTTCTTGCGGTTGGTGTGTTTCAGGCGTGTGGAATGGGGCAGAAATCACTATTGTTTGCCATTCTAAGAAAAATTGTGCTGGAGATTCCTGCTTTATTCATCCTGAATTACTTCTTCCCGATGTACGGACTGGCCTACGCACAGCCGACAGCCGAAATCATACTGGCAATTGCAGCAGTATGGGAATTGAAAAACATATTCAAAAAACTGCAGAAAGAAAAGATTGTACAATGATATACGTTCTGATATCGTGGGAGACGTGTAAAAAACCAGTATACCATTTTAAAATCATTGAAGCAGGCCGTTCTCCTTCGGCTGCTCCAATGATTTTAAAATGGTATACTGGTTTTTGCACGCTTTCTCACGAATCAAACATTCTATCAGTCTAATCCAAGAATCTCTTTATAGAATTCGCTGTAATCAGTTCTTTTTTCTTTTGTAAACTGAATGGCTGTTCTCGGATGCTGATTGAACAGACCGGTCAGCAGATACTGCATATCATATCCCCAAACGACACCTTCCTGACGAAGTTTTGTCATGTGTTTCTCCACAAATTTGATAACCGGATAAATCTGATATTTGGGGTTACGAAGAAGTCCCAAAAGCAATTCCATCGCACAGTTGCCTGCGCCGCGCCCCATTCCGTCATAAGTGGCATCCAGCCAGTCAACACCGTCTCCTACAGCCTCGATAGTATTTGCAAACGCAAGCTGCTGATTGTTGTGCGCATGGATACCGATTTTCTTTCCATATTTTGCAGCAGCGTTCATATAGATATCGGTAAGACGAGCCAGCTGCTCGGGATACAGAGCACCATAACTGTCTACAATATAAAGTACGTCTACAGGACTCTGTCCCAGAAGATCCAGAGCGATGGCAAGGTCTTTTTCCTGTGTGTTTGTGATGGCCATAATATTACAGCTTACTTCATATCCTTTAGAAGCGGCATTTTCAATCATATCGATAGCGGAAGGAATTGTGTTTAGATACGTAGCCACACGAATCAGATCAATCGGGCTTTCGCTTCTGTTCAGGATATCTGTTTTGTAATCACATCTTCCCACATCTGCCATAATGGAGATTTTCAGATCGGTATCATTGTCGCCGACGATGGCACGGATATCTTCGTCCTTGCAGAATTTCCATTTTCCGAATTTACTCTCATCGAACATTTCTCTGGAAGCTTTATAACCGAATTCCATGTAGTCTACACCGGCTTTAATATTGGCCTGATACAGATCTTTTACAAATTCATCGGTAAAATAAAAGTCATTTACCAGACCTCCATCGCGGAGCGTTGCGTCAATTACCCTTACACCCGGGCGGTATTCGATTAATTTTGATATCTCTTTCATAAATGTTCTCCTTGTATAAAATAATCTATCCGCAATTATTCATTGCATTTTAAAATATCTGTGTAAAAAGCATCCATTTCTTTTTGTGAATTGAATACAGCTACATACATCTGGTTGCCCATGGCACCGGAAAGTACATCCGGAATACGTTCTACCATCTTGATGTTGGCACCATATTTTGCCAGAATGTCCTCATGTCCCATAGAAAAATCTTTTCCGTCACGTCTTCCGGCAAAAGCGCAGTAAGCATGTTTTCCTACAGGCATAGTGGAACGGTCAAATGCGATCATGTCTGCCCAGATCTTATATACATCTGTACTGTGGGCAAAATCGATCATATCCGGGGTAACACCGCCGCTTGGACGCATATTAACTTCCAGCGCTACCAGATCTCCTTTTTTGCCGAGACCTTCCTGATCTTTTAACAGACGGAAAAATTCAAAATGTACAAAACGACTCTTTACGCCAAAACTTTTAACTGTAGCGCGTCCGGCAGCGCGGGTATCTTCCGGCAGCTTCTTCAGAATATAGAAAATAGAATTGTCGGAATTATTAACGATATCCATGATAGACATGGGAGTTACATTACCGGTCTCAAACATGGGCTCGCCGTTAGAATCAATGATCGCATCGTAGGAGTTTACTTCACCATTTACGTATTCTTCCATAATATAGCTGGTGTTTGGCCATTTCACTTCAAAGAACTGTTTCATCTGTTCTGCATTTTCGATTTTGAAGGTATGGGAAGCCCCTACACCATTATCCGGTTTGGCAACGACCGGGAAATGTACCTTTTCGGCAAAAGCAAGGCAGTTCTCCAGGGTGTCTACCATATGGTAGCGTGCTGTCGGAATTCCGGTTTTTGCATAATATTCTTTCATTCTGGATTTGAACTTGATACGAGGGATATCTTTTTCCTGAAAACCACTGGTAATGTTGAAGTCGGTTCTCAGCTTGGCATCGCGCTCCAGCCAGTATTCGTTATTGGATTCCAGCCAATCGATTCTTCCGTGTTTATATGTGAGAAATGCCACTGCACGGTATACTTCATCATCATTTTCCAGATTGCTGACTTTGTAATATTCATTCAGGCTGTCTTTCAGTTCGTTGGTAAGCTCATTGTATGGCTGATCACCGATTCCAAGCACATTCATGCCGTTCTTTTTCAGTTCCCGGCAGAACTGCCAGTAGTTTGTAGGAAAATTTGGGGAGATAAAAATAATGTTTTTCAATGGGATACCTTCTTTCTTTTGTATATTAATTTTCTTTTTGATTCAATAAATATGGTACAAAGTATTCCACCTGTCTGTACCACCAGTACCAGTCGTGGCTGCAGTCATATCCCCAGAAGTCTACCCAGGCATTGATACCTTTGTCCTGCAATATTTTCTGCATTTGTCTGGTGGAATTCGGAAGCTCCCATGGTCCCTGTCCCACACAGAGAATCGCTTTCTTCAGATTAAAAAGTTCAATATATGGATGGTCAGCAGGCAGGTTAGGCAGATAGTGAACCGGTGAATTGGCATATACCAGATCGTCCATATAAGAATCAAATCCATATTCTGCTGTGTAAATACCACTGAGCGCCAGAAGTCCGTCGAACAGATCCGGACGGCGGAAATAAAGATTGGCTGCATGGGTAGCACCAAGACTGCATCCGAATACGATTACATCAGGATAGCCGGTCCAGCCATTTCTCTCATTAACCATCTGACGCATAAATGGGACCATCTCATCTGTAATATATCGCATCCACTGCTCGTGGCGGCAGATTCTCCAGCGGGGATTTCCGCTTTTATTGGACCAGGTTTCCTGATCTATGGTATCGATAGAAAAAACCATTACATCTCCTGCCTCGATCCAGGGAGACCATACATCTGCCATTTTAAAATTTTCAAAGTCGAAAAAGCGACCATCCTGACAGGGAATGTACAGTACCGGACGTCCTGCATGACCATAGACTTTACATTCCATGTCCCGACCCAAAGCCGGACTGTATTGCTTAAAATATTGTGTTTCCATGATAAATTCTCCTCATTAAAAGCTAAGTATTGTGACAGAGTTTATGGCTGGTAAAGCAGAGTATTCATAAAGAAGGGAATCTGTTTTTCCCAGCTTGCTTCACAGTGGTTTCCGCCTGGAACGATACGGCTTTCCAGCATGATCCTGCGATCCAGAAGCTGTTCGGTGACTTTGGCAAATTGATGTTCCATATTGGCATGATGCCGAAGTTCACGGGAACCATAATCCATATAGACGATGGTATCAGGACGGAGAGAGGCGTGTTCGATCATGTATTTCAGTTTGTCGGTTCCGAACCAGATAGAAGGTGAAAGTGCAGCGGCACGGGAAAAATATTCATTGTATTCCAGTACGGCATATAGACTCATAAGACCACCCATAGAACTTCCTGCAATGAAAGTATGCTCACGATCGGGAATTGTCCGGAAACGATTATCGATATCACGCTTGAACGTATTTACGATCCAGTCCATGGTAAGTTTGCCAAGTCCCTGGATTTCGCCCAGCTTAGGATCTATAAAGTCATAGGGAGAGTATTCCCTGAGGCGTCCGTTGTCCGGGCTGTGATTGCACTCCACAGCTGCAATTATAAGCTGCGTGTTAGTGTAATCCATATATTCTTTCATGCCCCAGCATTTGCCGTAAGTGGCATCTGAATCAAAAAAAACATTGTGTCCGTCGAACATATATAGAACCGGATACCGTTTATCATTTTCATAATTATAAGATTCCGGAAGATAGATATAAGCTCTTCTTTCCTGTCGCCCTGTAAGTTCCGGAATCGTTACATTCCATGTGATGACCATAACTTCCTCCCAAAATATTCAAGACTCGCTCGCGAGTCTTGGCGCGGAATTCGGGTCTGCATAGCAGACATACTTCCATTCCGAATTCCTGCGCATCCCCGCGGAGCGTATATCAGATGGGGGATTGACACCCGCCACTGATACATAATTGCTGCTCACCCTACAGAGGCGGGAGTCATCCCTCATCAGATATAGTATTCTCTGCTAATATAACACATTAAAGTGGAAAAAGCAAAATAATAATGAAAAAAGATATAAGAAATGACAAAGACAGAAGATAGAGAATCTTGAAAATAAAGAGAAAACAGACTAGAATAAGTAAGAGAGATTATCTCTGACGGAGGAAAACGGATGTATCAATTTGAAAAAGTAAGTAAGAAATTATTAGGTTCTCAGGTGGAGGATGAGTTGATGAATTTTATCCTTCAGGAACCGATAGAGGTGGGACAGAAGATTCCGAATGAATTTGAACTGGCAGAAAAGTTCGGTGTAGGAAGAAGTACAGTAAGGGAAGCAGTCAAAAGCCTGGTGTCAAAAGGAATTCTGGAGGTTCGCCGGGGGTCCGGTACTTTTGTGATCAGTACCTATACGATGGAAGATGATCCTCTGGGGCTTTCGCGGTTTGAAGATAAATTTAAACTGGCTCTGGAACTTTTTGATGTACGTCTGATGCTTGAACCGGAAATAGCATCTCTTGCCTGTGACTATGCGACAGAGGAAGAGAAGAAACAGTTAAAACTGTTGTGTGATGAAGTGGAACAAGTTTATAAAAGCGGAAAAAATCATATTAAAAAAGACATAGAATTTCATACCTGTATTGCACGATGTAGTAAAAATCGAGTAGTGGAAACATTAATTCCGGTGATTAATACAGCAGTTATGACATTTGCCAATCTGACGCACAGGACTTTGATGCAGGAGACCATCGATACCCACAGAGCCATCACAGATGCGATATTAAAAGGAGATTCGGTGGGAGCAAAATGTGCTATGATTATGCATCTTACTTATAATAGACAAAGTCTGATTCGTATGCTGGAAGAAAAAAAAGAAAAATCTGAGAAACAATAAATACATCATACGTATTTGACGGTAAAAAGTTGTGGGGATACAAGAAACCGATGGTATATAGACAGAATACACAAAAATGGTAGGCTTTTAAAAGGGAAAACCTACCATTTTTTGTGCGAAAAGTAGAATCAAAAGAAAATACATCAGATGTATTGACTAAAAAACAGGAAAATAGTAAGATAAAACCAAGATAACATATGACGTCTGATGTTATAGGACTTGAATTTGGGGGCAGAAAAAAGAAAGATAATTAAAATGAGAGTATGAAGGAGGATTTTGATGATGGGTAGTGAAGCTGTAACTACTTTGGATCCTACCAGACTGGTGATTGCAGCCGTGATTGGTCTGGTATTGTTGTTGGTGTTGATTATTAAGTTTAAGATTCAGGCGATGGTATCAATTTTGATCGGAGCGCTGACGATTGGACTTCTTGCCGGTATGCCGTTTGAAGATATTATAAGTGCGGTGAATGATGGTATGGGGAATACATTAAAGGGAATTGCCCTGCTGGTAGGACTTGGTTCCATGTTTGGCGCGATTCTGGAAGTATCCGGTGGAGCACAGACCTTGGCTGTCACCATGGTAAAATGGTTTGGTGATAAAAAGGCAGCCTGGGCATTGGGAATTACCGGACTTGTAATTGCTATGCCGGTATTCTTTGATGCGGGATTGATTATTCTCATTCCACTGGCATTTTCACTGGCAAAGAGAACCAATCGTTCTTCTTTGTTTTATGCAATTCCGCTGCTGGCAGGTCTGGCAGTAGGACATGCATTCATCCCACCGACACCAGGTCCGGTACTGGTGGCAACCATGCTGAATGTGGATCTTGGCTGGGTGATTCTTGTGGGAATCTTTTGTGGAATCTTTTCTATGATAGTTGCCGGTCCGGTGTGGGGTTCCATTTGCGGTAAGAAGCATTATATCCCTGTTCCGGAACATGTAGCAAATCAGCCGGATATTGATGAATCAAAGCTTCCGAATTTCTGGACTATTGTTGGCATTATTTTAATCCCTCTGGTATTGATCATTCTGGATTCGGTTGCAGGAGTAGTACCTGCTATGGCTCCGATTCAGCCGATTCTGGGATTTTTAGGAGAGCCTTTTGTAGCACTGTTGATCGCAACTGTGGCAGCTATGCTGATTCTTGGAATCAAACATGGATATAAAACAGAAGAACTGGAAAAAATCATGACAAAATCTTTGGAACCTACAGGACTGATCTTGCTTGTGACTGCCTGTGGCGGAGTTCTTCGGTATATGTTACAATATTCAGGATTAGGTGAGGTGATCGGAAATGCTGTGTCTTCCGCAAATCTTCCGATTGTGATCGTAGCGTTTGTGGTAGCTGCTCTTGTCAGAATTTGTGTTGGTTCTGCTACCGTTGACATGACTATGGCGGCAGGTATTATCGCTGCCATGCCTGAGATCGCATCCCTTTCTCCACTGTATCTGGCATGTACGACAGCAGCTATCGCCGGTGGAGCAACAGTATGCTCCCATTTCAATGATTCCGGTTTTTGGCTGGTAAAATCGCTGGTGGGTATGGACGAGAAAACCACACTGAAAACATGGACGATCATGGAGACTTTGGTAGGTGGTACAGGATTTATTGTGGCACTGATTATCTCTTTCTTTGCATAATAGGAATGAAGTTGAAATAGAAAGGATGAAAACTATGGAATTAAGAAGTCAGGAAATGCGAAAATTGGCACCGGAACTGGATCCTCTGCGGATCGGAACCGGATGGAAACCAGAAGATCTTTCAAAACCACAGGTTATGATTGAAAGTACGTTTGGCGACAGTCACCCGGGAAGTGGTCATCTGGATATTCTGGTGGAAGAAGTAAGAAAAGGAGTGGAAGCGGCAGGCGGTTATGGTGCAAGATATTTTTGTACCGATATCTGTGACGGAGAAAGTCAGGGAACGGACGGAATCAATTTCAGTCTGGCAAGCCGTGAGATGATAGCCAATATGATAGAAATCCATGCCAATGCGACACCTTTTGACGCAGGAGTTTATCTGTCAAGCTGTGACAAGGGACTTCCTGGAAATCTGATGGGTTTGGCGAGAGTGGACATTCCTTCGATTGTAGTACCGGGAGGTACGATGAATGCAGGACCGGATATGCTGACTCTGGAGCAGCTGGGTATGTACAGTGCCAAATATCAGAGAGGCGAGATAGATGAAGAAAAGTTGAACTGGGCAAAATGCAATGCATGCCCTAGCTGCGGTGCATGTTCCTTTATCGGAACTGCGTCCACCATGCAGATTATGGCAGAAGCACTGGGACTTGCGCTGCCGGGAAGCGCACTGATGCCTGCCACCAGTCCGGATCTTCTGACATACGCAAGAGAAGCAGGAGAACAGGCTGTAAAGCTGGCATCCATGCCCAATATGCGCCCCAGTGATATTGTGACGATGGAAAGTTTTGAAAATGCGATTCTTGTTCATGCTGCTATTTCCGGCAGTACCAACTGCCTTCTGCATATTCCGGCAATTGCGCATGAATATGGTATTGAGATAACAGGAGATACATTTGACCGGCTGCACAGAAATGCACATTATCTCCTGGATGTACGTCCGGCAGGACGCTGGCCGGCAGAGTGCTTCTATTATGCGGGTGGAGTACCGGCCATCATGGAGGAAATCAAATCCTGTCTCCATCTCGATGTAATGACAGTGACAGGAAAAACGCTGGGAGAAAATCTGGAAGATCTGAAGGAAAACGGATTTTACGAGCGATGCGATAAATGGCTGCAGGAATTTAATGTGAGGTATGGTATTTCTTTGAAAAAAGAGGATATCATAAGACCATACGATCAGGCGATCGGAACAGATGGAAGCATTGCAATTCTTCGTGGAAATCTGGCACCGGAAGGTGCCGTGATTAAGCATACGGCCTGCCCGAAAGAAATGTATCAGGCAGTGTTGACCGCAAGACCGTTTGACAGCGAAGAAGAGTGTCTGGATGCTGTTCTGAAACATAAAGTTCAAAAAGGGGATGCGGTGTTTATCCGCTATGAAGGACCGAAAGGAAGCGGAATGCCGGAGATGTTTTATACCTCAGAGGCTATCAGCAGTGACAAAGAACTGGGCCGAAGTATTGCATTGATTACAGACGGAAGATTCTCAGGTGCATCTACGGGACCTGTAATCGGACACTGCAGTCCGGAAGCAGCAGATGGTGGTCCAATCGCTCTGGTGGAAGAAGGAGATTTGATCGAGATTGATGTGATGGCAAGAAAGCTGAACATCATCGGAATTTGCGGTGAGAGAAAAACACCGGAAGAGATTGATGCAGTTCTTGCGGAAAGAAAAAAACACTGGACTCCTAAGGAAAGAAAGTATAAAAAGGGTGTACTGCGTCTGTTCAGTGAACATGCGGCAAGTCCGATGAAAGGTGCATATCTGGAATATCAATGAGTTACAGTGCAAAGGTCTGTATAGGACAAAAACAAGAAATAAATAAGATTGTACTCCATTTTGTACTAATTTATTAAATCTGTCTGTAGCAGAAATGAATAATATGTGTTACAATGACACCAGAAAGCACTTAAGCATTTATATCTAAGGAGGAAAACTATGAATCTGAATTTAAGACCAGCAAGTGAGTGTAAATATGATGCAGTTTCTCTGGGCGAAGTAATGCTTCGTCTTGATCCGGGCGAAGGAAGAATCCGTACTGCAAGATCTTTCCGTGCATGGGAAGGCGGCGGAGAATACAATGTTGTCCGTGGACTGAAAAAATGTTTTAAGATGAACACTGCTGTTATTACTGCATTTGCTGACAACGAAGTTGGTGCCCTGATGGAAGACTTTATTATGCAGGGTGGAGTGGATACTTCTCTGATCAAATGGATGAAGACAGACGGTATCGGACGTATCTGCCGTAACGGAATTAACTTCACAGAGCGTGGATTTGGTATCCGCGGTGCTGTAGGATGTTCTGACCGTGCAAACACAGCAATCTCCAAAGCTACACCGGAAGATTTTGACTTTGATTACATTTTCGGTGAACTGGGTGTTCGCTGGCTGCACACAGGCGGTATCTACGCAGCTCTTTCCGAGCAGTCCTGTGAGACCGTACTGGCAGCTATCAAGACAGCTAAAAAATACGGTACTGTAGTATCTTATGACCTGAACTACCGTCCTTCTATGTGGAGCGCAATCGGTGGACAGGCTAAGGCTCAGGAAGTAAACAAAGAAATCGCAAAATATGTTGACGTAATGATTGGAAATGAAGAAGATTTCACAGCATGCCTTGGTTTCGAAATCGAAGGAAATGATGAAAATCTGAAAGAACTGAATCTGGACGGTTACAAAAAGATGATCAATGAAGCTGCCAAGACATATCCAAACTTCAAAGCAGTAGCTACCACACTGCGTGAAGTTAAGACAGCTACTGTAAATGACTGGAGCGCAATCTGTTGGGCAGACGGAGAAATCTACAAAGCAAAAGATTACAAAGGACTGGAAATCATGGACCGTGTAGGCGGCGGCGATTCTTTCGCATCCGGACTGATCTATGGTCTGATGACAACCGGCAATGCAGAGTTGGCAGTAAACTATGGTGCAGCTCATGGCGCACTGGCTATGACAACACCTGGCGATACCACCATGGCTAATAAGAAAGAAGTAGAAGCCATCATGGGTGGAGCCGGAGCTCGTGTACAGAGATAATTACAAATAATAAATGCCACTGGAAAAAGACGCTGTGCAGCGGATGAGAGTCCGCATGCATGGCGTTTTTATCTTGAAAGGAGATAAGACTCCCACCTCGCAGCAAGTACGCCGAGGCGTACTTGAACTTGAAATCATGGGTCTATGGGAAATAATGTCTTTTCAAATGTATGAATCACACACAACTGCACAGAATAAGACTAAAATACCGACAGCGGAAAGGTGGTTGTCTATGAATTCAATCTGGGCTGAAACAGAAAAGCTTCCTGGGTTCCCCACACTGGAGGGCAGTGTAAAGACGGATGTACTGATTATCGGAGGCGGAATTGCGGGTATATTGTGTGCATATTTTCTGCAGGAAAAAGAGATTGATTACTTGCTTGTGGAAAAAAATGTAATCTGTTCGGGTATTACCCAAAATACTACAGCAAAAATCACTTCTCAGCATGGTCTGATATATGATAAGCTTTGTAAAAGTGCAGGACTTGAAACTGCAAGAAAATATCTGGAAGCAAATCAAAAGTCTGCGAGAAAATATCTCGAAATGAGCAAAACGATAGAATGTGACATGGAAATAAAACCTTCGTATGTGTATTCAATAAATGATAGAGAAAAACTTGAAAAAGAAGCGGATGCACTTCGAAAATTGGGTTTTAGTGCGGATATAACGGAAACAACAGAACTGCCGTTTCTTACTGTGGGCGCAATTCGATTTGACAATCAGGCACAGTTTCATCCACTCAGATTTCTGTCAAAGATATCCGAAAATCTGAGAATATATGAAAATACATTTGTAAAAGAATTATCTGACCATGAGGCGATAACAGAAAAAGGAACTATTGCTTTTAATAAACTCATTATTGCCACACATTTCCCTATGGATAACAGGCATGGAATGTATTTTTTGAAAATGTATCAGCATCGTTCATATGTGATTGCTCTGGAACATGCGGCGCAGATTCAGGGAATGTATGTAGATGAGGCACAGTGTGGCATGTCCTTCCGGAATTATAAGGATTTTCTTTTGGTAGGAGGCGGAGATCACAGGACAGGAGAACGCGGAGGGGGATGGCAGGAATTGAGAGCATTTTCAGAGAAGTATTATCCTTCTGCCTGCGAGAAATATGCATGGGCGACTCAGGATTGTATGACGTTGGATGGTGTGCCATATATCGGAAAGTATGCAAAAAAAAGAGCGGAATGGTATGTGGCGACGGGGTTTAATAAGTGGGGAATCACTTCGTCCATGACGGCTGCACTGATTTTGACAGATTTGGTTCTGGAAAGAGAAAATCCATATGTGGAAGTGTTTTCTCCTTCCAGAAGCATGATGAATCTGCAGTTGTTGAGTAATAGCTGGAAAGCCATGATCAATCTGCTCACTCCTTCGAAAAAGAGATGCCCTCATCTCGGATGTGCTCTCAAATGGAATAGTTTGGAACATACCTGGGATTGTCCCTGTCATGGATCAAGATTTAATATAGAGGGTAAAAATCTCACGAATCCGGCAAATGGGGATTTGGAAAAATGTCCGTTGCCGCCCGGTCAGGAACTATTTCAAAAGTAGGGGCATACTTTAAAGAAAAAAGGTTATGCAATATGCCATATACAAATTTTGTTCCTGTGACAGGTACAGTTATGAATATTTCAGGAGGGAATGACTGCTGCAGCCAGATGATTTCTCTCCGTACGGGAAATGGGATTGTGAATTTTTTGATTACACCTGAGACACAGGTGGTAGACAACCGGCAGATTCGAAGAGGGATGCAGGTGGCTGCTTTTTATGACAGCAGTCTGCCTGTGCCTCTGATTTTCCCGCCTCAGTATCGTGCCCAGCTGATTACCACCCTGGGAAGAAATGAATTGATCATGCTGAATTATTTTGACAGAAATTTACTTGCAGGTGATGGATCTCTGCAATTGAATATTGGAAGAAATACGGAAATAACTACGCTTAACGGACAGAGTTTTTCATGCAGTCCGGGAAATCGTTCTTTGCTGGTGTATTATACAACAACCACAAGAAGTATTCCGCCTCAGACGACACCTCAAAGAATCATTGTACTGTGCTGATACGAGAATAAATCTCAGAAAAATACTATAAACAGAGTCAGCTGCTATAAGCCCATAATCCTTTGATCTGCGGGATCAGTGTGTCAATGTCCCATGACTTCTCACTGTTTTTCCGGCTATTTGGATCGTGAACTATAATTTTTCCTTTGTCATCTACTCCGGTAAGTACAATAAAATGTCCTGAGGTTGTAAAATCACCCGGTCTCATGGAACAGATAACCGGCATACCAGACTGCAGTGCATTTGTGATTTCTGTGGCTTCCGATGCGATGCTGTGTACCTGAAGTCCCAGGGAAGCAGCACCGCTTTCCATGAGATCCCAGGAAGAACCGGCTCCGGGAACATAGTATCCGGACTGATCTGCAAAGGAGGCAACCCGATAAGGATTCCATTCAGAGTTACCGTTCAAGCCACAGGTTACCATGGAGAGACAGGTT
>JBJFCH010000227.1:0-6695 GCA_051888835.1 Oliverpabstia sp. | reverse complement strand
ATTCTGCGAATGGGCAGTGTTATGAGTGTGGGATTTGAAAAAGTATATCTTTTACAGAATACTTTGAACAGTGCAAGCAGTGAGATTATTTCTACATATGTATATAAAATGGGTCTTGTAAGCAGCCAGTACAGCTTATCTGCTGCAATCGGCCTGTTTAATAACCTGATTAATCTGGTGCTTTTGGTTACTGTTAATATGATATCCAAAAAACTAAGTGATACTTCACTGGTATAATGTGTACGGATCTGATGAAATAACACCGTCCCGGCAGACGGCATCAACTATGATCAATATGAGCGAGGTGTGAATATGGCTGGCAGTACAGCAGTAAAAAATAAAGTAAAAAAATCCAGAGAGGATAAGATTTTTGATACGATTCTTTATATCATTGCGGGAATTCTGATCTTGGTCGCATTATACCCGATGTATTTTATCGTGATTGCTTCGATCAGTGACCCTTCTCTGGTATCCAATGGAGAGATTATGTTTATTCCCAGAGGAATTAATCTGAAAGCGTACAAACAATTGGCAGAGTATACAAAACTATGGATCGGATACAAGAATACCATTTTATACGTGATCGCCGGAACGATAACAACATTGGTAGTAAATATTCCTGCATCTTATGCACTTTCAAGAAAAAAACTGTATGGAAAAAAACTCTTTACATTCTTTTACTTGATTCCTATGTTTTTTACAGGTGGTTTGATTCCTACGTATCTGGCTGTGAAAAATTTTGGACTATTGGATACTTTCTGGGTAATGGTAATACCATTTTCCGTAGTAACTTATTACATAATTGTCGGGAGAACATTCTTTGCAAACAGTATACCGGATGAGTTATGGGAGGCAGCTCAGTTGGATGGATGTGGTTATCTGGGCTTTTTCTTTCGAATCGTGCTTCCGCTTTCCAAGGCGGTCATTGCCGTTATTGCTTTGTGGGCAGCGGTAGGTCAGTGGAACTCGTATTTCAATGCTTTAATATACCTGCAAAGTGAAAATCTTCAGCCATTACAGATTGTTCTTCGAAATATTCTGGTAAGTAACCAGACGATCAGTGCTATGACTACCGGTGCAGCCGCAGTGGAAGCGAAGCAGATGGCAGATTTGATTAAATATGCAATTATTGTAGTTTCTTCAGCACCGATTATGTGTATGTATCCATTCGTACAGAAATATTTCAACCAGGGGGTTATGCTGGGATCTGTAAAGGGATGACGGGAAGGAGAAAAGATATGAGTCTTGAAAAATATAAAGTTGATGTGAGACCAAAGGCTAATGAAAAAGCGATCATCCAGGGAAAGTGTTACCGTATAACAATTCTTACCCCTGCGTTGGCAAGATTTGAATATAGTGCACGTGGAGAGTTTGAAGACAGAGCCACACAAAAAGTCTATAACCGGGATTTTCCCGTACCTGAATATCGAGTAAGAGAAGATGGGGAACTTCATATTTTTACGGATTATCTGGAAATCCATTATAATAAAAAAGAATTTTCAAAAAGCGGTTTGTCTGTCAGAACAGCAGGGGGTCCGGGAGGAGATTCTATTTGGCATTATGGCGAAGAAACCCGTGATTTTAGAGGAACAGCCCGTACCTTGGATCAGGTTAATGGAAAGTGTGAATTGGAGCATGGAATCCAATCAATAATGACCGGAGCAGTTATGGATGATACCGGATCCATGGTAATCCGCGAAGATGGATTTGTAGAGCCAAGAAGTAAAGAAAATATTGATTTTTACTTCTTTGGTTATGGACGGAGATATCTGGACTGTCTGAAAGACTTTTATTATCTGTGTGGAAATACACCGCTGCTTCCCAGATATACACTGGGAAACTGGTGGAGTCGTTATTACGAATATGATGAGTCTGAATATAAGGAACTGATTACTCGATTTGAAAAGGAAGAAATTCCGTTTTCCATAGCTGTGGTAGATATGGACTGGCATTTGGTTGATATTGATCCTATGTATGGTGGTGGATGGACAGGATATACCTGGAACAGAGAGTTGTTTCCGGATCCGCCGGAATTTATGGAATGGCTCCACGAGCACAATTTGAAAATTACATTGAATGTACATCCCGCCGACGGTATTCGTGCTTACGAGGAAGCATATCCGAGAATAGCCGAAAAAATGGGGATTGATCCGGATACCGGCGAAACTGTGACGTTTGATATGACAAATGAGAAGTTTATTGAAACCTATTTTGAAGATCTTCATCATCCGCTGGAAGAAGAAGGTGTGGATTTCTGGTGGGTGGACTGGCAACAGGGAAGTGTCAGCAAAGTAGAGGGACTGGATCCCCTGTGGATGTTGAATCATTATCATTATCTGGACAGCAAATGGAAAGGAAAACGACCATTGACATTTTCCCGTTATGCAGGTCCGGGAAGTCATAGATATCCCATCGGATTTTCAGGAGATACCATAATCACCTGGGAAAGTCTGGATTTTCAGCCATATTTTACTGCAAATGCTTCGAATATTGGTTACGGTTGGTGGAGTCATGACATTGGCGGTCATATGATGGGTGTCAGGGATGACGAACTTACGACACGGTGGGTACAGTTTGGTGTATTTTCTCCAATCAATCGGCTTCACAGCTCCAACAGTGCTTTCAGTGGGAAAGAACCGTGGAAATATGGTGTCCGGGCTGAAAAAGTCATGAAGAAATTTCTACGTTTGAGAAATGAAATGGTGCCGTATTTATACACAATGAACAGATATGCAAGCAGAGATGGAGTTCCTCTGATTTTGCCTCTGTACTATAAAGAACCGATGTCGATAGATTCCTATATGATGAAAAATAATTATTATTTTGGTACAGAATTGTTAGTTTCACCTATAACGGAACCTATGGACAGGGAAGCAGGAATGGCGAAAGCAAAAACTCATATTCCGGAAGGAATATGGTATGATTTCTTTACCGGGCACCGTTATGTAGGAGGTAAAACCATCAATCTGTGGCGGGCCTTGGAAGATATGCCGGTATTGGCAAAAGCCGGTGCAATCGTACCGATGAAAGATGCTGAAATCTATGATAACAGTGTAGAAAATCCGGAACGAATGAAAATTTGTATATATCCGGGGGCAGATGGATGCTTTACTTTGTGGGAGGATCAGGGAGATACCCCGGAAGACCTGGATGAAAATTGGGTTTCGACCAAACTGGTATGGCAATGGAATGGTGAAGAACAGAAATTTATCATCGGGGCTGCCACTGGCAATACAGATGTGATTCCCGGGAAACGTGACTGGAAATTGATTTTTTATCATGTAAATCCAGTCAATGTGAATGTTACAGTAGAGGGTAATCGTATAGCGGCTGATACTGCTTATGAGAATGAAAAACTGATCGTAAAGATTAAAAACATACCTGTAGAGAAGGAAGTACAGGTGAGTTTTGAAGGTGGACTTTCTGAATGCGAAAATCCATTGGAAAAGGAAACATTTGCCATACTGGAAAGAGCGCAGATTGCTTATCATTTGAAATCGAATCTAATGCGGGCAATCAAAAGTCAGGGAAAATATTCAGCACCTTCCATTCTTGCAGCAGATGGGCCAAGAGCTTTAGAAGGAGCTTTGATTGAAGTGATTTCTGATTGATCAAATGTGCATGAACGTAATGCAAATCAGAAGGGAAGAGTGTTACGTGCAATATAGAAGAAAAGGAGAGAATAATATGAGAAAAAAATTAAGAACAGGATTGAGTCTGGCACTTGCGGCAACGATGTCTATGAGTTTGCTGGCAGGATGCGGTGGTTCATCTTCTGATGGAAAAGGCGATGAAACAGCAGTATCGACAGAAGGAACAGCTGTCGGTGATGAGATCCCCACTTTTAAAGTAGCGGTAGTGCGGTGGACAGATGCCTGGTCTACTGACTTTACCGAAAATGGAATCATGAAACAACTGGAAGAACAGGCCGGAGTAAATATCGAATGGCAGGTATATTACATGAGTGACTGGGCAGAACAGAAATCTCTGCTTTTAGCCTCAGGAGATTTACCGGATGCATTTTTTGGCTCATTGTGTCTGAATGCTTCTGATATTTCTCAGAATAAAGATTATTTTGTGGAACTGACGGACCTGATTCCTGAAAATATGCCAAATTTGACAGCTATATTTGAAAAGGATGCGGAGATGAAAGCGGTATGTACAAGTCGTGACGGAAAGATTTACAGTCTTCCGAAAAAACTGCCACTCCGTCCCGTAGCATGCGGTAATGCAGCGTATATTAATAAAGAGTGGCTGGACAATCTGAATCTGGATGTTCCTACGACATATAAAGAACTGGAAGAGGTTCTGATCGCATTTGCCAATGAAGATGCAGATGGTGACGGAGACCCGACAAATGAAATTCCGGTAAGTAACTGTGCTGCTTCCACCTTATTAAGTGGTGATTTGAGAAATATTTTATCTCCATTTGGAACTATGGTTTCCCGTCAGGATAATTATATGGGTCTGAATGGTAATGGAGAACCTGTATTTATGCCGGTTCAGGAAAACTATAAAGAAGCTGTAAAATGGATGAGAGAGCTTTGGGAAGAAGGTGTTCTTGATCCCGAATATTTCACACAGGATTCCAGTATGCTGTTAGCAAAGAAACAGGCTGAAGGCGGATCTCAGGTGGGACTTATCTATGGATGGACAGCTGATGCAGAGGTTGGTGCAAATGTTGACCAGTTTGAACTTCTGGAAGCAGTAGAAGGGTATGATGGAAATCATTATGTTGAAGCAGCATCCAATTATCTCGATATTGCAGACAGAGAACTTGTAATTACAAATGCATGTGAGAATCCGGAAAAACTTCTTCAGTGGGCAGATTTATTATATGACAATGAAGTATCTCTGCAGACCTATTATGGTTCTATTCCGGATCAGGTTGCAAAGAATGATGATGGTACTTACAGTCTTGTTATTCCTGAGGATGGAACTACCCTGGACACTTCTGCATGGGTGAATTCTTTCCGGGATCATGGACCGAAATATATGGATTCAGAATTTGAATCAAAGGTTATCCTTCCAACGGATCAGGGAGATGGTGTAAAACTGGCTCAGGATGAAGTAAACGGAAAATATGTAACAGATGGAAAGAATTGTGGTCTTCCGATCCTTCAGTACACCGATGAAGAACTTTCTCAAATTACTGCAATCGGAACAGACATCAACAAATATGTGGAAGCACAGTATGCGCACTGGGTTGTAGATGGCGGTGTAGAGGAAGAATGGGATGCTTATATAGAACAGTTGAATGCAATGGGACTGGAGCAGCTGACAGAGATTTATGAGACTGCATACAATGCTTATCTTGAAAATCTTAAATAAAAGATAAATTGCCATAAAGAATAACTGGCAGGATGAAGGGTTTTTCCCTGCGCCTGCCGGTTTTTCTGTTACTATTTAGTCATTCAGGATTAATAGCAACAAAAGCATGCACACAGGATGCATTTCATGTATCCTGGTGACCGTATGTCCCGGGATTAACTGACATTTGCATTGCCAATGCACAAAGTTTTTCTTATAATAAAAAACAGAGGCTTAATGCAGAGGATGAAGAGAATGAAAGAGGAACGAAAAAAGAAATACTGGATTCAAAATATTAAACCCAAAAGCATGAAAATGACTTCCGTCTTTGTCATACTTCCTTTGGGAATTACATTATTGGGATTGATCTTCTTTAATATGATAAGTCTTTATGAAAGTAATATGCTGGTAAAACGTTATATTGCCGATACTGCCAATCTGTATGTAGAGCAGATCAATCTGGATGTTGTACAGATTAATAATGAATTAATTTATATGATAGATCAAAATGAGAATATTCAGAATCTCCCATCCGAGGTAACATCCCGGGATGCTAAGTATTATGGGTTGGAACGGGATATAAAAGAAAATAACAGAATTATGAATATTCGGTATCGAGAAGTACAGAACTTTTATGTATATGGACAAGAAGCAGATGTGTTGATACTGGAAAACGGTGTTATATTCAGTGAAAGTCAGAAAACACCGCTCTACCAGGTGATCACAGAGTATCTTTCAAACGTGGAAGCAGATTCACTCAGCACCCGGTGGATTATTATGCAGGCAGAGGGGAAGGATTATATTGTCAGTTGGTATTCGAAAGATAAAAAAGTAGTGGGCTGCATTATTGATGTAGATACGATCTACTCTATTTTACGTGATAAAGTAGAAAATTATCAGATAACACCTCTTCTTACGGACAGAGAGGGGAATGCCATTCTGGCTTCCTATGGAAAAAGTGTGGAAAAAAAGATTATGAACGTGGAGCCGGATGCATCCTATCCCTTTGGCGGCGTGGGAACCATGCATTTTTTCATTACATCAAATGAAGGAATCCTGGAAAAGCTTTTGAATTTGCAGATTATTTTTATCATTGTGCTTTTAGTGATAATAGTTTTAGGATTTTTGACAATTTACAGTTATTATAAAAGAATCCTGGAACCGATGGAAAGCTTTGTCAATGGTCTGGAGAATATGGAAGAAAATCAAATTCTAAACGATAATGGAACCAATAATCTTATTGAATTGGAGTCAGCCAGTGACAAATTCCGTGATCTGCTGCGGAAAATACAATCTTTGAAGATAGAAATTTATGAAAAAGAACTGGAGAAGCAGAAAGCAGAGTTGGAATATGTTCAGGAACAACTGCGGCCTCATTTTTTCCT
>JBJFCH010000226.1:0-38082 GCA_051888835.1 Oliverpabstia sp. | reverse complement strand
AATAACTTATGTGGACAGAAATCATTTCTTTTATTGTTAACTAAACGACATTGTGTCTGTCCCCTGTCCTATTCAAGTGCCTCATTCAACACTTCTGTTCCCGGCAGTACGAATTTTCCGTCCCTGATCAGTTCAATCCTGCCTCCATCTGCTTTTTCCACCCAGATTGCCTGCAGTTCATCATAAGGGATCGTAATATCCGTATGGCAGCCGAAGTATGCTTTCCCAGGATCTTCTTTTCTGAGAATAGAAACTTCATTGTCACGGGCGATGATTTCTTTTCCGTCGGGATTATATACTTTCGTATCCTCTGCCCAGCTATAGCAGGTATCACCCACTGCAAAATGTGGTCCCATCTTTTCTGCGATCAATATGGGCAGTTTATCTTCTATTCCATACTCTTTTGCCATACGATAAGCCGTAGTATTGGTTCCAATGGCAAACTCTCCAATCGGAAGGGTTTTGTGATGATGCAGAATGTTTTCCTGGATATATTCCTGATTTTCTTTTTCGGTATCAAAATTTGTGCAGCTATAATCCATAATTTTTCCGTTTTTAAACCGCAGTTCCAGATTCTGATACTGTAGTTCTTCCAGATATACCTTTGTCACATGAAGAACACCGTCTGTGCCGGCCAAGACAGGAGAGGTAAATACTTCACCCACCGGAATATTAACATCCGCTACGCAATTTTCAAAATTTGTCTCCTTGTCTGGATTTTTCAGTTTATGAAGCTGAATACGTAGATCTGTACGATTGCCATTTTTTCCAAGAATCCGCACACTCTTTCCCTGATCCAAAGCATCAATCAATTTCTGCTGCAGTTTTTGATAGAGATTATAGTCTAATGTATTGATTTTTACCGTCTCACGGAATATTGCCTCAAACTGATCTCCGATTTCAGGAACCGGATATGCAATAATAGTAAAGCTTCTTTCTTCTCCCTTGATGTAGCGATTTGTAATCTGACTCATTTCATTGTTCAGATGTACCTGCAATTTCTGCTGTTTTTCTGTCATGGTAACTACATGCTCGCAGGTTCGTGGTACAAACGGAGCAGTTCCGAATATTTCCACTACTGCCGGTCCGCCATGTTCTGCTGCCAGTTGTTTATATTTCTCATAAGTCCCCTGAGCAACACGCAATTTACGTCCCACAAAATCTTCATCCATGAAAATCCCGGCATCATTTCTGTGATCATAATCAAACTGCGGATTCGGTATGGCGCCATAATATCCGACCCGAAAATGCTGACGCTTATTGACCACATGAGAAGCTGCCCGATAAATTACCGGTTCCAGTCCCATCTGACGAAACTGAAGAATCGCAGCCCGAATCATCCGTTCAAATCCAAGACAATATCTGATATTGACCGTTTTCTTCTTTTTCAAATCTTTTTCGGTAGTTTCAAAACCGATTCGATACCCTTCTGTATAGGTACGAGCCATTGCCTGAATCTCTTCTTCCGGCAGTGTATTTAAAAACGAGGCAGTTTTCTCCTCCTGCTCCGTAACATATTCACCAAATTGATACAGATATCTGAGATCTGATAAATCTGCCTCCATAATCTTCTTCACAGCAAAATCTATCGATGGATCGATTCCGGTCAGGATCCGATATTCTACCATCTCCTTACAGTAATCATTGATATACCAGTAAAGTACCTGACGGATATTTTCTGCTCCCGGTAAATCTCCATCCTGAAATTCCCCGTATACCTGCAGAAACAATTCCAATCCTACCACTATATCCCAATTTCTGCCTTCAAAGGCATATACAATCAGCCCCCGAAGCTCTGTATACAAAAAACTGAACAGCGGGCCATAGGATTTTCCAAGAATTTCTGCCGCATAAGCCGGATTGCCATAGGACTGTCCATATTGTTGCGGAAGAATGTCTTCATACAGTTCCCTGTTCGTTTTGCGCAATTCCTCCAAAGAGTACTGCTGATACTTACCCTCTGCAATCTCTTCTTTGAGATTCAAAATCTTTTCAAGAAATACTGCCATCTCAGCAAAAAAAGACCGAAATGGTTCCGGTACATCTTTTTCCTGCTTTAGTTCTTTCACTCGTTCTGCCGCCAGACAATATCTCTCTTCCAGAATATCCTCAACAGGTTTTTTCTTATCAGTCATCGATAATATTACCCTCCTCTACGTTCCGTTCAATAATATCTTCCATGCATTCCCATATTTCCTGACTTCCCAGAGGGGTTTTCTCATTTCTCTTTAAAATCTGAGATTTATGAACCTGATGACGTTTCCAATCCATGCCTCCATTGTCATCATTTAAAGATAACGGCTGAAAATTGTCCAGCACATGGGCAAATTCTGCTTCCGGAGTCTCATACTGTTCAAATTCTTCCCATAAATCCCGAATTTCCTTTCCCTGATCCTCCGGTAAAATTCCGAATATTCTATCAGCGGCTTTCTCTTCCCGCTGACGCTTCGATGCGTTCCCTACAGCATCATACGCATAAGTATCACCAGCATCAATCTCCACCAGATCATGAATCAGAACCATTTTCATCACTTTCAATACATCAACTTCTTCATTGGCATGTTCACTAAGCAAAAATGCCATCAGTGCCAAATGCCAGGAATGCTCTGCATCATTTTCCTGTCTGCTGCCTCCCCGGATATGGGTCTGACGGTAAATCTGCTTCATCTTGTCTACTTCCAGAAGAAAATCCTTTTGTTTTTTTAATCTTTCATTCATAGCATTACACTCCCATCAAAAAAAGTGCCAGCCATCCAACCACAAAAATACCATTTGCCATAGCTCCCAATACACTGAGCCTATAGTTTTTATCTTTTTCCTGAAAGCTTTTGATTCCAATAAAGAAACCGCAGATTGAAAAAAGAATCGCCATCACACCAAAAGCTCCGATCCAGCTTTCTGCATTTCCTTCCCACATAAAAGAAATACATGATGCTGCCAGAAACAAAATCAGGGAACACACAGCAAAGACTACCGATGCAAATCCCCCTTCTGTCTCGTCTTTTTTAGTAAATGCATATTTATATTTTCTTTTCATATATCCATCTCCTCATTCGGTTACAAATCCGGAATATGACATATCCCAGCACTGTCCCCAGAGTATTCAATATAAGATCATCCACATCAAAACATCCTACTTTGCCGATGAGCTGAACAGACTCCACCAACAGACTTAAAGAAAATCCCAAAGTTCCAGTCAACCAGCCATTACGACACCGATAACTGATGATAGGCAGAAAAAAACCAAATGGTAAAAATCCGATCACATTGCCGGCAAGATTCAAAAATGAAGCAAAATAACCCACTTTTTTCCTGTAAATCCAGAATCTTTTGATTTCCTGAAAAGGAACCAGATTATAACGATATTCTCTCAGTGCAAAATCTTTTCTTCCATATTCTTCCGAAAGGAACAGAAAATAAACCAGCAGCAGAATATACATCACAAATAGAATCCAGCTTATCAGGCGGATTCTTTTTTTCGTCTCATTCTTCACAATAATTCCTCATTCATTAGAATGTAATCTGATATTTTTGTTTCAACAGTTTTGCTCCGTTGATAATCATCATTACACCAGAGGCAACACCGGTAACTAAAACAGCAATCCCCAGCGCCAGACTCCAGGCACCTGCATGAGAAATCACACGATACAGTTTTTCATTATCCATAATATCAACACTCCTTAAAAATGATCTTATTTTGCCCCGTACTGTTCATAATATGCATCAATGGCAGCTTTTACAGCATCATCAATGACAACTCTTCCATTGCATTCTCTGTTATAAAGATATTCAACCACTTCTGCCATGGAGACGATCGCACCAGTCTCAAATCCATACAGATCTTTTACTTCATCCAGTGCACATTTTTCTCCGCCTTTTCCCACTTCCATACGGTTCAAAGATACCATCAGACCCTTGATTTCCACATCTGCCGCACCGCGTACCTTCGGAACAGTCTCTTCCATGGATTTTCCGGAAGTTGTCACATCCTCAATCATAATCACACGGTCACCGTCTTTTAACTTGCTTCCAAGAAAGCTTCCCTTGTCAGCACCGTGATCTTTCTCTTCTTTCCGGTCTGAACAATAACGTACTTCTTTTCCATACAGCTCACTGAATGCCATAGCTGTTACGACTGCCAGGGGAATTCCTTTATATGCCGGTCCAAAGAGCACATCAAAATCCATTCCATATTTGTCATGAATAGCTTTTGCATAATACTCTCCCAGCTTTTTCAGCTGTGAACCGGTTACATATGCACCTGCATTCATAAAAAACGGAGATTTTCTTCCGCTCTTAAGTGTAAATTCACCAAACTTAAGCACATCGCTCTCCACCATAAATTCTATAAATTCCTGCTTGTATGCTTCCATAATCTATAAAACCTCCTGTTATCTCACTGCACCAATCAGCGTATTGATATCTTCTACCTGATATTTTATCATATATTCTTCAATTCCTCTTGCCACATCTCTCGCCGCATAAGGATTGAAGAAGTTGGCTGTTCCTACGGAAACTGCTGTTGCTCCTGCCAGAATAAATTCCATCGCATCATCCGCAGTAGCAATTCCGCCCATACCAATGATTGGAACTTTCACTGCGTTTGCCACCTGATACACCATACGAACCGCAACCGGCTTCACCGCAGGACCGGACATTCCGCCTGTTTTATTTGCCACCGCAAAAGTTCTTCTATGGATATCAATTTTCATACCGGTAAGTGTGTTGATCAGGGAAAGTACATCCGCTCCCCCTGCCTCAGCAGCTCTTGCCATCTCTGTAATATCCGTTACATTCGGACTCAATTTCATGATTACAGGCTGTTTGGCCCGTTTTTTTACTTCCTTTGTAATAGCTTCCACAGCTTTAGGATCCTGTCCGAAAGCAATCCCGCCTTCTTTTACATTTGGACAAGAAATATTAATCTCCAGCATATCCACATCTTCCTCTGCCAGCCGTTCTACTACCTGACAATAATCTTCTGTGGTCTTACCGCAAACATTCACGATAATCTTTGTATCATATTTTTTCAAAAAAGGAATATCCCTTTCGCAGAACACATCAATTCCCGGATTCTGCAGACCGATGGCATTAATCATACCTCCATAGGTCTCTGCAATTCTCGGCGTGGGATTTCCCGGCCATGGCACATTCGCTACTCCCTTTGTCACCACTGCTCCCAGTTCACCCAGATCATAAAATTCACTGTATTCTGCACCGCTTCCAAAAGTACCGGATGCTGTCATTACCGGATTTTTCAGTTCCACACCTGCCAGATTTACTTTTGTATTCATCACAGTTCCACCTCCGATGCAGGAAATACAGGACCATCCTTACATATTCTTTTGTTATGCACATGAGAATGGTCATCCACTTCTTTCGATTTACACACACAGGCAAGACACGCACCTACTCCGCATGCCATTTTCTCTTCCATAGAAATCCAGCAGGGAATCTGCTGCTCTTCGGCATATGCTTTAATAGCCCTGAGCATAGGCGTAGGTCCGCAGGCAAAAATCACATCTGTTTTCAAACCATTTCCCCGGATAGCATCCATTACATTCCCTTTTGTTCCGGCACTGCCGTCTTCTGTGGCAATATAAAGTTTTCCGTTTTTCTCCATTTCTTCTGTAAGAAACAGTTCATCTCTGTAACCGGCTATTGTGATCACATTTCCCTGAATCTGTTTTCCAGTCTCCACCATCGGCGGAATACCAATTCCTCCGCCCATTAAAAATACAGTTTTACCTTCCGCTTCCTGCAATGGAAAACCATTGCCCAGAGGTCCCAGTATTTCTACCGTATCTCCGTTCTGCAATCGCGAAAATTCTTCCGTTCCTGTGTTTTTTCCTGTGACACGATAAACAATTCTTAATCTTCCCGTTTCACTGTCAATTTCGCAGAGACTGATCGGTCGTGGGAGAAGTTTACTGCCATCTTTTGAATATAAAGAGATAAACTGGCCCGGCTTTGCCTCTTTTCCAATCTTCTCAGTTTGTATCCACATACTGTAAATATCAGTCCCGATGCGCTCCTGACTGATCACGGTACATAATTCTTTTGCTTTCATCTGTCTGTTATCTCCTGTTTTATTTTGCTGCCTGAAGTGCTCCGTCAATATCTGTAATCATATCTTTTACTGCCTGACGGGATGCATCCGCAAAATTCTCCGCACCAAACTTTGAGTATGCCTCCTGTTTGTATGCCGCAATAATACCTCTGGAAGAATTGATGATTGCTCCCAGACCATCTTCATTAAAGAAATGTACCAGATCCTTGCCTCTTCCACCCTGAGCACCATAGCCCGGCACCAGAATAAATGTCTTTGGCATTACTTTTCTGAGAACCTTACCCTGTTCCGGATAAGTTGCGCCTACAACAGCACCAATATAGCTGTAAGAATCTCCCATGTGTTCTTTGCCCCAGGCAGCAACCTGTTCACCGACCCACTCATACAGCGGACGTCCATCAATCAGTCTGTCCTGAAATTCCCCACTGGAAGGATTAGATGTCTTTACAAGAATAAACAGACCCTTATTCTCTTCTTTACATACTTTTATAAACGGTTTGATTCCATCAGAACCAAGATAAGGATTCACAGTAGCAAAATCCTCATCAAATCCATAAAATCTTTTGGATCCTACCTGAACTTTTCCCAGATGTCCTACTGCATATGCCTCAGAAGTAGAACCGATATCTCCTCTTTTCACATCACCGATTACTACAAGTCCTTTTTCATGACAATAATCCACGGTTTTCTTGAAAGCCTTCATTCCTTCCAGACCAAACTGCTCATACATGGCAACCTGTGGCTTTACAGCCGGAATCAAATCATACGTGGCATCTACGATAGCTTTATTGAACTGCCAGATAGCTTCCGCTGCACCTTCCAGAGTTTCCCCAAATTCTGCAAACGCTCTCTTCTGTACATGCTCCGGTACATAATTCAGCATGGGATCCAGTCCCACCACGATCGGTGCATGAGTTTTCTTAATTTTTTCAATCAGTTTATTGATCATTTTCCTGTCTCTCCTGTTTATTTCTAATATATTTATCTATCTTCGTACACTACAGTTCCGCTGCAGATTGTCATTTTCACTTTACCTTTCACCTTTTTACCGTTGAAAGGTGAATTCTTACCTTTAGACACAAATTGTTTTACGTCAATGGTATACTCTTCCTCGGGATCTATAATCACAACATCTGCTGTTTTTCCCTTTTTCAAAGACCCCTTATCATCCAAATGCAGAATCCTTGCCGGATTATAACTCATTTTTTCTGCCATCTGCATAGGTGTCAGCCAGCCTTTATCCACCAGTTCTGTAATCGTCAAAGCCACACTAGTCTCAAGACCAACAATGCCAAATGGTGCTTTCTGCATGGACTGGTTTTTCTCATCACTGCTATGTGGAGCATGGTCTGTACTGATCACATCAAAGACGTCCTCTTTCAGTCCCATTTTCAATGCTTCCACATCTTTTGGAGTCCTCAGTGGCGGATTCATCTTATAATTCGTATCATCTTTCACCATATCATCAGAAGTAAGTGTAAAGTGATGCGGACATACCTCACCCGTTACAGGAATTCCTCTTTCTTTCGCCAATTTCAGAAGAATCATACTTGCTTCCGTAGAACAATGACAAAGATGAAGATGGCATCCTGTATCTCTGGAAATTATGATATCTCTGGCCACAATCGTATCTTCCACCGCATTACTGATTCCAGGCAGACCGAACTTTCTGGAATTCTCATCCTCATTCATGCATCCACCATTAACCATATGAATATCTTCGCAGTGAGCTAATACGGGAATACTCATTTTTTTGGCAATCAGCATAGCCTCTTTGTACAGCTGGGCATTCATAACAGACTTTCCGTCCTCACTGATTGCCGGAATCCCGGCTTTTACCATTCCTTCAATATCAGACAATTCCTCGCCCTTCATCCCCTTGGTAATTGCTCCTACCTGAAGGACATTTACCTTAGCATAATCCTTGGCTTTATTTCTCACATAAGCCACTCTGCTGGGATCATCCATAACAGGCTTAGTATTCGGCATAGCAAGGACTGTAGTCACCCCGCCTCTGGCCGCTGCACGTGCACCAGTTATGATGTCTTCTTTGTGTGTCAGTCCCGGATCTCTCAGATGCACGTGCATATCGATCAATCCCGGCATTACATAACAGCCTGCCGCATCCACTACGCGGTCAGCTTCTTCCTCAATCCTTTCTTCTACCGCGGCTATCTTGTCATTTTCAATCAACAATTCTGCCACCTGATCCATCTTACTGTCCGGATCAATGATACGTCCATTCTTAATCAGAATTTTCATACTCGGTCCTTTCCTGAAGTGCTTTCATAAACTTCACTCTTTACTCTATAACAGATAACACTCATATATTTCCCTGTTATCTTTCTGTTATTATAATACACGATATCCCGGACGAAATAAAGCCTTTTTTACACTTGACTTTTCTAAATATTGCCACTATAATAGTACTGTAGAAGATAAATTAGATATCTAATATTACCCATCGGGCTTACACGGTATTATTATTTATTTTATTAGTCGTACCACAAGCCAGATGGATTTTTTTATTTTTTATCGTTCTTCTGCTTACTGCTATTCTATTATTCTATTATGGAGGTATCATCATGAACAAAGGAACTGTAAAATGGTTTAATGCCGAAAAGGGTTATGGTTTCATCACTGGCGAAGATGGTGCAGATGTATTTGTACATTTCTCCGCTATTCAGGGCGAAGGATTCAAATCCCTTGACGAAGGTCAGGCAGTTACTTATGATTTGACCGAAGGCGCTCGCGGCATGCAGGCTGCTAATGTTGTAAAATTATAATTATCATTCACATAATAATTATGAAGTAACAACGATTTATGAAGGAATTGTCAAGAAATAGACAGTTCTAAAACAGGGAGGCGGTAACTCAAAACGAGTCACCGCCTCCCTGTTTTATGCAAAAATGGAGAGTTACACAAAGTAGATAAGTCCACTTCAACAGCATCGCAATAAAAAATCAGGTCAAATCCACCCGAATTCAACCTGACTTTGCTTTTCTTTTTATTTTTCTTATGCTTCCTGAGAAATGATCTCTCTCTTATTATAAGAACCACAAGCTTTGCAAACTCTGTGTGGCATCATTAAAGCACCACATTTGCTGCATTTTACTAAGTTCGGAGCACTCATTTTCCAGTTTGCTCTTCTCTTATCTCTTCTTGCTTTAGATGTTTTATTCTTTGGACAGATGGACATTGGTTACACCTCCTTAAAGTTCTTAAATATATCACTGATAACAGCCATTCTGGGATCCAAATCTGCCGTATCGCAATCACAGGATCCCTGATTCAGATTTGCTCCACAACGGCTACAGATTCCTTTACAGTCCTCTTTACAGAGTACCCGCATTGGCCAATTGATTAGAATCTCATTATGCAGCAGTTTATCTGTATCCAGTTCTTTTCCCTGAATATAACTGCTCTCATCCAGTGCCTCAACTCTTTCCTGATCAGAAAGCTTCATATCAACTTCTTCATCAATATTGATGTCAAAATTTACCCTCACCGGCTCCAGACATCTTGAACAGGGAATCCAGACAGCCACCTGTCCATTTCCTTCTATTCTCAACACCTGATCTTTTGCATGAGTAATTGTTAATGATACAGGTGATTTCTCTGCATAAGCAAAGCTACCCATCTCACAAACATAACTTTTACCGACCGGCTCAACTTCAATATTCAGCTTTTTCCCTTCATGGGTCAACACCCTGGATAAATCAATCAGCATAATTTACTCCTAACCACACTCATCCAATTATACAGAAACATATATAGTTTGTCAACCAGTTTTTCTTGACAAGCTAAACTTTTTGTTACCAATTCTTTCAATAATTTCCCCCTGACCAAACAGTCAGGGGGATCATATCATCAGATTCTGTAAACTTAATCTATGCAGATTATACTAAAGCTACTGTTTCACGGCAGATTGCAAGTTCTTCATTGGTAGGAATAACTGCAACCTTAACTTTGGAATCAGAAGTAGAAATCACGATTTCTTCTCCTCTCTTACCGTTTGCTTCTGCATTAAGTTCAATACCCAGATAACCCAGATAACTTACAACTTTTTCACGTACCAGACATGCATTTTCACCGATGCCTGCTGTAAATACAATCGCATCTACACCATTCATCGCTGCTACATATCCGCCAACAAATTTGGCAATACCATAGCAAAGCACTTCAATTGCATTGGCTGCTGCTTCGTTGCCGCCTTCTGCTGCTTCACTCAGATCACGGAAATCACTGGACAGTCCGCCTGACAGTCCCTGAAGACCGGATTTTTTATTCAGCACGTTCATGATTCCCGCAATATCAAGATCTTCTTTCTTTGCGATGAACTCCATGATCGCCGGATCAATATTACCGGAACGTGTTCCCATAACAACACCTTCCAGTGGGGTAAGACCCATCGTAGTATCAACGCATTTGCCGTTTACTACTGCGCTGATAGAAGAACCGTTGCCCAGGTGACAAACGATAACTTTTGAGTTTTCCGGATCCAGTCCCAGGAATTCAACTGCACGTTTGGAAACGAAGCTGTGGCTGGTTCCATGGAATCCATATCTTCTTACTTTATATTTTTCATAATATTCCAGAGGCAGACCATACAGATATGCTTTTGGCGGCATGGTCTGATGGAAAGCGGTATCAAATACACCAACCTGTGGTACACCAGGCATCAGTTCGCTGCAGACACGAATACCGATCAGGTTTGCCGGGTTATGCAGAGGTGCCAGATCATTACACTCTTCAACAGTTGCAATTACTTCATCTGTGATCACTACAGAAGAAGCAAATTTCTCTCCGCCATGAACGACACGATGTCCGACAGCATTTACTTCTTTCAGACTGCTGATTGCACCGGTCTTTTCATTTGTCAGAGCATCCAGTACCATCTGAATTGCTTCTTTATGTGTTGGCATAGGAGCTTCTGTAATTTCTTTATCGCAGCCGGCTTTCTGATATACAAGTCTTCCGTCGATACCGATTCTTTCACAGAGACCCTTTGCCAGAACTGCTTCTGTATCTGAATTAATAAGCTGATATTTAAGAGAAGAGCTTCCACAATTAATAACTAATACGTTCATTATTTTTCCTCCAAATACTTTAATTATTCAGCCTGACACTGAACAGCTGTGATGGCAACAACACCAACGATATCTTCTGCGGAACATCCACGGGACAGATCGTTAACCGGTTTAGCAATACCCTGGGTAACAGGACCGTAAGCTTCTGCTTTTGCCAGTCTCTGAACCAGTTTATATCCGATATTTCCTGCATCCAGATCCGGGAAGATCAGTGTATTTGCTTTTCCTGCAACATCGCTGCCAGGAGCTTTGGAAGCACCAACGCTTGGTACGATTGCTGCGTCAAGCTGGAACTCACCATCCAGTTTCAGATCCGGATTCTGTTCTTTTGCGATTCTTGTAGCTTCTACAACTTTATCTACATCTGCATGTTTTGCACTTCCCTTTGTAGAATGGGACAGCATAGCAACAACAGGCTCTTCTTCAACCAGCAATCTAAAGGAATCTGCTGAAGATGCTGCGATAGCTGCCAGCTCTTCCGGATTCGGATTCTGATTCAGACCGGAATCAGCAAAAATGAAAGTACCGTTAGCACCATACTCGCAATCCGGAACTACCATCAGGAAGAAAGCGGATACCAGTTTTGTACCCGGTTTTGTTTTCAAAATCTGCAGACAAGGTCTCAGTGTATCTGCTGTAGAGTGGCATGCACCGGATACCATACCGTCTGCATCACCCATCTTAACCATCATAACACCATAATACAGATACTGATTCAGAAGAATCTCTTTTGCCTGCTCCGGTGTCATACCTTTTTTACTTCTCAGTTCAACCAGTTTGTCAATATAAGCCTGTGTTTTTTCAGATGTAGCAGGATCAACGATTGTAGCTCCGGATATATCCAGACCTTCGCTTCCTTTTTTAACAGCTTCCTCGCTTCCTACCAGAACTACATCTGCAATACCTTCTTTCAGAATCTGTGCAGTAGCTTCATAAGTTCTTCTGTCTTCTGTCTCCGGCAGTACAATTACTTTTTTGTTTGCTTTTGCTCTTGCTTTGATTACGTCAATAAATCCCATGATTGTATGACTCCTTTCGTTATTTCCCCTGTCCAGCAGGTTTTTATAAAGGTTTACCCCTTAGCCGATATCCGTATCCCGGGACACAAATATCGGTTATACTCGTTATATAAAATTATACCTCGTTTATTTTTTTATGACAAGGTTAGTTAATTTTTTAACGTTCTTTTTGTATGCAGGAGAAACCCTTGTTTTTAAAGGATTTTCCTGCTAGAATATGGGAAATAATTTATGTATTTTTTGAGGTGCAAAGTTATGAAAATTGCCGGAATCATTGCCGAATATAATCCTTTTCACACAGGACACGCTTACCACATCCAGAAAACCCGTGAAATCACCGGTGCCGATTTCATTATCGTGGTTATGAGCGGGGATTTTATACAGCGGGGTGGACCTGCTTTTCTGTCCAAACACCATCGTACAAAAATGGCATTACTGGGCGGCGCCGATCTTGTATTTGAACTTCCGGCCACCCATTCCTGCCAGAGTGCAGAACATTTTGCCCGCAGCGGCGTTGAACTTCTGAACGGACTGGGGTGTGTAGACTATCTCTCCTTTGGCAGCGAACTAGGTGATATCTGTCCATTTCTCACAATTGGAAACCTTCTGGCAACTGAACCGGAAGTGTTTCGTCAGCTTCTTAAGGAGAATCTGAAAACCGGTCTCTCCTTTCCAGCCGCGAGAGCCCGTGCACTGGAAGAATATCTCTGCACAGAATCTTTTTGCCCGGAATCCCTTCCGGATTGGTCCGCTGATTATTCTGTTTCGGAAGATTTATTAAAGAATCCGAACAATATTCTGGGTATCGAGTACTGTAAGGCTTTGTATCGTACAAGAAGTCAGATTCAACCGGTTACTGTACGCCGGGAAGGAAACGGTTATCATGAAACCTCTCTGGGATCCGATCTTCCTTCTGCTTCCGCTATCCGTAATTTATGTTCTGATAAACAGAAAGACGATCTTCTCGCATCCTGTTTTCCCAGCGAGATATTTTCCCTTATGAAATCCGAAGACTGGTTTTCACACACTTTAGAAGAGCAGGATTTTTCTCTGTTGATTCGCTGGCTGCTCATGGCTTCCGATATAAAAAAACTGACAGTATTTCAGGATATAAATGAGGATCTGGCAAGGCGAATATTAAATGTGAGGGATCAATATGAGAATTTTTCTCAGTTTGTTTCTCTGATCAAAACGAAAGATATGACCTATACCCGCATCTGCAGGGCTCTTTTTCATGCTATCCTGGACATCCGTGAGATTCCGGAATTGAGTTATGCCCGCCTTTTGGGATTTCGGCGCAGTGCTTCGCCGGTTATGCATGAGATCAAAAAAAGAGGAGAGCTGCCTCTTTTGACCAAACTGGCGGATTCTTCCCGCCTGCTTGACAAAAAAAGTCTTGCTCTCCTGAAACAGAATACCCGTATCTCCAATCTTTATGAAACTGTTCTCAGCGAAAAAACGCAAAAGCCGTTCATCCACGAGTATTCAAAACCTGTTGTTATTGTCTAATACATCAGTTCTTAAAGCTGTGAATCGGAGCCGGTATTCTTCCGCCTCTGTTGACAAATGCATCACACTTATACTGATTTACCGGCATGACCGGTGCATAACCCAGAAGACCGCCAAACTCTACTGTTTCTCCCACTCCCTTGCCAATCACCGGAATCACACGGACAGCGGTAGTTTTCTGGTTGACCATTCCGATCGCCATCTCATCGGCTATGATACCTGCTATGGTTGATGCACTGGTATCACCGGGAATGGCAATCATATCCAGTCCTACGGAGCAGACACAAGTCATAGCTTCCAGTTTTTCCAAGGTAAGTGCTCCTGCATTTACCGCATCGATCATTCCCTGATCTTCACTGACCGGAATAAACGCTCCACTCAGTCCGCCCACATAGGAAGAAGCCATAACGCCGCCTTTTTTCACCTGATCATTCAGCATAGCGAGGGCTGCTGTGGTTCCCGGAGCTCCTACCCGCTCCAGACCGATTTCTTCCAGAATCTCTGCCACGGAGTCTCCAATCGCCGGAGTCGGAGCCAGAGAAAGATCGACAATACCGAATGGAATTCCCAACCGTCTGGATGCTTCCTGTGCAACCAGCTGACCCACACGGGTAATCTTAAATGCCGTCTTCTTAATCGTCTCACACAAAACTTCAAAATTCTGACCACGAACCTTGGACAACGCATATTTTACTACCCCAGGTCCGCTGACACCCACATTAATAATGGCATCTGCCTCTGTCACCCCATGGAACGCACCCGCCATAAACGGATTATCATCCGGAGCATTGCAGAATACCACAAGCTTCGCACAGCCAAGAGAATCATTTTCTTTTGTTGCTTCAGCTGTAGCAAGCACCATTTCGCCCATCAATTTTACAGCATCCATATTGATTCCGGTTTTTGTAGAGCCCAGATTGACGGAGCTACACACTCTCTCAGTTTCAGCCAGAGCCTGTGGAATGGAACGGATCAAAAGCTCATCCGCCTTTGTCATTCCTTTAGATACCAGTGCAGAATATCCGCCGATAAAGTTAACCCCCACTTCCTTGGCTGCTTTATCCAGTGTATGCGCCAGTGTCACAAAATCCTCCGGTGTTTTGCAGGCAGCGCCGCCCACCAGTGCCATCGGGGTAATGGAAATTCGTTTATTAACGATCGGAATACCGTATTCTTTGGAAATATCCTCTCCGGTCTGTACAAGATTTTTTGCCAGAGTAGTGATCTTTTCATAAACTTTCCGGTTTACCTCCTGCAGATCAGAATCAATACAATCCAGAAGACTGATTCCCATGGTAATGGTACGTACATCCAGATTTTCCTGCTCAATCATTTTATTGGTTTCATTTACCTCAAAAATATTAATCATTTGCCATAACCTCCGCTTTTTCCATTAGATTCTGTGCATCTTATTGAAAATATCTTCATGCTGGCAGCGGATCACAACACCGATTTCTTCACCCAGATTTTTCAGTTCTTCAGCGATTTCTCCGGTTCCTTTGTCACATTTTGCAGTATCGGTGATCATCATCATATTGAAGAATCCGTCCACGATCGTCTGTGAAATATCCAGAATATTGATCTGATTGTCTGCAAGATATGTACATACTTTGGCAATAATTCCTACTGTGTCTTTTCCTACTACGGTAATAATTGTTTTCTTCATCCTTGTTCTCCTTTTACAATTCTACAACTTTTGATGTGCTGTCACGATGTGCAACAGCAATCCGAAAATCTTTCGCTTTATAAGGATTGTCTCCCATCGTCACCTCAGAGCATACCGTTTCATAAGCCAGTGCTTCATAATTATTTTCCTTGCTGAGATGCCCCAACAGTATATCTTTCATACCGTCATGAAGAAGACGGCAGAGAAGCTTACCGGCTGTTTCATTGGAAAGGTGCCCCCTCTCACCCAGGATTCTCCTTTTCAGATAATAGGGATAGCTTCCCACCTGAAGCATATTCACATCATGGTTTGCTTCCAGTAAAAGCGCATCCAGACCCTTTAGATTATCCACAATATACTCATCATAGACTCCCATATCCGTGGCAATACCAACAGAACGCTCTCCCTGATGAATCCGATATCCCACAGGATCTGCCGCATCATGAGAAATATGGAAGGGATGAACAGTAAGGTCTCCTACCTGATAATCACCGTCTCCCTGAATCTCATGAAAAATCCCCTCCGGCAATTTGCCAAGGCTTCCACTTTCCTTCATTGCCCTGATGGTCCCTGATGTTGCATAAATCGGTACACCGCATTTTCTTGCGATGACTCCCAACCCCTTAATATGATCCGAATGCTCATGCGTCACAAAAATACCATCCAGGTCTTTTGTGGTCAAATCCAGAGAATTCAGGCCAAATTCTACTTTCTTTCCGCTGATGCCAGTATCAATCAGCAGATTTGTAGTGTCACTCCCCACATAGATACAGTTCCCGCTGCTTCCGCTGGCGATACTACATAGTCTCATACATCTGCATCCTTTGCATAATCTGTTCTTTTGTATCTTCAAAATCTCCACTGTTATCTATCTCAAAATCACAGTGCTCGCTGAATTCATCCTCGCTGAGCTGATTGGCAAAGATACTCTTTATTTTTTCTACTGAATATCCTCGATTTTTCTGCAATCTCTCCGTCCGGGTTTCTTCATCTGCATAAATATACCACAGTTCATCGCAAATTTCATCATATTTATCTTCAATTAACAAAGCTGCTTCCACGATGAAGAAATCTGTTTCATTTTCTTCTTCCCGCTGAATCGCTTTCCGTATGTATTTTTTTACTGCCGGATGGACAATAGCATTCAATTTTTCTAAAAGCTTTTTATCTTCAAACACCATCTGAGCAATTTTAGTCCGATCCAGCGTTCCATCCTCCTGAAGGATTCCCGGTCCAAACAGTTCCACGATGGGAGCAAAGCAGGATTTCCCCGGTTTCATTACCAGATATCCCACTTCATCAGCTTCTACCACCGTAGCATTCCAGTTATCCGCTATATAATTTAAGATCTCGCTCTTTCCGGCTCCTACACCGCCGGTAACTCCGATTACTTTCATCCTCCGTATCTCCTTCCTGTCATTACTTTGCCTCGTACCAGTCGCTGCCGGTATGCATATCCACTTCCAAAGGCACTGCCAGATCTGCTGCCTGACGCATCTCCCTCTCCAATATACCGGACACCACTTCAACTTCTTCCTGAGCCGTCTCGATCAGAAGCTCATCATGCACCTGCAAGATCAACCTGGATCTCAGATTTGCTTCCCGAAGTGCTCTGTTCACACGTACCATGGCTATTTTGATAATATCTGCTGCTGTTCCCTGTATCGGTGAGTTCATGGCTACTCTCTCACCAAAAGAGCGCTGCATAAAATTGCTGGATTTCAGCTCCGGCACCGGTCGGCGCCTGCCGAACATGGTTGTAATATAGCCGTCTTTTTTTGCCTTTTCTACCTCGCCGTCCAGATAACTCTTAATTTTCGGATAAGTAGCAAAATACTGTTCAATATACTGTGCTGCCTCTTTCCGTGTAATACTGAGATCCTGACTCAGTCCAAAGGAACTGATGCCATATACAATTCCAAAATTTACAGCTTTTGCATTACGCCGCTGCAGCGGTGTCACCTCATCAAAAGGAATATGAAATACCTGAGAAGCCGTAATCCTGTGAATATCCTGTGCTTCTCTGTAAGCTTTAATCAGCATCTCATCTCCTGACAGATGAGCGAGTACTCTGAGTTCGATCTGTGAATAATCTGCATCCAGAAATACAAACCCCGGTTTTGGAACAAATACTTTTCTTATCATTCTTCCCAGTTCCATACGCACAGGAATATTCTGAAGATTTGGTTCTGTACTGCTGATTCTTCCTGTCGCCGTGATCGTCTGGTTAAATGTGGATCGGATTCTGCCGTCCGCTTCAATATAAGCTGCCAAACCATCCGCATAAGTGGATTTTAACTTTGTCAGCTGTCGATACTCAAGGATATCCGCCACAAACGGATACTCCGGAGCCAGTTTATCAAGCACATCTGCTGCTGTAGAATACCCTGTTTTCGTTTTCTTTCCGCCCGGCATTCCCATTTTTTCAAATAGTATCACTCCCAACTGTTTGGGGGAATTGATATTAAATGTTTCACCGGCCTGTTCATATATTTTCTGCTCCAGTTCATCGATTCTCACCTGCAGCTGATCGCCATATACTTTCAGCTCTTCTGCCTTTACGAGGATTCCCTCTTTTTCCATATCATCCAGTGTAAATGCCAGAGGCATCTCGATTTCTTCAAACAGCGAAAGCATCCCCGCCTTTTCCAACGCTTTTTTCACGGGAACCTGTGCCTCATCTGCCACATAAGCCTGATATGCTGCAAAAGCAGCTGCCTGTTCTACAGATACCTGTGAAAATTCCACATGCTTTATGTTCTGGAAAATCTCTTCCCGGGAAGGAAGCTGCTCACCGAGATATTCCTTTGCCGCATCATCATAAGTATACGTATTCTTCAAAGGATTTAAGAGATAACAGCCTATACTCAGATCAAAGATACCCTTCCGTTCCTCTATCTGAACCTTTTTCCGAAGCATCTTAATATCCGGCGTACCTACTGCATTACCCGCTGCAAATAGACGCTCCATCTGTCCGATCAGATAATTTTCTGTCATAAAACCGACCACCGGAAAATAATATACCTGCTTATCGCCAAAGGAAAGTCCTGCCCCTACAATGCCTTCTTTCCCTTCCAGCAAAGATACTCCTGACTGCAGCGCTCCTCTCGCCTGTTCCCAGATATTCTCAGCTTCTCCAAATTCCTCCACAATACGATATTGCACACTCTCTTTCGACTCTGTCTTTTCAAAACGAGACAGAAGATTCTTAAAATCAAGACGCTTAAACCATTCATAGGCTTCCGGGGTATATAACTCTCCCAGGCGAGCTTCATCCCACTCAAATGCAACAGGGCTGTCTGTGTTGATGGTTGCCAGTTCTTTACTGAGTACTGCCAGATCATAGTTCTCACGAAGAGATTCTTTTGCCTTATTGGGTTTAATCTCTTCCAGATGCTCATAGGCATTTTCTATAGAACCGTATTCTCCGATAATTTTTGCAGCTGTTTTTTCACCCACTCCCGGTATTCCCGGAATATTATCTGCAGTATCTCCCATCAGTGCTTTCATTTCTATGATCTGCGGCGGTGTCACTTTGTAAGTCTCAAGAACCTGCTCTGTATGGTAATCCTCAATAACAGTCTTCCCGCCCCTTGTTTTCGGGATACGTATCAATGTTTTATCTGTGGCAAGCTGAAGCAAATCACGGTCTCCGGAAACAATGGTTACATCCATTCCTTTTGCTTCACTTCTTCTCGCAATCGTTCCGAGAAGATCATCTGCCTCATATCCCTCCTGGGATATAATAGTCACACCCATCGCCTTTAATACATCTTTGATCATAGGCACCTGCTGGCGCAATTCCTCCGGCATGGGTTTCCTCGTACCCTTATATGCGTCATACATTTTATGCCGAAAAGTAGGCGCATGCAGATCAAATGCGACAGTCAGATACTGAGGTTTTTCTTCTTCCAGTATCTTCGTCATAATATTTAAAAATCCGTACACGGCATTGGTGTGGAGTCCTTCAGAGTTTGTCAGATCCGGCAATCCATAAAATGCACGGTTTAAAATGCTGTGTCCGTCGATCAATACTATTTTTTCATTCATATCCTGTTCCTTTCTGTTTATGGCAGAGCTGAACTCTAAAAAAGATTTGGCAATTCAATATGTCCCAGGTAAAGCAGCAAAGAAAATGCTATACCTATCCCAAACAGCAGCCCAAATATGATCATTGTACTTGTAAGCAAATGTCTTCTCTTAAGGAAATGCTCTTTTTGCTTCAAATCCTCTTTCAACATTTTCGGGATATTGTATGATTCCAGTTTTTCCTCTTCCAGATATTTCATACCTACTGTAATCGTATAATAAGTTTCCAGTTCATCATAACAATCCGGACAGTTTTTTATATGTTCCAGAAAATCTTCCATCTCTCTATAACTAAGATTATTATTGATATAACCATCTATTTTGGATAATGTTTCTTCACACTTCATAGGACTACCTCCTTGCTTGCTTTATCATACCATGAATTCTAAGGAAACGGAAGATTATTTTATATCAGCTGGATGACTGTAAAAGCTGCCATACATTTTGTACGACAGCTTTTGTAAAATCATTATATGAGTTACCCGACAAATGGGATGAGACTACGAATTTCTCCGTGCTTTGCACTCTCGAAATTCTCATCAATGTATTATTTCCATACAGGATGATCAAGCTCTTCCTGTACTCTCTTCAGATGTTCTCTGATCGTAATCTTCTGCGGACACTGTTCTTCACAAGCACCGCATTCCGCACAGTTCACCGGTTTTGCATCTTCTCCCAGTTCATTTTCCCAACGATTTTTAACAAATCCATAATTCTGATAAATATGGTAATCATTCCAAATCCGGAAACTTCCGGGGATATTTACCCCCGACGGACATGGCATACAATAGCGACATCCTGTACAGCCATTCTGTACTCTGGACTTCAGTGTCTTCACAACCTTTTCTACAGTCGCTTCTTCACTCTCCGACAAAGGCTCAAAATGATTGAATGTCTTCAGATTATCTTCCACCTGTTCAGGAGTACTCATACCGCTCAGCACAACTTTTACGTTCGGATGAGATGCAACCCAACGTACTGCCCAGGATGCAACACTCTTATCCGGTGCTGCCTCTTTGAAGATATCATTGATATCCTGAGAAAAACCTGCCAGAAGGCCTCCGCGAACCGGTTCCATGATCACCATAGGAATTCCTTTTTTCTCAGCCAAAGCATATCCTCTGTCTCCTGCCTGGATATCTGTATCCATATAATTATACTGAATCTGACAGAAATCCCAGTCATGATAATTGATAATTTCCTCAAATACATCATAATCGTCATGGAATGAGAATCCCAGATAACGAATCTTTCCGGATTTTCTCAGATCTTCACACATTTCCACGATTCCCAGATCTTTTACCTTCTGGAAACGTTCTTTATCCATTGCATGAATGAGATAGAAATCCACATATTCTTTATCCAGACGTTTTAACTGATCCTCAAACATTTTTTCTGCTGCTTCTCTGGTATCTACAAGCCAGATTGGCAGTTTTGTTGCCAGAAAATAAGAAGAACGATCATATTTGTTCAGAACTCTTCCTACAAACGGCTCACTGTCTCCACCATGATAAGGAAACGCAGTATCATAATAAGTAACACCCTGAGCCATAGCCTCATCCAGCATTTTTTCAGCAGTTACTTCATCAATTTTCCCATTCTCCAATGTCGGGAAACGCATGCAGCCAAATCCCAGCAATGACGGTGCAATTCCCAACTTATCCATTTTTCTTTTTTCCATTGTAAGCAATCCTCCCAAGTCACATTTTATTCCTTTTATTGTATCAAAATCCGTCTGGGCATGCAATGAGGAAATCTTATTTTGTTGAATACTTCCGGATGATCCAGCCGTAACTGATACACAAAAGTAACGCTGCACCGGACCAGGCACAAATCTCGGCATAAAAGATCCCATCCTGACCGATCAGTTTAGGAAGCAGCAATGCCACACCGATACGCATCACAAATTCCGCTATTCCGCTGGCAAGCGGAATCACTGTATTCCCCAATCCCTGTATAGCAGAACGATATACATATAAAAGATAGAGTGTCCAGAGAAAACATGACATAATAAACAAATATTTATAAGCAATATCCAATACCTGCTTCACCTGGGTCGGATCACCGGACACAAACAGTGCCAAAATGTTTCTGCCGACCAGAATCATAAGTACTGAAATCGCAAAGGAAGTGATTAATGCCATAACGGTTCCACTGAAAACACCTTTTTTGATTCGGCGGATTTCCCCTGCTCCCAGATTTTGTCCCACATAAGTTGTCATTGCATATCCGTAGGATATAGCCGCCAGTTCCAGTACTCCATAGAGTTTGTTCGTTGCTGTAAATCCTGCCACAAACAGAAATCCATAACCATTTACCACGTATTGAACTACAAGGCCACCGATGGCAATGATCACATTTTGTATCGCAATCGGAGCACCGAGATATAATAGTCTGTAAATCATACCGCCATCAAATCGAAAATGTTTCTTTTCCAGGTGAAGCAAGTCAACTTGTCTCAGTACACAGAAACAGTATACAGCAGAAAATCCCTGTGCGATCACAGTTGCAATCGCCGCTCCTGCCACGCCCCAGCCAAATCCTGCCACAAATAAGCAATCCAGCGCGACATTGATCACAGATGCCAGAATCATGGCAATAAGTGGTGAACGGCTGTTGCCCATTGCCCTCAGTATTGCTGCAAGAATGTTGTAAGCAGATATCACAGGAATTCCACAAAATACAATTCTGAGATACAGCATGGACATTCCGATAATATTTTCCGGTGTGTTTAAAAAAATCATGACACGATGAATCATCAGCTGACTGACTGTAAGCACAAGAAGTGCCAACACTCCCGTCAATACATAACTGTATGCCACAGATTTTTTCAGTTTTTCCCATTCTCCGGCTCCATAATACTGAGAAACCAGAATAGAAAATCCCTGTGTCATACCGGTTGCCACTCCCAGAACCAGCCATACCAGCCAGTCCGTGGCTCCCAATGCCGCCAGAGCTTCCACTCCAACGACCTGTCCGACAACCATGGTATCTACCATTGTATAAAACTGCTGAAAAATATTTCCCAGCATCAGAGGAATTGCAAATGTAAGTATCAATTTCCCCGGGGAACCGCTGGTCATATTTTTAACTTTTGATGCCATAACTAATGTCTGTCCCTTCTTTTTTCAAGTACACCGCAGTATACTAAATTTTATTCTTCTTTTGCCCAGTCAAAGGCATAACGTACAGCTTTATGCCATCCGGCTATTTTTTTCTTCTGCAAATCCTCCGATATTGCAGGCACGAACACCCGGTCAATTGCCCAGTTTGCTTTAACATCTTCTTTATTTGACCAGTATCCCACTGCCAGACCGGCCAGATAAGCAGCACCCATAGCAGTTGTTTCGATACAGGATGGCCTTTTTACGGGCTCCTGAATAAAGTTCGCCTGCGTCTGCATCAGAAAATCATTTGCACTCGCTCCACCATCTACTTTCAGTGAAGTAAGCTTAATTCCCGAATCTGCTTCCATTGCCTTAATTACATCAAATGCCTGATAAGCAATGGATTCCAGTGTTGCCCGGATAATATGATATTTATTTACGCCTCTGGTAAGCCCGACAATCGTTCCCCGGGCATACTGATCCCAATAAGGTGCTCCCAGTCCCGTAAAAGCCGGTACCACGTAACAGCCATTGGTATCTTTTACTTTATTTGCCATGTATTCCGAATCAGCTGCCGAGTCAATCAAACGCATTTCATCTCTCAGCCACTGAATTGCAGCACCCGCCATGAAAATAGAACCTTCTAAAGCATAATTGACCTTTCCGTCAATTCCCCAGGCAATCGTTGTCACCAGGCCATTTTTTGAAAATACAGGAGTTTCTCCCGTATTCATTAAAAGGAAACAACCTGTTCCGTATGTATTCTTCGCTTCTCCCGGATTGAAACAAGTCTGACCGAAAAGTGCCGACTGCTGATCTCCTGCAGCTCCGCCAATAGGGATCGGTCCACCCAGGAAAGAAGGATCTGCTTTCCCGTATACACAGCTGGAAGGCATCGGTTTCGGAAGCATACATCTCGGAATCTGTAATTCTTCCAGAATCTCATCATCCCAGTCCAATGTATTGATATTAAACAGCAACGTTCGGGATGCATTGGAATAATCTGTTACATGAACTGCTCCTTTGGTAAGTTTCCAGATCAGCCATGTCTCAACCGTACCAAACAAAAGCTCTCCTTTTTCCGCACGTTCTCTGGCACCTTTTACATTATCCAGAATCCATTTTACTTTCGTTCCTGCAAAATATGCATCTATGATTAGCCCGGTTTTCCTCCGGAACGTCTCCGTGAGACCTTTTGCTTTCAATGTATCACAGTACTCAGAAGTTCTTCTGCACTGCCACACAATTGCATGATACACCGGTTCCCCGGTATTCTTATCCCACACAATCGCCGTCTCTCGCTGATTGGTAATACCGATTGCAGCAATATCATCTGCTTCCGCACCAATCTTTGACATAGCCTCAACAGCTACTCCAAGCTGTGTAGACCATATTTCATTTGCATCATGTTCCACCCATCCCGGTTTTGGGAAATACTGTGTAAATTCTTTCTGTGCTACGCTGCACATATCTCCTTTTTCATTAAAAAGGATACAACGATTACTGGTTGTCCCCGCATCCAATGCCATTACATACTTTGCCATAAAAATCCTCCATCCCCAAACAGAAAAAAGAGCAAAACCATCAACAACACCTCCGTGTTGGGAAAAGCTTGCTCATTTCTCCGCTTTCAATTACTATTTTTAATATTTTATCATGAAGCATAGGAAAACACAAGAGAAATTGTCTTACCTCCTTCCTTGTGCTTAATTTATTAATATTACCGAAACACATAAAACGGATTGGTAATCAAAACAGGCATTGCTCCGGCAAATACCGAATCACGATAAACTTCAGCCCGCAAATACCGTATTCCCTCCGCTTTACGTTCCAGATTTATCTCACATATATTGTCGCCTACCGATATTTTTTCCTGTTTCTGATCCGTAATCAACAGAATCTGATCTCTACTTCTCAAATTCCAGAAACGCAGATGAATCAATGATTTTGGATCAATAACATCACCAAACAGAGCTTTTCCTGATTGTCCATATGCCATGGGACCACTTGGATCATAAACAATAAATCCATGTCCTTCTTTCAGTGCATTTGTCAAATCTGTTGCTGTACGCGACATTGCATACAAACAGGTGCATGGTGTTCCCAGAATTCTTCCATATTCTGCTCTATGAAAATCACTGCCTCCGGTGATCGAAATTCTTTTTCCATTTTTTAGTTGTTGATCCCACCAATCCAGACATTTGCGGTTTACAGACGAATCATTGCCGCCATTCCAAATCTCCACTGCATCATATTCTACGGCATCCATCCCCCAACGCCATCCGCAATTGGGACAAAATGGATGATGAATCACTCTCACTGCACCCCGTTTCCCTGCCTGATCAATTTTCTCACGCATTTCATCTGGTGAGTTTACACAAAATGGATTTTCAAAAGGCTTTTTCACTCCCAGAAGCCCTGCATGTCCTTTATAATGTGTCCACTCTGCACCGGGAATCATGGTAAGACTCTCCGACTGAGGTAACTGTTCGTTATGGGCATAATTATTATGATCGGTAACAAAGACATAATCTAATCCCCTTTTCATCGCAAGTTGAGCAATTTCTTCCAGACTACAATTCCCATCAGAACCGGTAGTATGCAGATGGGTGTCTCCTTTATACAATCGAAGACTCTTTTTATAGAATGTAATTGTATATTCTACCGGACATCCCTGATCCTGTATCTTATATGCTCCCAGAATAATCTGCCACGTACCCGGATTAATTTCAGCAGATGCATATCCCTGTGAACTTCCATAAGAAGAAATCATGATACAGCTGCGATCAGCGCCGGATGAGCCCAGATAAACTCCCTTTGCTCCACAAAGAGACATATCTATTATATTTTTTTCTATTCGGTGTATTTGTCCGTCTGCATCCTTTTTCTCCTGAAATCTCGGAAATGTATAAGTTATTTCCAGTTTTTCTACTTGATCCGGAACCGTAAATTCCACAGGAAAATATAATCCCTCTTCTTCTTTTTTTACCAGACGCCGTATAATAATTTTTTCATTCTCCATAAAATTCATCCTTCAAATCCAAGTATCTCTTTACAGCAATCACTTATATTAAAAATGGTTTATCACAATTTTTTCGGTTCGTAAAGTGAAAATCTCATTTTCAAACTATCCATCCACAGATTTACACAATCTCTCCGGCAAATGCTTGCACTGAAATCTCAATCTTAGTATAATAGCAAAAGAATATTTTAATTTTGTTTCATTACTTACATGATAAGGAGTCATCTATGTCCGAAAACACAAAAGCCACTATTGCATCCCATGTAAAAAACGATAAAAATCATAACCGCACTAATATTGTACTGATCGGTTTTATGGGAACCGGAAAATCCTCCGTTGCTTCTCAGCTCCATCAGATGTATCATATGGAAATCGCAGAGATGGATCAGATTATTGTAGAAAGGGAAGGCATATCCATACCGCAGATATTTGCAACAAAAGGAGATGCTTATTTTCGCAAATTGGAGACCAACCTTCTCAAAGAATTACAGGAAAAAGATAATATGATCATATCCTGTGGAGGTGGTGCTGCCCTGCGGGAAGAGAACGTAAAAGCTATGAAAGAAAATGGTTATGTCGTTCTTCTCACCGCTGCTCCGGAAACAATATTTAAGCGTGTAGGTGCAGACCAGAATCGCCCCGTACTGAATGGTCGACGCAGCCCGGAAGGTATCAGGGAACTGATGGAAGAACGTCGTCCCAAATACGAAGCTGCTGCTGATATCACCATCAGCACAGATAAAAAGAATCCTTCTCAGATAGCCACTGAGATTATTTCTGCACTAATGGAAAAATCACACTGGCTCAATACCATTAATCCCGAAATATTTATCAATAACACAAAAAAATTTGATAATCTAATGATGATGTACCGCTGTGCCATCCGGGAAATCCGTACCAAACTGGAGGTTCTGGATGATGAATTTTCCAGCAAATATAATCGAAATCCTATTTCTACTATCAAAACAAGAATCAAAAAACCCATGAGCATCTATCAGAAACTTTTGAAGATGGGTTATGAGTTTACAGAAGAAAATATTATGGAACATCTGAATGATGTGGCCGGCATCCGTGTAATCTGTCCGTTTATTAATGATATCTATACTATCGCCAACCTTCTGTCCGGTCAGGATGATATCCATATTATACAGATTAAAGATTATATCAAGAATCCAAAAGAAAATGGTTATCGCAGTTATCACATGATCGTTGAGATTCCTGTATTTTTCTCTAACGGCAAAACTCCTATGCGTGCCGAAGTTCAGATCCGTACCATAGGCATGGATTTCTGGGCAAGTCTGGAACACCAGCTGAGATATAAAAAAGATCTGGATAAAATTGAAGGGTACGAAGAAATCAGCAGAGAACTTCAGAAATGCTCAAAAGTTATCACAGAAAGCGATAACCACATGCAGGCAATCAAAGATATGATTGGGGATTTCAACGATATTTAAAAGTATACTTTTTGATTCGTGAGGTTTGATTGAACAAAAACAGTACTTGGTACAGAAACAGGCCGCTCCCCTTCAGCTAATCGCCAACTCCGACATAAGACGCTCAGGAAAGCCTTCGCGCCTAAGTCTCCGTAGGCGCTGGATCTTCAGGCTCGCTTCTCCCAATGTTTCTGTACCAAGTACTGTTTTTGTTCATATCCATCTCTCACGATACAAAGCGGCACCGGATACACCAGTGGTTCCGTTTTTTAGCTTCGTAGAGCAAATACAGTGAATGAACCGACGAGTTAGTGTCTATCCTACCAATGTCATTGGGTAAGCGAGCCTGAAGATCCACTGTTTACGGAGACTTGGCGCGAAGGCTTTCCTGAGCGTCATAGTCGCAGTTAACAGTTAGCTGAAGGGAAGCGACCTGACATTTGTAGGATAGACACTAACTCGTCGGTTTCTTTACTTATATTGCTCACGAATCAAAAAGTATACTTATTGGTAGTTTTTGATCACTATCTGTATTTTTTCTCGTCCCATATAGGTATCTATCTCCGGATAATATACAACCGACAATGTTTTTTTCCGATTCACGTCTTCCATGAATTTATCCCCTTCCCCGAAGTACACACCATCTATAGCATATCCTGCTTCGTCTGCCAGCCGGAGTTTCACCACATTTCTGTTTTTTCCCAGTACTCTTGCCCCTTGTACCTGCAATCCTTTCTGGGCAAATACAGGCTTTTCGTTTCCTTTTCCAAAGGGTTCCAGGATTTTCAGTTCCTGTATCAGATCCTTTCGTATGTAATTGATCGGCATCGGTACATCAATCGCCACTTTTTCTATCAGGTCCTCCGGACCGAGCCCTGACAACTCATTGATTTTCTGCCTGAAGGGTTCCACATTTTCTTCTTTTAGAGAAAGTCCTGCTGCCATAGGATGACCGCCGAATTTTGTAAGATATTCTCCACATTCACAAAGTTTTTCATACATAGAATAACACTCCGTTGAGCGCCCGGAACCTTTCACTCCTTCTTCCCCTTTTGTCAGTACAAAGGATGGCTTATGATATCGTTCACGGATCCTTCCGGCAATAATACCAGCAAGGCTCTCATGACATTCCGGCAAATAGACCACAAGAACATTATCATTTTTTAACGATGTTGTTTCCACCAGATTGACAGCTTCTTCCACACCTTGTGCGGTCATTTCTTTTCTGCTATCATTCAGCTGTTTCAGATCACCCGCCAGACGAGCTGCTTCCTCTCTGTCGTCACAATACAAAAGTTTCAGAGCCCTCAGTGCTGTGTCCAGACGTCCGCTGGCATTCAGACAGGGACCAATTACAAAACCAATGTGATAAGGCGAAATCTGTTCCGGTTCCAGATGATTGACACGGATCAATTCCTGCAGACCGATATTTTCCGTATGATGCAGCCTTTTAAGTCCTTCTTTCACAATGATCCTGTTTTCTTCCACAAGATCCATAACATCACCGATTGTGGCAACTGCTGCATACTGCAGCATCTGATCCACAATATCTGTCTCCGGCTGTATTCTCTGATACAATGCTTCCATGACCTTCATGGCTACGCCGGCACCACACAGCCCTTTGAAAGGATAACCACAATTCTTTTGCTTCGGATTGACAATTGCCTGCGCCGGAGGAAGAATCTCTCTCCTTCCTTCTTCTGTTTTTTCAAACGGTATCTCATGGTGATCTGTCACAAGAACTGTAATTCCCAGCTCCCGGGCCCTTTCAATCTGAGAGAAAGCTGCAATCCCATTGTCGCAGGTAATAATCGTATCAATCTGGTCCCGTGATGCCTGTTGGATCAGATTTTCATTGATCCCATAACCATCCGTCATCCGGTTTGGAATCACATGATCCACACAGGCTCCCACACCCATCAACCCTTTTAGCAGAATATATGTGGACATCACACCATCTATATCATAATCACCAATAATACGGATTTTCTGCTTTTGCTGTATTTTCCCGATAAGAATACAAACAATTTTTTCCATATCCTTCATCTTCCATGGGTCCAACATATCTTTCCTTGAACCATACAGATAGGTCTTAATGTTATCATCCCCTATCACGTCTCTGTTTCTGATCAGTCTTGCTGTTACCTGATCAATATGAAATTTTTTTGCTATCGCCTGAAAATCCGCACGTTTCGCGGTTACAACCCATTTTTCCATATATTACTCCATCTCTGTTCGTTTAAGTACGCCTCAGCGTACTTGCTGCGAGGTGCGTATCTCTTATTTCCTTCCAAGATATAAAAGGCTGCCCGAAAGCAGCCCCTGAAATCTTTATTTTGCTTTTTTGAATTTTGTTCTCAGCACATACCACAGGGAACCGGTAATACATACGGAGGAATAAGCTCCACAGATAATACCAACCATGATTGGCAGCGCGAATTCACGAATAGATGACACTCCCAGAATAAACAGAACAAATACCATAACAAATGTAGTAAAGGAAGTGTAAATACTTCTTGTCAATGTCTGTGTGATACTTAAGTTTACCACCTCTGCAAGATCCTGCTGTTTTCCCATGTTTTTCATATTCTCACGGATACGGTCAAAAATAACGATGGTTGCATTGATGGAGTAACCAACGATTGTAAGCATACATGCAATAAATGTATTACCCACTGAAACTCTGGCCAGAGCATAGAACGCCAAAACCACAAGCACATCATGAACCAGTGCCAGAACTGCACTGGAAGCAAAGCGAACATCTTTGAATCGGAACCAGATATAAAGAAGCATGCAGATCGTTGCAATCACAACTGCGATTGCTGCATCCCGTCTCATCTCAGAACTTACAGTAGAAGAAATACTCTCTGCAGAAATCGTACTCTCATCCACACCAAAAGTATCAACAAGTTTCTGATTCAGTTCCTCTCTTTCTTCCAGAGAAAGGGAACGTGTTTTTATGATAATCTCATTACTTCCTGCAACTTTAGCTGCCTGAATATTGGCATCACCTGTTACTTCCTGTACTACAGGTTTCACCTGCTCATCAATTTCTTCAATGGAAAGATCTTCATTAAAGGTTACATTCGTAGAGGTTCCTCCCATAAACTCAAGACTGTAATTCAGAGCTTTTCCATCTTTCACCGAAAAGATTCCCATTCCGATCGGAGCCAGAAGAATCAGTATGATAGAAATTGTAAAGAAAACTTTCCGTTTTCCTACAAAATCAATCGTTTTTCTCTCTTTCTGTCTTCCATAGAACTTCTCATCACGGAAACCAACCGCATAAAATGCATTTGTCAGCAGTCTTGAAATCACAAGTGCCGTAAACATAGAAAGTACAATACCAAGAGCCAGAGTCATGGCAAATCCTTTCACACTTCCGGTACCCATAGCACCTAATACCGCAGCTGCAATCAAGGTCGTGATGTTTCCGTCCACGATGGCAGACATAGCTTTCTGATAACCCGTCTTGATAGAATTTCTTACACTTTTTCCTGCCGCAATCTCTTCACGGATACGTGCATAAATAATAACGTTTGCATCTACCGCCATACCAATGGACAAGATAATACCGGCAATACCCGGAAGCGTCAATGTCAGATCAAATGCATTGAGCATCAGAAGTTCGAGCCCTGTATAGATTGCCAGAGAAATCGCAGCAACAAGACCCGGCAGGGCATATACAATAACCATAAACAGTGCAACGATGGCAAGACCAATTCCACCGGCAATCAGACTTGTCTTGATGGCTGCCTGTCCAAGCTGAGCTCCTACAACATTGGAACGAAGTTCTTCCAGTTCCAGTTTCAGAGAACCGATACGGATAATGGCCGCGAGATCGTTTGCTTCCTCAATGCTCTCCTGTCCGCTGATCTCCGCTTTTCCGTCAGAAATGACATTCTGAACCGTCGGCGCACTGATAGTCTCTCCATCATAAACAATAGCGATGGTTTTTTTCAGATTTTCTTCTGTTGCTTTTGCAAACTTCTCAGTACCATCCTTGGTCAGTGTAAGAGAAACTACATATTTCTTTGCACCTGTAGTAGAATCCTGTGATACAGCTCCCTGTGCATCCGCAATATCGGAACCGTCCAGTACTACATTGCCGTTTTCATCCTGAAACTCCAGAGAACCCGGTTTTCCCAGTTCTTCCAGAATCTTGTTTGCATCACTTACTCCGGGGATTTCCACATTGATTCGGTCAGTCCCCTCCTGATACACCTGTGCTTCTTCACTGTAGCCTTCTACACGTTTTTGAAGCTTGTAAATCGTATCATCCATATCTGCCTGAGAAGGATTTTCACCCTTTACCTGATAGGTGATACTTACACCACCTGACAGATCCAGACCGGTCTTAATATTCTTAGCCGCACCTGTCCCTGTCGGTCCAAATCCAACTGCCGTAGTAAATGCCAGAAGACCTACCACGATCACTGTAAGGATCAGGACCAGAATTCCTTGTTTTTTCTTCATTTTGTTTACCTCTTATTCTTCTGCCTCAGCAGCTTTTATCATGATCGCACATTCTACCCGTTTTCTCTGAAGCTCACAGCCAATATCATAGACATCATTGATATTGCCCTTAAAATTATAGGCATTGGCTGCACATCCACCGCTGCAGTAAAAACGTGCGAAACATTTCTTACATTCTTCCTTTGCATACACATTGCAGTTTTTAAATTCATTGCAGATTTCTGGTTTTGTAATACCTTCATCCACATTTCCCAGCAGGAACTTTTCTTCTCCTACAAACTGGTGGCATGGATAGAGATCACCCCAGGGGGTCACAGCCAGATACTCTGTGCCGGAACCACATCCCGACAAACGTTTGTATACACAAGGACCTCCGGTCAGATCAATCATAAAGTGGAAGAAATTAAATCCTCTTCCCTCTTTTTTTCTCTTAATCATCTCTCTGGCAAGAGTATCATATTCTTCAAATATCTTTGGAAGATCTTCACGTTTCAGCGCATAATCCTCTGTATCCGGTGCAACTACCGGCTCCACCGATATCTGTTTGAATCCCATATCTGCAAGACTGAGTACATCCTTTGAAAAGTCCAGATTATAATGGGTAAATGTTCCGCGGGCATAGTATTTGTCCTGATTTCTGCTTTCTGACCACTTCTGGAACTTCGGTACAACCAGATCATAACTTCCTGTACCTTTCCGGAACGGACGCATATGATCATGTACTTCTTTTCTGCCGTCAATACTCATGACAACATTGCCCATCTCTTTGTTGCAGAATTCCATCACCTCATCATTCACCAAAACACCATTGGTTGTCAGAGTGAAACGGAAATTTTTGTTGTGGATCTTTTCCTGCTCTCTTCCATATGCCACCAGATCTTTTACCACTTGCCAGTTCATCAGCGGCTCACCGCCAAAGAAATCCACTTCCAGATTGCGGCGACTTCCCGAATTGGCAATCAGAAAATCCAGTGCTTTTTTCCCTACTTCATAGGACATAAGAGCCCTTCTGCCATGATACTCTCCCTCTTCTGCAAAACAATATTTACATGCGAGATTGCAGTCATGGGCAATATGAAGGCACAAAGCTTTTACAACTGTAGGTCTGTCTTTAAAATGCTCGATGGCATTTTCGTAAATATCTTCAGTAAACAGCATTCCTTCCTCTTTCAGAGTTCGAATTTCATCCAATGCTGTGCGGATATCTTTTTCCGGATAGACAGCTTTTAACTGTTCCACCACACTTTCTTCCTCTGCCCCCTGATCCAGCAGAGCAATACTGTCGTATACGATATCATCTACCACATGGACGGAACCACTGTTTACATCCAGCACAATTGAATAACCATTGTTTTTATACTGGTGAATCACGTTTCAGTTCTCCTTCCAAGTCAATTTGTCATATCACGCAAAAAATCAAGCAGCGGCTTTTAAAACCGCTGCCTGTAACGTACTTTTCTTCACACAAGTGATTATTTTGTGCTTTCGCAGCTCTGATTTCCTACTGTACAAGAAGTCTTGCAAGCGGACTGGCAGGATGTCTGGCATTCACCACATCCACCTTTTTTTACAGTATTCTGTAAACTTTTTGTATTTAAAGTTTTGATATGTTTCATCCTTATATCCTCCTTATGTAATTGCTATTCCGTATTATAACACAGGTACTTTTATTTTTAAAGAACTTTTTCTTTAAATTTATGAGCAAAAAGCGATAATCTCTGCCATTGTTTTTCATGATAACATTCCTCCCAACATTCCTGCTCCCGTACACATTACAAAAGAAGTAATCAGCCCTTTCCATCCGGATGCCAGTCCCGGTTCTGTCACAGCTGATACTGCTGTTAATAGGAGAAAATATGTAAGTCCTAAAAGCATACCCCATAAAAACTTCTGACTTCCCGCTTTTTTCCCTACAAAAAATCCTCCGATAAAACAGGATGCAACGTAAATCACGATAATTCCAATCGTTACTTTTCCCTCATCCAATTCCAGTTTGTACAAAAGAAACGCCAGAATTAAAAGTAAAATACCGGTAATCAGATACGCAGTTATCAGCCCCTTTACAAGGGACATCATCTTTGGTGACTGCTTTGCGGTCTGATCCATAAAAACGCCCTCCCATACTAAAATATATGGGAGGGTTGTACTTTCTATGTATGAATTTTTAATCTCAATTATTTTTTCTTTTTAAAAGCTAAAACACCGATCACGATCAATACGACCAGTGCAACTCCACCAATCAAAACATATTCCAGAATCTTCTGGTTGTCACCTGTTTTCGGAATCCAGCTCACAACAGAAGGTGTTGAAGTAGTTTTGCTGACAGTTGTTTTCCCTGATGTGGTAGTTGAAGTTTTACTTCCGGAAGAACTTCCGCTCACATTGCCTGCCAATTTTCCTGAGCTTGAGGAATTGTTGTATACTTTATCTGTATTTCCCACCAGGACTTTGCTTCCGGCGAGGTTATAGGGACTGAATGAAGTCGTCATAAAACTGATTGTGCCGTCATAATTATAAATCGGTGTAATATATTCAACAGTTCCATCTTCAAGATAATGTACTACTACCAACTGTGTATACAACTCTTCATCCGGTGCCGGTACCGTGATCCGTACCTGCTGACCATTCAGTTTATACTCTTCATCATTCATCAAATCCCACAGTTTCATATCATAAGGGGAGATGAAAGTATCTACATTTTTTTCCTGAAGCACAGACACATCATTTTTATCATTTTTCAATTCAACCTGAAACTCTACATACCACGGAAAATCTCCCTCGATTGTCACGCCGTTACACTGTCTGTTAAATACTGCCGCTTTCTCCTGCGCTTCAATCAGTTTTTCAAGTGTATCTTCACCAAACATTGCTTTCTGTTCCGATGAAAGTGCATCATACCATTTGGAGGCTTCCACGACTGCTTCCACCACTTCACGGGAATCTACTTCAGCAGGAAGATAATCGATCAGATTTTCCACTTCAACTGCTTCTTCCTGTTCCTCTTGTGTTAACTCTCCCTGAGATGGTTCCTGCGGTACAGGATTCTCACCGGTTGTGGGTATATCCGAAGCTCCCGGTGTAGTTTCAGGAACTATCGGTGTATCTTCCTTCTGTATCTGCTCAGGAACTGTTGGGTTACTGTTCCCTGTATCACCAGCTGTACTGTTTCCTTCTTCTGCCGGCACCGATGGATCCGGGCTGTTCGGTGTGGATGGTGTGACAGGAGTTGGTTCCGGTGTTGCTTCAGGAGTAGATTCCGGTGTAGGTTCCGGTGTTGCTTCAGGAGTGGATTCCGGTGTAGGCTCCGGTGTTGCTTCGGCAGTAGATTCCAGCTCAGTCACATCTCCCTCTTCCGCATTTTCCTCATCATCTTCTTCCGGTTTCAGTGAAGTGACATAAACTGTGATATCTCGAATCACAACTTCTTCCTCTTCATCCCATCCTTTTTCTTCACTGTAATCAACTGCATCTGTATCATATGGATGAAATACTACTTTGCATTCCGTTTCATATTCTGACAAAGTCAATTCTTCGTCATCCCATGCAAAAACCCCGTCACCTTCGCATTTTGTAAGAGGAATCTCACTCAGTACTGTAGGCTCTTCAACCTCCATGGATTTTGGAACATAAACCTTTTCACGTTCGACTGCACCTTCTACTTCTCCGTCTCCTGTAATATCATCCGCATAGATCCTGACGTTATCCAGGATAAGACTTCCGGTAACTTTGACCAAGGCACCTTCAAACCCTTTTGCCCGACGTACACTGACTCCTGATGGAAGTTCCCATGTTTCATCACCTTTTACTGTGACAGTTCCACAGATCCGGATCACGCCATAATCTCCTGCAAGCTCTGCAGCCCGCTCAAAAGTTTTGACAGCTTTTTCTTTACTTTCTCCTGAACGACTGTCTTTTCCGGATTTTCCATTCAGGTACACCACCATCTTTTCTTCTTTTTCTTCTGTAATCTCCGTGGACTCTTTATCACCTCCGGCAAGAACCATCTGACCTGTTCCTGCAGACAACACCATAACAGATGCCATAAGTATTCCCACAGTCCTTAGATAACGCTTCTTTCCGGTTCCTTTCTTCATGTAATCCCTCATATAATTATTCTCTCCTCTATACATCTCATAGTTATCAACATTCATCTAAAAATTAACCGGACTTATCCACAACCCCGGTTTACCTATTGAAGTATATCACAAATCATTCCTTTTATACAGCCCCGAACTAATGTTTTTTTCTTTTCCTGTTTTTTCCTTCTATTTAACTTGCAATTCACCACAAAATCATGTATATTTTCCATATATTACGATGATGTGGGTTTACGAGAGTATGAACCAAAAAATTCAATAACCACTTTTGACACCCACATTATACAATTAAAGGAGTGAAAATATTTGGATTCTGGCGACGCCATACAGCTAATTGTTTTATTTATTCTTCTGCTGCTCTCCGCATTCTTTTCATCTGCAGAGACAGCTATGACAACTGTTAACAAAATCCGTATCATGTCTTTGGCTGATGATGGAAATAAACGGGCAAAAACACTGATGAAAATCATCGACGATCCCGGAAAACTGCTCAGCACGATTCTTATTGGCAATAACATTGTCAATCTGTCAGCTTCTTCACTGGCAACTACCTGGACTACCAGAGTATTGGGAAATGCTTTTATTGGTGTTGCAACCGGAGTACTGACACTGCTGGTTCTTCTTTTTGGAGAAATCACACCAAAAACAATGGCGACTTTAAGTGCTGAAAAATTTTCCCTTAATTATGCGCCGATTATCTATGCACTTATGAGGATCCTTACCCCGGTGATTTTTCTGGTCAATAAACTTTCCAGTGGTGTTTTGTTTCTTCTCCACGTTGACCCGAATGCCCGTCAGAATACTATGACAGAGCAGGAACTGCGCACGATCGTGGATGTAAGCCATGAGGACGGCGTCATCGAAAAAGAAGAACGCCAGATGATCTACAACGTATTTGATTTTGGCGATTCTCAGGCCAAAGATGTTATGGTTCCACGAATTGATATGTCTTTTGTCAGTGTAGATGCTACGTATGACGAATTGCTTTCGATTTTCAGGGAAGATGGATATACCCGTTATCCTGTGTATGAAAAAACTACTGACACAATCATCGGTATTATTAATATGAAAGATCTTCTGCTGCGTGATCCCAGTGAAAGTTTTTCTGTTCGCAGTATTCTCCGTGATCCTTATTTCACCTACGAATACAAAAGCACTGCTGATCTTCTTATGGAAATGAAGGAATATGCCGTCAACCTGGTAATTGTCCTTGATGAATATGGTGCCACAGCCGGTATGATCACACTGGAAGATCTGCTTGAGGAAATCGTTGGGGAAATCCGGGATGAATATGATGAAGATGAGGAAGAAGATTACCAGGAGATTATTGCACAGCGAGAGTATACCGCCCGAGGTTCAGCGAAACTTGATGATCTGAATGAAAGAATCGGTCTTCATCTTGAATCAGATGATTACGATTCCATTGGCGGCTACATTATAGAGCAGCTGGATCGTCTGCCCAATCCGGGAGAATCATGTATCACAGACGATGGTCTGAAGCTGGTGGTCGACGAAATTGAAAAAAACCGGATCGAACTGGTTCATATCTATATACCGGAAGACTATTTTGATTCCGATGATGAAGAGGACAATGAACGTTAATATATTACTCTTGTTTCTGATATTCATAATTTATCTAAACGTGGAAAAAGGATGCTGTTATATTTCAGCATCCTTTCATGATTCACCGAGTGTATTTATACCCTTTTTCCAGATCATTCCTGCAACTACGCACAGCACCATTCCCGTGAGGGCTGCAGTTCCAAGAATAAGCAGCAGAGTCTCCCAACTAAAATACTCAACTACTGCACCAATCCCATAAAGAGCCAGACTACTTCCGATATAAACACAGGAATTCAGGATACCGGATATCAACGATATTCGACCTGTCCATGCGAAATATACCGGGATTACATTGACGATCATCGTATTGATTCCCAACATACAAGAAGTGATTACTGCAAATGCTGCCACTGCCACTGCAATATGAAGATTTCCAAAACAAATCATGATCACCACTGCCGCTGTCGCAGTCAAAAATAATATTGCAGATATGGAAATCTCACTTTTTCCACTTCGTTTTCTTATTAATTCGGCAACATAAACCCCCACCAAATTTACTACCGGAAGTACCATAGTAGCCAATGTAGATGTCTGCAGTCCTTTATGGTAAACACCGTCCAAATAGGAAGGCACCCAAGAGGTAACTCCATCTCTCAACATTCCCTGCATAATCAAAGCGGCACTCAGAATTACCAGAAGTATCACAATCTCTGGATTTAACCATCCTTTTTGCTTTACTGCAGGATTTTCTTTTTCTTCGACAGTTTCCGTCGGTTTCTCCATCACCTGTACCAAACGACCAAAACCAATAAAGAAAAGGATACCGGCTATTGCTACAATCCCGGCAGTCAGGAAAAATATTCCCTGATATCCAATTCGTTCAAGAAGTATTCCGGCCAAAAAATAAATACATAAGGTACCCAAAGCAAACGTAGTGGAA
>JBJFCH010000225.1:0-6813 GCA_051888835.1 Oliverpabstia sp. | reverse complement strand
CGGGATTCCCCATTGTTCATTCAATGTGGAATCCCATTTTTTATTATTCCATCCTATACTGTCGAAGTACTCCTCTTACCGTCTCATACAAATACGGTTTCAGTTCTTCCAGCCCTACCGGCTGTTGATACAGGAGTACATTGTAGCTGGTACCGCTGATGAGTTCGATGATCGTGTACATCATCAGCTCCGGTGAGCGGTAAGTACAGTCGGCATTTTGAATCAGACTTTCATACATTTCATAGACTGAAGGCGTTCCTTCGATTGGCGTAAAGTAGAGCGAATCTTTAAAAAATCCCCAACTTAAATGTTTAGCAATAAGTTTCACGAGATTGAGATTATTTGCGAGTTGGTTAAGTATATGATCGATCATGAACATTACCTGTTCTTCAAACTGGGTGAGTTCAGGGTGAGTAAGCATTTCTGTATACGCTGCCTGGAAGACCTGATTGGCCTTGTGGGCGATCAGATGATTGCGAATATCATACTTGTCTTTAAAATACAGATAAAAAGTTCCTTTTGCCACACCTGCACTATTTACAATGTCGGAGATGGAAGTCTTATTAAATCCATTATTTATAAACAGAGAAAAAGCGGATTCCAGGAGGGAGTCCCTTTTTTGTTGTTTATTATTATCTACTTTTCCCATGAAAATCAAAATCCTTTCTGAACGCTGTTTAAGTGCGAAACGATTTGTAAACCAGTTCTGACACCTAACTAAACTTTGGAATTATGTACATTATAAAGAGGAAAATGACCGAAAGTCAATTGGAAATAGTTATATTTTTTTACTTTGTTGTTTTGCATAAAAAAGAAAATGACTTTTAGTCAAAAATATTGCATATATACTATTGACCAAAAGTCATTTTTGAAGTATAACATTTAATGACCAAAGGTCATAAATTGATAAAAGGGAGGCAAAATCATGGAAAAACTGGGAAGGAAAATCGTAAAATTCCGAATCCCGATTTTTATTATCAGCATTTTATTGTTGATTCCGGCAACAATTGGCTACATTAAGACCAGAGTAAACTACGATATTCTGTGTTATCTGCCGGAAGAAATCGAGACTATGAAAGGGCAGGATATCCTGGTGGATGAATTTGGAACAGGAGCATATTCCATGTTTATCTGCGAGGGAATGGAGAACAAGGACGTAGTTAAGCTAAAAAGTCAGATTGAAGATGTGGAGCATGTCGAGAAAGTAGTATGGTATGACAGCTTTGCTGATATCAGTATTCCTATGGAAATGCTCCCGGAAAAAATCAGAACAGCATTCAATTCTGATGATTCTACGATGATGTTTATTATTTTTGATACAACAACTTCGGCCGATGAGACGATGGATGCCATTGAGAATATTCGTAAGATTGCAGGAAAGCAATGCTTCCTGAGCGGAATGTCAGCAATTGTAACAGATACGAAAAATCTGGCAGAATCAGAAGTTGCTATTTATGTAGTGATAGCTGTAATTCTATCCTGTATTGTATTGGCTCTGACCATGGAATCATATCTGATTCCGATCTTGTTTTTGCTGAGTATTGGTATTGCGATTCTTTATAATATGGGAACAAATGTATTTAAAGGTGAAATTTCTTATATTACGAAAGCTTTAAGTGCAGTACTTCAGCTTGGTGTCACTATGGATTATTCTATTTTCCTTTGGCACAGTTATCAGGAAAAGAAAACAATATACGGAGAGGATCACAAAGAAGCTATGGCACAGGCCATTGCGGCTACGATTAAGTCAGTGGTGGGAAGCTCCATTACTACTATTGCAGGCTTTATTGCACTTTGCTTTATGAGTTTTACGCTTGGCATGGATCTGGGTGTGGTTATGACCAAGGGAGTAGTTTTAGGCGTAATCTGCTGTGTAACGGTTCTTCCGTCCATGGTTATGATTTTTGATAAAGCATTGGAAAAGACAAAACATCGACAGCTGATTCCGAAGTTTTCAAAGTCAACAGATTTTATTGTAAAACATCATACGGCTTTTGTGGTGCTGTTTATTGTATTGTTTATCCCATTTGCTTATTTCCAGGCGAACACAAATGTATATTATAATCTGGATTCCAGTCTTCCGGATGATCTGGAAAGTATACAGGCAAATACAAAACTTCAGGAAGAATACAATATGGGTGCTGCTCACATGATTCTTCTGGATAAAGAGATTCCTGAGAAGCAAAAATATCAGATGATTGAGAAAATGGAAGAGGTAGACGGAGTAAAACGTATTCTGGGGCTTGAAAGTATTATCGGACCGACATTTCCTATGAGTATGATACCTGACGAAATTAAGCAAATACTTGAAAGTGATCAATATGAATTGATGTTGGTCATGAATGAGTATCCGGTGGCTTCTGATGAGGTAAATCATCAGATTGATGAATTGAATCAAGTGCTGAAAACGTATGATCCCGAGGGCATGCTGGTAGGCGAGGCACCGTGTACAAAAGACTTGATTGAAATTACAGCTCACGATTTTGCAGTGGTAAGCGCAGTTTCCATACTGGCGGTATTTGTGATTATTTTGTTTGTATTTAAATCTATTTCCCTTCCTGTGATTCTGGTATTGGTTATTGAGGGAGCAATTTTTATTAACATGGGAATTCCGTATCTTACGGGAACAACGCTTCCATTTATTGCTTCTATTGTAATCGGTACGATTCAGCTGGGTGCGACTGTGGATTATGCAATTTTGATGACCAGCCGATATGAGAAAGAACGTGGTTCAGGGAAGAGTAAAAAAGAGGCGATTTTAATAGCACATGAGAGCAGCAGACGACCGATTATGGTATCCGCATTCAGCTTCTTTGCAGCTACATTTGGTGTCGGTATGTATTCGAAAATTGATATGATCAGTTCTCTTTGCCTTCTGATGGCGAGAGGGGCATTGATCAGCATGTGTGCAGTATTACTGTTCCTGCCTGCCATGTTCTGGCTGTTTGACGGGCTGATTTGTAAGACCAGTAAAAATTTTAAACACTGCTTGCAGCGAAACAATCCGTAATTATTTAAACTTAAAACGAGGAGGAATTTTTCATGAGAAAAAAATATGTTCAGGCAATGATGGCATGTATGGCGGCAGCATTAACAGTTACTGTTCCGGTTACAACTGTGTCAGCAGCTGTACCGGAAAAAGAGCAAACGGTCTATGTGACTGCGGATAGCAATGGAAATAAGCAGCAGGTAATCGTGAGTAACTGGCTGAAAAATGGAGAAAAGGAAGCTTCACTGACGGATAAGAGTGAACTTACAGATATACAGAATGTGAAGGGTGATGAAACATTTACGCAGGATGGCGACGGAAATATTACCTGGAATGCAGGAGGCAATGATATTTATTATCAGGGAACCACCGGCCAGGAGCTTCCTGTGGCTGTGAAAATCACGTATTATCTGGAAGGAAAAGAAATTCAGCCATCTGAACTTGCAGGAAAGAGCGGAAAGGTGAAAATCCGTATTGATTATGAAAATAAAGCAGAAAAAACGGTGAAAATTGACGGGAAAGAGGAAAAGATTCATGTGCCGTTTATGATGGCTACCGGTATGATTCTTCCGTCAGATAAATTTTCAAATGTGGAAGTTAAAAATGGTAAAGTGATTTCTGATGGACAAAATGATATTGTAATGGGAATCGGTTTTCCGGGATTGGCAGACAGTCTGCAGCTTTCTGATACGGAAGGGATGGAAGATATTGAAATACCGGATTATGTGGAAATAATGGCAGACGTGGAGGATTTTTCTCTGGCATTGACAGCGACAGTGGCTACAACAGGTACACTGAAAGATCTGGGCTTGGATGAGATTGACAGTCTGGATGATCTGAAAGACAGTATTGATGAGTTGACAGATGCATCTACAGCGTTAGTGGAAGGAAGTCAGGAATTAAAAGAGGGTATTGAGACACTGGATTCTTCTGCTGATGAATTTGTGGAGGGACTAAACAGTGCAGATGAAGGTACTGGAAAGTTAAAAAATGGAATTGATAAAATGAATAACAGCAAAGGAGAATTACTCAGTGGTATCGAACAGTTGATTTCGGGCATGCAGGCTCTGGGAAATGGTGCCGGTGAACTGCAGACCGGTGTAAAATCTTACACAGATGGCACCAGTCAGTTGGATGCGGGAATTACACAGGTAAATGATGGAGCATCACAACTGAAAACCGGTATCGATACTTTGAATGCGAAAAAGGAGGAACTTACTGCAGGTGTAGTTGTTCTCAGTGAGGGAGGAGCAAAACTGGAAACCGGAGCTGAAAGTTTACAGACAGGTTTGACTGTATATACAGCCGGGGCTAATAAACTGAATGCCGGTATTCAGAAGATGCAAAAGGAACTGGAAGAGCAGCTTGGAGGTGTGACACAGCTTCCGTCAGCAGTGTCAGGGCTGCAGGCTGGATGCGAGAGTCTGGTGAAGGGAGCCGGAGAGCTCCAAAAAGGTGCAGATCAGGCGGCAGCAGCAGCGGGTGACTTGGAAAATACATTGGGGATGCTAGAAAAAACAGCAGGAACTGTCGAAACTCTGGCGTCTCAAACCAGTGACGTGATCGACGGTATAAATACCGGTATCAGTACGATTAACAGCAGGGCAACGAAACAGGCTCAGGAAACAGTTAATAAAGAAAACAGCATAGTGAACCAGAAAGCAAATGACCAGGCAAATGCACAATTGAATCAGATGAAACAGAATGTGGCGGCAGCCCTGGATACAGCAGGTCTGACAGAAGAGCAGAAACAGAGCATTCTGGCAAATCTGGGAGAAATCAATATTCAGGTGGGTGTTCAGACAGAAGTTTCTATGGATACAGGCTCGGATGTTGTAAGTGCTGCACAGAGTAATCTGCAGGAAATTCAAAGTGGTTTGCAGCAGGTAACCAGCGGATTGAAAAACAGCACAGCTCTCAGTGATGCTTCTGAGAGTATGGAAACATTAAAAGAAGGAGCGCAGACAACAAGTGAAGGAGCGCAAACATTAAGTAAGGCAGCGTCTGCCTTATCTGAGACAGTGGAGCCTTTAAAGAATTTTTCAGAGGTATCAGAGGAATTATCGAAGAGTGTAGCCGAACTTGCCCGAGGAAGCAGCAATCTGTGTGGTAATAATGATGACTTAAATGCAGGAGCCGGTGCGTTGGTTGACGGAACAAAGGAATTAAACAGCGGAATCGGACAGCTTGCAGATGGAGCTTCCGCATTGGGCGAGGGTGTTTCTCTGCTTGCAGATGGAGCAGATACTCTGGTCGGCGGTACACAGCAGCTGAAGATGGGAGCAGATACCTTGATTGCAAATAATTCTAAACTGAGTGATGGAACGGCGAAACTGGTTTCTGGAAGCAGTGCACTGATCATTGGCGGCAAAGCTCTCCAGTCCGGTGGTGTAACTCTGAGTGATGGCATTTTACAGCTGGCGGATGGCGCTTCTCAGTTGAAAGAAGGGACATCCAAACTGGCAGCCGGAGGAAAAGAACTGAAGGATGGAACAGCAAAACTCCTGGATGGTTCTACAGAACTTTCAGATGGAATGAAGGAATTTGATGAAGAAGGTATTCAAAAACTTGCAGATGTAGTAAAGTGCGATCTTCAGAACATACTGAATCGTCTGGATGCAGTAGTAGATGCAGACAAATCTTATACGGCTTTTGACGGATGGGATAAAGATATGGACGGAAGCGTCAAATTCATTATTGAGACAGCGGCAATTGAATAAATAATCGATTTCCAGGATGTCATATAACTTTATATCAAAAAAATCTCCGGATTCCACTTTTTCTATTTGGTGGGATCCGGAGTTTTTTTTAGAAGGATAACATGTGGATATACCTGTTATTGTAAAAAAGAGGAAGAACATGGTAGAATGAAAACAAAATAAAAATAGGCAGATTAAGAGGTAAATATGGATATTAAGCTGAATTATGTTGAAAAAGGAACAGGATTTCCATTGATTCTATTGCATGGAAATGGAGAAAATCATGAGTATTTCGTACATCAGATTGCGTATTTTTCTGGAAAATATCGAGTAATTGCTATAGACACCCGAGGGCATGGTCAGTCGCCCAGAGGTGAAGCTCCGTTTACCATACGGCAATTTGCAGATGACCTGTATGGATTTATGGAAGAGCATTCGATAGAAAAAGCACATATTCTGGGATTCTCAGACGGAGGAAATATTGCTATGCTTTTTGCAATAAAATATCCGGAGAAAGTAGACAGGCTTATACTGAATGGAGCGAATCTTGATGGATCAGGAGTAAAACCCGGAGTGCAGATACCGATTGTATGTGGATATTGGTTCGCAAATCTTTTTGCAAAGAAAAGTAGGAAGGCAAAAAGAAATGCAGAGATGCTGGGGCTGATGGTGAATGATCCGAACGTTCGGCCGGAAGAACTTTCGGATTTGCATAAGAAAACACTGGTAATTGCAGGAACAAAAGATATGATTAAAGGAAAACATACCCAATTAATTGCAAAAAGCCTGCCGGATGCACAACTGGTATTTCTTGAAGGGGATCATTTTATTGCGAATAAGAATCCGAAAGAGTTTAATCGTGTGGTGAATGAATTTTTGAAAACAATCTAAAATAAAATGCAAATCAGTAAATTAAATTTATAAAAATATAATTGTTAAAAACAATATAAAATAAACAAATGCATATTGTATAATTGCAAACAATGTGATACACTATATTCAGGTTAACCTCTACTTAAGATAAACACCTATATTTTGGCTTTGGTGAGAACTTTCTCTGCCCGGGACAAAATATAGGTGAAATTTATAGAAAAAACTTAAGTCAGGGGTGTTTTTATATGGGTG
>JBJFCH010000224.1:0-6827 GCA_051888835.1 Oliverpabstia sp. | reverse complement strand
AATTATAGCAGGATCACCATTGGGGAATGCCATGCAGAATCTCTGTATTTTTTCATGATCAGCACCAGTAGTCTCCCGAAACCATTCCTGAATCTGAGAGATAAACAGTTCGCGAATTTCCCTGTTTGGAATAAGAAGCTTCAACGCCTTTCCATCTGCCCTTCCACATTGGGTGAGATATCCTGTAGTAAATAAAACACTCCATAGATGATCGATGGTGGAATCCAGTTCGTTATAAGTGAGTTCCATATTTACGTTTTTCGTGATGGATTGACCTGCGATCAACTGTTCAATCTCAGTCCTGGTCTGTTGACTTGCTCTATCAATAAATCGACGAACCATGGCATTCCCACTGGAATTTGCCCAGTAATTCTCAGGTTCTTTTTCTGGATCCGCCAAAACTGCATCACAATAATTCATTACATCCCACGGACAGTAAACACCTACATTTCCAAACTGATATCCATCGTACCATTCCTGCACAGTCTCAAACCGTTCTTCCAGATGATAATAATGAAGCAATTCTTCCACTTCTTCATTGGTAAATCCAAAATATTCATCATATCGCGTATCTGTGATAGTATGCACTTTGATATTGTTCAAACCGGTAAATATACTTTCTTTACTGATTCGGAGACAGCCTGTAAGAACTGCAAACTGCAGGTATTCATTCGTTTTCAATGCATTTCCAAGTAAATTTCGAATCAGAGATACCATTTCCTCATAATAACCGGACTGAAATGCTTTATCAAGCGGAACATCATATTCATCAATCAGAATAATGACTTTCTGACCGTGATGCTTCGCAAGCAGCATAGACAGTGTCTGCAGACTATCCGCAAGCAACGCATCCGGCATTGAGAATATAGCCTTATTTTCATCGCTGACTCTGATGATCTGTGCATACATCTCTTTTTCTCTGTCCGATAAGCGGTTGCTCTCAAGAAGATACTCAAATCGAAGTGCTTCTTTTCCAATTGTGTTCCGTAGTGCTGCACTTGCATTCTCAAAGCTAAGTCCATCAACCCCTTTCAGCGTAATGGATATTACCGGAAATTTACCCATATAATTCTCGCATAATTCGCGTTCCATAGATACTTTCAAACCATGAAAAAGCGATTGATCACATCCGATTTCAAAGAATGCCTGCAACATACTCATGTTAAGTGATTTTCCAAAACGCCTTGGGCGGGTAAACAGGTTCACCTCTCCCCAATTATGGACGAGATCAACAATTAATCCTGTTTTATCAACATAGTAAAAATCATTCACTCTGATTTTTCCAAAATTATCAATACCTATAGGGAGCTTCTTCTTAACAGTCATTTAAAACACTCCTTTTCGTGTACTTTATAAGTATCATACCATACTCCGTTTATCTTGTCATGGAGAACCTCAAAAAGGTGCAGAGTCTTATAAAATAATCAAGACTCTACACCTATAAACTATCTGCTATTCTATTGTCCCATCATCCCGGCCAGCATCGCAAGTGCCGCCTCATCGCCATTAGCCGCACCGACCGCAGCCTGCATCAGTTCAAGCGGAGTCTGTCCACCACCCTGCTGTACCAGACGCACAAGCGGTGTATTCAGCACAATACTGCTTGTGAAAATGTATTCCGGATTCGTTTCATCACCGCCATACGCTGCGAGCATTCCGCCTAACATTCCCTGAATGATCTGCTGAACGACCGGATTTTCCTTCATATCATTGAATGTATTCAAAAGGGTAAAACTTCCCGGTTTCTCCAGTTCGAACGGCTTGATCTCCTTACCGTAAATCTTTTCAAAATCAGAAACAGAAGGCTTTCCAACCGGCTTCTTATACCAGTCAGGCAGAGCCCGATACCCCATTTCTGTCACAGTTCCTTTTACTGTTATTTCTTCTGACAAAGCAATATCTGTACTGGATGTTCCTGCCTGAATCTGATAAGTACCGCAAAGCACTTCCCAGTCACTGCTCTTCACATCGTAATGTGTAAATGCTCTTTTTGCGAGTGTGATCTGAATCTCTTTTTCTTCTCCCGGCTCCAGGGATACCTTGGCAAATCCTTTTAATTCTTTGACCGCCTTGAATACATCCGGTGTCTTATCTGCCACATAAATCTGTACTACTTCCGATCCTTTCACAGCTCCGGTATTCTTCACCTTGCAGCTCACTACCAGCGCTTCTTCTTCATCTGCAAAATCCATCATCGCTTTGGAGAGCTTCAGTTCTGACAGAGTAAACGTTGTATAACTCAGTCCGTATCCGAACGGGAGCTGTACCGGAATCCCTGCTTTCTCATAATAACGGTATCCTACATAAATGCTCTCTGCGTATTCAACCTGTCTTGGATTGACCCCAAATGTTTCGGAAGAACTACAGTCCGAATAAGATACCGGCCAGGTCTCTGCAAGCTTTCCGCTTGGATTTTCATCTCCGTACAGGAGATCCGCTGCCGCCTCTCCTGCTGCCTGACCGCCAAGATAAAGATTCAGAACTGCCTTTACTTCCCCGATCCACGGCATTTCCACCGGGCTTCCTCCCATGAGAACAACCACCACATTTTCGTTCACTTTTGCTATCTCATGAATCAATTCATTGTGGCTTTCCGGCATCTGCATATGTGTACGGTCATATCCTTCAGACTCATAAGAATCCGGAAGTCCGGCTGCAATCACAACAACTTCTGCCTCTTTTGCGCCTTCGATCGCTTTTTTCAGTTCTTCCTCATTTTTCTCCCCACTCAGCTCATATGCCGGGAAATAAGCAATCGCAGCCCCTTTTTCTTCCATGGACGCTCTGATACTGGTCAGCTTCGTCGGATTGATATGTGAGGAACCCGCTCCCTGATAACGGATCGTCTCAGCCATCGCGCCGCAGAGTGCAATTTTCTTTTCTTTTGAGAGTGGTAGGATATAATCTTCATTTTTCAAAAGCACTGCACTCTCTTCGGCAATTTTTTTCGCAAGTTCATGATGCTCTTCAGCGTTAAGTTCTTTCACTTCGCCAGCATTCTTACGGGTCGTCTGAGCCTTAAATGCCAGTTTCAGGATTCGTTCTACGCATGCATCGATTTTCTCTTCACCAAGCCTGCCTTCTGCCACGGCCTTCTTGACTTCTTCGTCAAAGAAACCACAGCTGTTCGGCATTTCCAGATCACATCCTGCTTCAAATGCCGCAATCCGGTCATTCATCGCGCCCCAGTCTGTCACGACCATACCGTCAAATCCCCATTCTTCCCGAAGTATCTCTGTAAGAAGTTTTTTATTGTCACTTGCAAATGTTCCGTTGATCTTATTATATGAACACATCACCGTATCCGGTTTTCCTTCTTTCACCGCCATCTCGAATGCCGGAAGGTAAATCTCGCGAAATGCGCGCTCGTCTACCATACTGTTGCCCATCATACGATCCTGTTCCTGGTTGTTTGCCGCGAAATGTTTCAGGCTGGTGCCCACACCTTTACTCTGAACTCCCTGAATCCAGTTCGCTGCCATCACACCTGCAAGATAAGGATCCTCACTGAAATATTCAAAATTACGTCCGCAAAGCGGATTTCTCTTCATACACGCTCCCGGTCCCAGTACCACATCCACACCATGATAGAGCGCCTCTTCTCCGATAGCCTCTCCCATTTTTTTCAGAAGCTCCGGATTCCATGAAGCTGCACTTGCAGAGGCCGTCGGAAAACAGGTGGATTTTTCACTCTGATTGATCCCCAGATGATCTGCCTCCCCTTTCTGAGTTCTGAGTCCGTGAGGACCGTCAGACATGAAGAAGGAAGGAATTCCGTACGCTTCCATCTTCTCTGTTTCCCAGAATGTCGCTCCCGAACAGAGTTTGATTTTATCTTCCAGTGTCATTTTCCCGATTATTTCGTTTACCTGATTCATAAATCTGATTCCTCCTTTTTTACAAAAGGCAGGAAGCATTGCCCCGTCTCCCTGCCTGTTTTTCACTTTATTTTGCTGCTTTTCTTTCTCTGAGTTCTGTCACAATCTGTCCATAGTGTTTTTCAAGATCATACTTATGGAACAGGATAAACATGATGACAAAGAGTGCCAGCGGAATGTAGATTGCAAATGCGAAGATTGCAATATTTACAGATCCCGGCTGTGTTGCTGCCGCTGCATTGTAACCGGCAAGTGCCAGAAGCCATCCGATCAGAGAACCGCCGACGCCGGATCCAACCTTCGCACCAAACGAACTTGCGCTGTTCGTCATACCAACCATACGTTTTCCAAATTTCCATTCATTGTATTCTACACAGTTGTTTACCATCGGTCCAGTCAAACACATCATTGGAATGGTTGCAAATGATGAGAAGCATCCACAAACGATGGTTGTCATCAGGCTGTATGGTGTAAATACCCTGATCAGCATTGCAATCGCTCCGATTGCAGCGGATACCTTACAAGTTTTTGCCATACCAAGCTTTTTGGTCATCGGGCCTACTACGATAAATCCTACAAATGTCGGAATCAGTCCTACCGCACCAAGAAGAGCTACAAGGTTATCATTTCCAAGAATGTATTTAGCGAAATAAGTTCCGCCGCCGGTAGATAATCCATATGAAACATTTACAAACAGGTTAACCAGAAGCATGATTACCCAGTATTTGTTCTGGAAAAGTGTTTTTACTGCTTCCATAAACGGAACTTTTTCTTCTTCCATCTCCCGGGTCGCAGCGTCCTTAGCTGTTCCTGAAGTTTCTCTCGATGTCTTATACAGTATAAACAGGCTGACTGCTGAGAGGATTGCAAATACCACAGAAATCTTGATCCATGCTGCCTGGTCTCCTCCAAGTATATTAGTGATCGGAATCAGAAGGATTGCAATTACCATACCGATAATGTATCCGAATACTGCACGAACAATTCCCATCTTCCCACGTTCCTCCACACTCTCTGTGCGGACCGCCATGATCGCTCCGTAAGGAATTGCTACTGCTGTGTAGATAACTGCACTGATTAAAATATTGGTAATCAATACGTATGCCATCTGCACTCCATTTGGTGCACTCTTCGGAACTGTAAACATTAACACAATAATTGCGGCCGTCGGAATCATCATTCTAAGGAACCATGGGCGGCATTTTCCTTTCGGAGATTTTCCCATATCCATAACCTTACCCATGATCAGATCGGAAAATGCATCCATTATTTTTGCGATCAGCAGCATCGTTGCCACCATACCGGCCGCCAGTCCTACCTTCTCTGTGTAGAAATATGTAAGCTGTCCTACCAGATTTGACATAATATTCAGCGGAAGCTGTCCAAGTCCGTCCCCCAGATAATCCACAAAACGCATTGTTTTCTGAACACCCATGCTGTCCTTTCCAAGTTCTTTTCTCTTACCCATCTCTTTTACTCCTTTTCTTTCAATTTACCTTCCACATCTCTCTGTGAAGATATTCTCTTTCGTTGATGATTGTATTTTACATGAAATGTGGTTTTCATTATTGTAATTATGCGCTAAATATTGTAAAATTGTTTTCATCAGGAGGAAAATATATGCTGAGTAAAATACAATATCTTAAAAACTTCTTTCAAGGCACTTTCCTGCCCTTGCATTATTATAAGGATAAATGCTGTCAGCTTATGCTGCCTGCGATGGATCCCTGCTGGGATCTGACGAATGTTTATATCCAGACCTTGCGAAATACAGGAAAGGAAATAGCCTATATCCTTTCCCAGACATTTCTATATTACGGGATTGTTCAGAACTTGAATACAGATGAATATCTCATTGTAGGTCCCGTCACCAGCACACGGCTGGACAAACGAGCCATGACAAATATTCTTGCGGAGAGTTCCATCTCTACCGAATACCTGGAAAAAGTATGGAACTTTTTTCAGATGAGTCCTGTCTTCTCTTATGAACAGTTCATTCATCTACTTGCTTTGTTGTATGAAAAAATGACCGGAACATGCATCGATCCGGATGCCTATTTCATAGATCAGAATCATAAAAGCTGGCAAAGCGTAACCCAAAAGCACTCAGATCAGATGTATCAGGCAAAGGAAGAAGAAAACTTTCACAATACCTATTATTTTGAACGGGAATTATATCAATACGTAACAGACGGTAATCTTGCCGGATTGGAAAATATGCTAAAGCAGACGCAGGCTTTAATAGCCGGTAAAATCGGCGAAAACTCGCTGCGTCAGGAGAAAAATGTTTTCATCGCAAGCACGACTCTGCTGACCAGAGCTGCCATTGCCGGAGGTCTGGATATCGAGACAGCTTACCAACTGAGCGACGCCTATATTCAGGAATCGGAGAAAGCCTTTACTTCTGATTCCATCGCAAGGCTCAGTACCACTGTCCTCTTCGATTTCACCAAACGAGTCGCCGCCTGCAAAATACCGAAAGGTATGTCCACCGATATTTACAACTGCATCCAATTTATCTCCACCCACACCAATCAGCCGATCTCCGTGGAGGATGTGGCAGATGCAGTCGGGAAAAGCCGTTCCTATATCTCAAGGAAGTTTAAATCTGAACTTGGGTTTAACCTAAATGATTTTATCATGCGGAAAAAATTAGAAGAAGGGAAGAGCCTGCTGGCATTCACCGATAAACCGATCAGTGAAATCAGTGAATACCTCTGCTTCTCTTCCCAATCCTATTTTCAGAATGTATTTAAGAAAAAATATCACATGACACCATATGAATTTCGAAAGAAATCACAACATTAACTTGCAAAGATCTTATCCAGCCATGTAAGTGCCAGATCCGGCCACTGCATGGCGGATGCATCTGCATGCTGTTCTCCCATTTGCTGGAGTCCCACGGTTGCTTTCGTCCATTCCATGGCAAACTCTTTCAGTGTTTCTGCC
>JBJFCH010000223.1:0-6921 GCA_051888835.1 Oliverpabstia sp. | reverse complement strand
AAGTGGCTGTGGGTGCGGTTATTATGAATCGTGTTCGGAGCGGTCAGTTTCCAAACAGTATCACAGATGTAGTTTATCAGAGTGGTCAGTTTTCTCCTGTGGCCAGTGGAAAATTGTCATCCGTACTCGCCAGAGGAGCAAGAAGTGATTGCTATCAGGCAGCACAGGATGCATTGAATGGATCTAATCCGATCGGAGGAGCACTCTACTTTAACAGTGGAACGGGAAAAGGACAGCAGATCGGAAATCAGCATTTCTACTAAAATATTATCTTTTTGGTTTGTGTGAAAAACAGTCAGTGAGGCTGATAATAGAATATGTCGGGCAGCAATGGCAGGTTGCTTCCCGACATATTCTATTATCAGCCATTGTACTTTATTGGCTGTACAAACAAAAAAGGTGGTAGGGGCTGGTGTGGGTTGATTAGTGGGGATAGTGGTCTGGATTTTTTTAGTTCATGTTGGTAATGGAGTAAATGGGCTGATAGAAATGTGTTCCTCATACCCATGTCATTGGTGAAAGCGAGTCTGAAGATCCACCGCTTACGAAGACTTAGGCGCGACGGCTCTCCGGAGCGTCTTAGTCGAAGTTGGCGGTTAGCTGAAGGGGAGCGGCCTGACATGGGTATGAGGAACACATTTCTATCAGCCTTGATTTTTTCTATCACATGAATTAAAAAAATCTTACATTTTTAATTTTTACAGGGTTTTGATTGTTATTTTTCTGTAAATAGTGTATGATAAAACAATAACAAACATAATTATTGGAAATATAACCGAAGTTTTCGGTAAAAAGGAGGGGGATAAGATATGGAAGCAATCTGTTGGCTTGCCATAATGATTGTATTTCTGGTGATTGAGATTGCTACCCTGGGACTTACGACAATATGGTTTGCCGGAGGGGCACTGGTAGCCTGTATTGCAGCATTGCTGCATGCGAATATCTGGGTACAGATTGTTCTGTTTCTTGTGGTATCTGTCCTGCTTTTACTTTTTACGAGACCGTTGGCGATCCGTTATATGAATAAGGATCGGACGAAAACGAATGTGGACAGCATGGTAGGAAAAGAGGCAGTGGTTACAGAAACTATTGATAACCTGAAAGCACAGGGGGTCGTGCAGGTGAACGGGCTGGAATGGACGGCACGATCAGAGAAAAGCCAGGAAGTAATACCAAAAGGTGCTATCGTAGAAATCGGAAGAGTTGATGGGGTAAAACTCATTGTTAGAAAAAAAGAAGGGTAAAAGGAGGTTTATATGATGACAGGATTCAGTATATTTTTTGGGTTTGTATTATTTTTTATTTTGGTATTATTGATTGCCATGTCCTGTGTGAAAGTAGTTCCTCAGGCGAAAGCTTTTGTTGTGGAGCGTCTCGGAGCCTATCAGGGAACCTGGTCCACAGGAATTCATTTTAAAGTTCCTTTCATTGACAGAGTGGCGAACAGAGTGAATCTGAAAGAACAGGTGGTGGATTTCCCTCCGCAGCCGGTTATTACAAAAGATAATGTAACGATGCGGATCGACACGGTTGTGTTTTTCCAGATCACGGATCCGAAGCTGTATGCGTACGGCGTGGAAAATCCGATTATGGCCATTGAAAATCTTACCGCTACTACACTGAGAAATATTATCGGTGATATGGAGCTGGATGAAACGCTCACATCCCGTGAAGTGATCAATACAAAAATGCGTGCTGCTCTGGATATGGCGACTGATCCATGGGGAATTAAAGTTAATCGAGTAGAACTGAAAAACATCATGCCGCCTGCAGCGATTCAGGAAGCCATGGAAAAACAGATGAAGGCAGAACGTGAACGCCGTGAATCTATCCTGATTGCAGAAGGCGAGAAAAAATCTACGATCCTTGTGGCTGAAGGTAAAAAAGAATCTGCAATTCTGGATGCAGAAGCTGAAAAACAGGCAGCAATCCTGAGAGCAGAAGCACAGAAAGAAAAAATGATCAAGGAAGCAGAAGGTGAGGCTCAGGCGATCTTGAAAGTACAGCAGGCAAATGCGGATGGTATTCGTTTCCTGAAAGAAGCAGGTGCAGATGAATCCGTTTTGACACTGAAAAGTCTGGAAGCACTGGCACAGCTGGCGGAAGGAAAAGCTACAAAGATTATCGTACCGTCTGATCTCCAGGGACTGGCAGGACTTGCTACATCCCTGAAAGAAATCATGAGTGATAAATAATAAAGAGTTGTGGGGGACTGCAGATAAGGTTGGAGCCTTGTTCTGCAGTCTCATTTTTTCAGGAGGTAATATGAAACCAATAATTGATTTAGACAAGGAATACGGAATCGTTCTGGAAGGGGGCGGTGCCAAGGGTGCGTATCAGGTTGGTGCCTGGAAAGCCCTGAGGGAAGCCGGAGTGAAGATTAAAGGAATTGCCGGAACCAGTGTGGGAGCGTTAAACGGTGCGTTGATGTGCATGGGAGATCTGGAACTGGCGGAAAAGGTATGGAGTAATCTCACCTATTCCCAGGTGATGGATGTAGAAGATGAGAAGATGCAGCAGCTTCTGGAACGGGAAATGCCCTTCTGGGAGGCTATCAGCAATGTATTTGAACGGATGGGAGAGGGAGGATTGGATGTAACTCCTCTCAAAGATCTGCTTCTGGAAGTGGTAGATGAGAAAAAAATCAAGGAATCCCCTATAGAACTGTATATCAAAACCTTCAGTGTGGATCAGTTCCGGGAACTGGATATTGATCTGAAGACAGTAGAGCCGGGACAGATGAAAGATTTTCTTCTGGCCAGTGCTTATATTTTTCCATTGTTTAAAAATGAAAAGCTGCATGGAAAGACCTATATCGATGGTGGAGCCATCAACAATGTTCCCCTGGATTCTTTGGTTGACCGGGGATATGAGGATATTATTATGATACGGATTTTCGGAATCGGAAGAGAAAAGAGAGTGAAGATTCCGGAGGGGACGAATATCCTGACCATTGAACCGAGAGTGGATCTGGGAAATATCATTGATTTTAATCACCGAAAGAGTGTCCGAAACATGAAAATCGGATATTATGATGCAAAAAGAATGATTTATGGGTTGAAAGGGCGCATTTATTATATTGAAGAAAATCAGGAAGAGTGTTATTATTTAAAGCAACTACTGCAAATACCGGAGGCGGCTACAGCACGTTTTATGGAATGGTATCATATTCACGAAGAGAGTTCCCAGTGGCTGCGCTGTATGACGGAGATTGTGCTGCCGGGAACAGCACTGGAACTGAAGCTTTCCAAAGAATGGAATTATCAGGAATTGTATCTGGCAGCTCTGGAAGCCACAGCAAAGCTCTGCCGGATATCCAAATACAGAATTTATACGGTGGAGGAACTGAGAGATGCGGTTCTGAAGAAAATGAACGGTATGACCAGAGACGAAAAGAATGAACTTCCGGTATTTACACTGTTTTTTGACAGTGGGGACCGGATTCAGGAGGAAAACGATATATAAGAACCGGAGGAGGAAATATTATGAATTTAAAAGGACGCCATTTTCTGACATTGAAAGATTACACGCCTGAGGAGATTTCCTATTTGCTTGATCTGGCAGCAGAACTGAAAGCCAAGAAAAAACAGGGAATTCCTGTAGATACACTACATGGAAAAAATGTTGCCCTGATTTTTGAAAAGACGAGTACAAGAACCCGTTGTTCTTTTGAAGTGGCAGCGCATGATCTTGGCATGGGAACTACGTATCTGGATCCAAAAGGTTCTCAGATCGGAAAAAAAGAAAGTATTGCCGATACCGCAAAAGTATTGGGAAGTATGTATGAGGGAATTGAATACCGCGGATATGGGCAGGCAATCGTGGAAGAACTGGCAAAATATGCCGGTGTTCCGGTGTGGAATGGTCTGACCAATGAGTATCATCCCACGCAGATGCTGGCGGATATGCTGACGATCCGGGAAAATTTCGGAAGATTAAAGGGAATCAAACTGGTATACCTGGGTGATGCCCGTTACAATATGGGCAATTCCTATATGATTGCCTGCGCAAAGATGGGTATGGATTTTGTGGCATGTGCCCCGAAAAAATATTTTCCGTCTGAAGAACTGGTAAAACAGTGTCAGGAGTATGCGAAAGAGTCCGGTGCTACGATCACTCTGACAGAGGATACGATGGAAGGAACAAAAGGTGCAGATGTGATCTGTACGGATGTATGGGTATCCATGGGAGAGCCGGATGAAGTATGGGAAGAGAGAATTCATGATCTTACTCCATATAAAGTGACAAAAGAAGTAATGGCAAATGCGGGAGAAAACGCTATTTTTCTGCATTGTCTGCCGTCTTTCCATGATCTGAATACACAGATCGGAAAAGAGATGGGCGAGCGTTTTGGACTGACAGAGATGGAAGTAACAGATGAAGTATTCCAGTCCGAACAGTCCAAAGTATTCCAGGAGGCTGAGAACCGGATGCATACGATCAAGGCGGTTATGGCAGCTACATTGGGAGCATAATTGGAGCATAGTTCATGGAATCGACAAAGACAAAAGTATTGAAAGTGCTGAGAGGCACGAATGGTTATATTTCCGGTCAGGAATTGTGTGAACAGCTGGGAGTTTCCCGGACTGCTGTATGGAAATATATGAAACAGTTAAAAGAAGAAGGCTATGAGATTCAGGCGGTACAAAATAAAGGGTACCGCCTGGTTGAAGTGCCGGATGTGCTCGGAGAGAGTGAAATCAAAAGCCGTATGGATACCCGCTGGGTCGGACAGGAAGTTTATTTTTACGAGGAAATTGATTCTACCAATACCCAGGCGAAAAGACTGGCGGAAGATGGTGCTGCGTCGGGTACACTGGTTGTTTCAGATTGTCAGATAAAGGGTAAAGGACGCAGAGGACGTGTGTGGGAATCACCGAAAGCATCTGCTATTTATATGACCCTTATGATCCGGCCGCAGATTCGTCCGGAGAGAGCTTCCATGCTCACCTTGGTGATGGGACTTTCTGTGGTACAGGCCATCCGCAATGTTCTTCAGCTGGATACCTGTATCAAATGGCCCAATGATGTGGTGCTGAATAAAAAGAAAGTGGTGGGAATTCTGACAGAGATGAATGCACAGATGGATTATATTGAGTATTTGGTGATCGGTGTGGGAATCAATGCCAACATGAGAGAATTTCCTCCGGAACTTCAGGATAAAGCCACATCTTTGCAGATGGAACTGGGGCATCCGGTGAATCGGGCAGAACTGGTAGCCGAAACCATGAAGTGCTTTGAACGTAATTATGAGATTTTCGAGAAAACACAGGATCTTTCAGGTCTTATTGAGGCATATCAGGCCGTTCTTGCCAATTATAACCAACCGGTACGTGTGCTGGAACCGGGCAATGAATATTCCGGCATCGCAAGAGGGATCAATGAACGGGGAGAGCTTCTGGTAGAGAGAGAGAACGGTACTGTGGAAGAGGTATACTCGGGTGAAGTGTCCGTCCGTGGACTTTACAGCTATGTGTAGGAGGGAAATGTATGTATTCGGATAGAATTGTATTGTGCGGAGCCAGTGCTTACGAACAAAAATATTATTTCAACCAGGATTTTGATTCGCTCCCTCAGCAGGTGAAAGACGAGCTGCAGATTTTATGTGTAATGTATACAGAAGAAATCGGTGGTGTGTTCACTCTGGAGTTTGATGAAGAAGGGAATCTGCAGTTCAAGACGGAAGCACTGGAAGCGGATGCCATGTATGACGAGATTGGAAGCGTTCTTCGAATCAAAAAGATTCAGGAGGAAAAGCGCGATCTTCTGGAATCTCTGGAGATGTATTACCGCGTATTTTTCCTGGGAGAAGACGTAGAAGATGGGGAGGATGCATGAAGCTTCAGATTGGAAACGTAAATCTTCAGAATAATGTAATTCTGGCACCAATGGCAGGGGTAACCGACCTGCCATTTCGTCTTTTGTGCCGGGAACAGGGTGTGGGGCTTTTGTGTATGGAGATGGTGAGTGCCAAAGCCATTTATTATAATAATAAAAATACAGAGGAGCTGATGCGGATCGAGCCGGAGGAAAATCCCGTATCCCTTCAGCTGTTTGGTTCGGATCCTTATATTATGAGTGAAATGGCAAAAAGGATCGAAGAAAAGCCCTTTGATATTCTGGATATCAATATGGGATGTCCGGTTCCCAAAGTAGTCAATAATGGAGAAGGGTCGGCACTTATGAAAAATCCGGCTTTGGTTCGGGACATTGTGTCTGCCATGGCGAAAGCTATTAAAAAACCACTGACAGTAAAAATCCGGAAGGGATTTGATGAGGAAAATGTCAATGCCGTAGAGATTGCAAAAATTATAGAAGACAGCGGTGCGGCGGCAATTGCTGTTCATGGAAGAACCAGGCAGCAGTATTATTCGGGAAAGGCAGACTGGGATATTATCCGGCAGGTAAAAGACGCCGTTTCGATTCCGGTTATCGGAAATGGTGATGTGGATTCTCCCGAAAGTGCTGAAAGGATGATCCGGGAGACGGGATGTGACGGAATTATGGTTGGACGGGCTGCTCAGGGAAATCCATGGATTTTCCGACAGATCACCCATTATCTGGATACCGGCGAATTACTTCCCCGACCGGAGCTTTCGGAAGTGAAGCAAATGATTCTCCGGCATGCACAGCTTCAGTTACAGTATAAAGGAGAATATACAGGAATCCGCGAAATGCGAAAACATGTGGCATGGTATACGGCAGGCTATCCGCATTCTGCAAAGCTTCGTGCAGCGGTAAATGAAATCGAGACGATGGAACAGCTGCTTCGTATGATTGAGGTGTGGGAGTAATTTGTACAGATTATAGGAGAATTATATAGAGATCTGATGAGTTCCATGTAGGGATTCTGCTGGGATTCTGCAGGGAGAAAAGCCCGGAATGGTTGACATTTCTGCATATTTCCTTTATAATACAGTG
>JBJFCH010000222.1:0-6925 GCA_051888835.1 Oliverpabstia sp. | reverse complement strand
AGGAACAGACACAGGAGGAACAGACGCAGGAAGGTCAGTCACAGGAAGAGACACAGGATGCGCCGGTTCAGACAGAAGCACCCAGTGTCATTCTTCTGGAAATCTCCACCGGTAAAGTACTTTATGAAAAAAATTCCCAGGAGCAAAGAAGTCCCGCAAGTATCACAAAAATCATGACGTTACTTTTGATTTTTGAAGAACTGGAAAAGGGAAATCTGACGATGGAGGAAGAGGTTACAACCAGCGCATATGCCAAAAGTATGGGCGGCTCCCAGGTGTTTTTGGAAGAAGGAGAGAAGCAGACCGTTGAGACGATGATTAAATGTATTGTGGTTGCTTCGGGCAATGATGCTTCTGTAGCCATGGCAGAACATATAGCAGGCAGTGAAAGTGAATTTGTGAAAAGAATGAATGAGAAAGCAAATCAGCTGGGCATGGTACATACACATTTTGAAGATTGCTGCGGGCTGACAGATTCAACGAACCATTATACTTCTGCCGGTGATGTGGCGATCATGTCCCGGGAGTTGATCAGTCGTTTCCCCAAAATACTGGAATATTCTTCCATATGGATGGAGAATATTACGCATGTGACTGCCCAGGGATCGAAAGAATTCTGTCTTACCAATACGAATAAATTGGTGAGAAGTTATGAAGGATGCGTCGGTCTGAAAACAGGAAGCACAAGTACTGCAAAATATTGTGTCTCTGCGGCGGCAAAAAGAGGAGATATTATGCTGCTTGCCGTAGTAATGGGGGCACCGGATCATAAAGTGCGATTTAAAGATGCTGCGGCAATGTTGAATTATGGATTTGGAGTCTGTAATTTATATATTGATGAAGAACCTGAGACACTGAAACCTGCAAAAATCAGCAGAGGAGTCAAGGAAGAAGTTTCCTGTGAATATAAAGAAACATTCCGATATCTGGATACAGAAGGAAATAATCTGGATCTTATAGAAAAAAGAACAGAATATACAGAAAATCTGAAAGCGCCTATAAAAGCAGGAGATGTAGTCGGGAAAACAATTTATACACTGAACGGAAAAGAAATCGGAACAGTAGAACTGGTCAGTACGGAAGATGTGAGAAAAGCGAATTTCCTGGATTACTTGAAAAAAGCAGCGAAACATTTAGGCTTCGTGAAGTAATAGAAAAGGATGAGGCTGCGGGAATGATATTCTCCCCGCAGCCAATAAAATCATTGTAAACGGAAAATATTACATTTCGAAAATCACTACCTGGAATGGTGGCATATGCAGTGTATGATCTGTAATATCCAGTGTGTCCAGATTGTTCATAAGTACATTCTTGTATGTTCCCGGCAGTTCCAGATCCTGGGGTTCGTTCTGATAGTTGGCGGCAACCAGTAAGGTTTTGTCTGTACCTTTGCGATAGTATGCCAGAAGATTTTTCTGTTCTTCTTTATATGGAACTACCTCGCCGTATACGATCACATCTTTGTATTCCGGTGATTTGCGCAGGGCAATCAGGGATTTGTACCAGTTAAACATGGAATCCGGGCGATCAATCTGATCTTTCGCATTGATTTCTGTATAATTCGGATTTACTTTCAGCCAGGGAGTGCCTGTGGTAAAGCCGGCATTGGCGGAATCATCCCACTGGAACGGTGTACGTGCGTTGTCACGGCTATAGTGAGAAACTGCTTTCAGTGCGTCTTCCGGAGTAAGACCGGCATCCAGTGCGACCTGGTATTCATCCAGTGTGCTGCAGTCATTGATCTCGTCGATGGAGTTGAAATGAACATTTGTCATTCCCAGTTCCTGTCCCTGATAAATCCAGGGAAGACCGCGCAGCATAAAATTAACAGTGGCAAGCATCTTCTTGGAAGTGTCATTGACACAGCCTTCCGGCAGATAGTGGCTTACTCCCCGGGGTTCGTCATGGTTTTCAATAATATTGGAAATAAATCCGATATCGCCCAGTTTTTTCTGCGTATGGAATACACACTGTTTGTAATCGTCACCCCAGACCGGAGACTGACAATCATACCAACCATCCTCGCTTTTTCCGAAGGTAGTTTCATTGAAATCAAACATAGAAGAAAAATGACCATCGTTGCCGATGAAAGCCTGAAGGGCATCTTCCCTGTCTGTAAATACCTCACCTACGGTAAAAGCACCATATTTTTCAAAAGTTTCTACTTTCATTTCATGAAGAAATTCATCAATCCCCACTGCATCATGCAGCATATTCTGGATCGATGCCAGTCCGTCATCACGGTCTGCCGGATAGCAGGAATAAATATCCGGTTTTTTAATATTCATAATTGCGTCGATACGGAAACCGGCAATTCCCTTCTCGAGCCACCAGTTGATCATATCGTAAACTTCACGGCGCAGCTGTGGATTCTCCCAGTTAAGATCCGGCTGTTTTTTGTGGAAAACATGCATATAATACTTGTCTTCATGTCCAGGAAGCTTATCCCATACAGGTCCGCCAAAATAAGAGCGCCAGTTGTTGGGGATTTTACCGTCTTTTACATCTTCAATATAAAAATACTTTCCATATCTTCCGTCAGGATCTTCGCATGCTTTTTTGAACCATTCATGTTCGTCAGAGCAGTGATTTACTACGAGATCCATTACAATATACATATCGCGGGCTTTTGCTTCTTTTAAAAGCTCGTCCATATCTTCCATTGTACCAAAACGCGGATCAATATTCTTATAATCGGAAATATCATAGCCCTGATCTGCCAGTGGTGAACAGTAAATCGGGGAGAGCCAGATAATGTCCACGCCCAGATTCTTTAGATAATCCAGTTTGCTGATAACACCTTTCAAATCACCGATACCGTCTCCGTTGGTATCGCAAAAACTCTTTGGATAAATCTGATATGCGGCTTTTTCATGCCACCATTTTTTTTCTAACATATGTCTTCCTCCTGTAAGTCAAAAAAATATGAAACATATTTCGAATGTCCTGAAGGACTTTGATCATCTTTGATTATACTTGAGCCTGAAAGTAGATGCTACCGTAAATCTGATATAAAAGTACGTTATTTTGACTTTTTGCTTTGGCTGTTCTTTCGATATTGCAGCGGCGTAGTTCCGGTCTTTCTTTTGAACAGTCTCTGAAAATTTCCCATATTATTGAAGCCACAGTCAAGGCTGATTTCGGTGATCGGCTGTTCGGTATTTTCCAGAAGATGAATAACCTTAGTCAGACGATAATCATTGATATAATCAATGGGAGGTTTCCCTATGGCTTTTTTGAAAAATCGGCAGAAATATTGCTCATTCATGTTTACCAGAGAAGACAGATCCTGAATATACAGCTTTTCCTGGTAATGAGTACTTATGTAAGCCAATACGGTTTTTATTGATTCAATCCGCTGATTTTCCAGCTTTACATTGTGACACATCATTTCATGATCCATCAAAATAGCAAGCATGGAAAGCAAAGACGATTTTATCTGCAGCTGTCCCACAATATCATTGGTATAGATTTGTTCGCCGGTGGTATAAAAGTCCTGATTCCGGCAAAAAACATCGTGAATTTTTTCATATTCCAATTTAAATGACTGAAAAACAGGATGCGTACAGTCAAGAATCCGGGGAAATGTAAGATTCCCCTGGATAATGGGCTGAAGTATATACTCATCAATGGAATCATAACTCTGAAAGCGAAGCATCTGGGGATCAAATACAATTGCCTGTTCTTCATAATTATGAGTGGAGGAGCGAAGACTGTGGAGTTCCCCCTGATTAATGAAAACAAAACATTCCCGGTTGATATCATACGATTCCATATTGACGCTCATGCTAAAATTTCCGGATTTCAGATAAAGGATTTCAATCTCTTCGTGCCAATGATGCTTGACGCGAAGGCGAACGGCACTTCCTGAAAACAGATAAAATGCACAAGGAAAAATGCTGGTACCGTGAGGGCGATTTTCCCGCAGATCCAGCTTTGATTGTGTTTGCATAACAAATTCCTCCTGAATATTGATACAATAGATAAGTATCTGATTACAGTCTATCATAAAAAACAGAAATCATAAAGAAAAGTAATGTAATAAAACCGAAATTCATAAAATGTAAGTAACCAGTTCAGTCATGACTGATCAATTGGACGAATGGCGCAGTCTGAACTGTGATAGGTCATCAGCAGAAAGGAGGAGATTATGAGTAAATTCTGGAACAGGGAGTTATCTGCGGCTTTATGGCTGCTGATCGGACTTTTCCTTTTGGGAATTGCGGCCGGAGCGATTTTTGCCAATATTGCATACCCGTACAGAGGCAGTGATGCACAGATACTTGGTGTTTATGTTATAGAGCAATTGAAAAACAGAAAAATATCCGAAAAGGAATATTTATGTTATCTTCTGGGAGAACGTTTCAAAAGTTTTCTGGTATTTGCGCTGGGGGGAATGACATCCCTGGCAAGACCTCTGGCAGTCTGCGCAATTACAGCCACGGGATTTCTGGCAGGGGCAGTGGGAAGCATGACAGTACTACAATACGGAATCAAAGGCTTTGGGATGTTTGCGGCGGCGAATCTGCCACAGGCGTTTTTGTTGGCACCATCTTTTTTGTATCTGATGACAGGGATTTATCAGATCAATGGAAAAATATGGAGAAAACCGGCAGCGATTATCAAAAAATATCTGCGATTCGTATTGATCAGCGGACTGGGATATTTTCTTGGGGTTCTTTTGGAATGCTTTGTGAATCCTGCTCTATTATCCAAAATCTTTTCCTGATGTTTACAAAAAATTTACAATTTTATAAATACAAGATATGGTAGACATAAATAGGTAAATACCGATATTTAGTGATTTTTATTTTAATAAAATTTGGGAGGGGAAAAAGCTGAAAAATAGCATTTGATTTTCTGAAATAAACTGCTTATAATGGAATGTATATCGGATTTAGAGGCGGATTTATGGGCTGTCGAAGAGGTTCGGCAGTTTATTTTTTGAAAAAGGAACACAAGAGCAGTGAGGTCGGGATTCAGTATGGAAAGCGCAATACAAAATTTTATATCTTATTTACATAATACAAAAAAAACGTCAGGAAATACTGAGGTATCCTATGAGCGTGATCTCAAAAAAATGTCGCATTATTTTGAGACAGAACAGCATATTTATGATGTGTCACTTATTACGGAGACAAGTCTGAATTCTTACATGCTCTATCTGGAAAGAAATCAGTTTTCTCCGGCTACGGTTTCCAGAAGTGTTGCTTCCATGCGGGCATTTTTCCAATACCTCTACAAAGAGCATCAGATTTCGGCGGATCCCTCTGAAGGTCTGAAACCACCCAAAGTGGAAAAGAAGATGCCGGAGATCCTGACAGTCAAAGAGGTGGATCTTCTTTTAAGCCAGCCATCTTCCAGAACACCGAAAGGGATCAGGGACAAGGCAATGCTGGAACTTTTATATGCTACCGGAATCCGGGTCAGTGAGCTGATCAGTCTTAAGATCACAGATGTGAATCTTCTGATGGGATATATCAATTGTCATGACACAGAAAAGGAACGAATCATTCCTTTTGGCAATACGGCAAAGAAGGCTCTGGTAGCTTATCTGAACGGAGTTCGTGAGAGTTTCCTGAAGGATGAGAAGAGTCAGGTACTTTTTACAAACTGTTCCGGCAAACCGATGAGCCGTCAGGGATTCTGGAAAGTACTGAAAGCATATGCCAGATCAGCGGGAATTGAAAAAGATATTACTCCCCATACACTTCGTCATTCCTTTGCGGCACACCTTGTACAAAATGGTGCAGATCTGAAGAGTGTGCAGGAGATGATGGGACATTCCGATATCTCCACGACCCAGATGTATGTGAATATGAATGTACATAAAATCAGGGATGTATACGCAAAAGCACATCCCAGAAGTTAAAATATACTTGTATTTTTCACTTTATAGAGCTAATATACGAAGCAGAGAATAATCAAATGAGGAGAACATTATGAGTATTGAATTATTAAAAAGATTGCCAACCCCTACTGAAATCAAAGCGGATTATCCCGTAACTCAGAAGGTTGAAAAAATAAAGCGTGAAAGAGATGAGATGATCCGTAAAGTTTTTACCGGCGAATCCGATAAATTTCTTGTGATCATCGGACCCTGTTCCGCTGATAATGAAGAAGCTGTCTGCGAGTATATCAACCGTCTTTCCCGTGTACAGGAAGAAGTTGCCGACAGACTGATCCTTATTCCAAGAATCTACACTAACAAACCGCGGACAACCGGAGAAGGCTATAAAGGCATCCTGCATCAGCCGGATCCGGAGAAGAAGCCGGATCTGCTTCATGGTCTGATCGGTGTACGTAAGATGCATATGCGTGCCATAGAAGAGTCCGGTCTGACCGCAGCGGATGAGATGCTTTATCCGGAGACCTGGAGATATCTGGATGACATTCTTTCCTATGTGGCGATCGGTGCCCGTTCTGTAGAGAATCAGCAGCATCGTCTGGTGGCAAGTGGTATGGATGTTCCTGCCGGTATGAAGAATCCTACAAGCGGTGACTTGTCGGTAATGCTGAATTCGATCGTGGCAGCACAGATGAAGCAGAATTTCATTTACCGGAACTGGGAAGCTGAGACCACCGGCAATCCGCTGACACATGCGATCCTTCGAGGTGCTGTCAACAAACATGGCAATGCCATTCCAAACTATCACTACGAGGATCTTCAGCTTCTCCTGGAAAAATACAACGAAAGAGATCTGAAAAATCCGGCTGTTATCGTGGATGCCAACCATTCCAATTCCAACAAACAGTTTAAAGAACAGATCCGTATCGTAAAAGAAGTTCTTCACAGCCGCAGCTTATCAGAAGATATTCATAATCTGGTAAAAGGTGTGATGATTGAAAGCTATCTGGTAGAAGGCAACCAGAAAATCGGATGTGCAGATCATGTATATGGAAAATCCATCACGGATCCATGCCT
>JBJFCH010000221.1:0-6938 GCA_051888835.1 Oliverpabstia sp. | reverse complement strand
TTATAATACATGTTTTGCAGTTCAAAAAGAAACGGAGTATTTTCTGGTGGATACCGGAGGCGGCAATGGTATCCTGGCTCAGCTGGAAAAAGCAAAGATTCCATTGGAAAACATACACAACATATTTATCAGTCATGAGCATACTGATCATGTTCTCGGCCTGGTGTGGCTGATCCGAATGATAGCTACCCGCATGAAAAATGGGAAATATGAAGGAAATCTGAACATATATTGTCATAAAGAACTGGAAGAAACTATTTTGACGATCGTACGTCTTACAGTACAGAAGAAGTTTTATGATATGATCGGTCAGAGAATATTCTTCCATCGGATTGCTGACGGTGAAGAAAGGGAAATCATGGGATACTGTCTGACTTTTTTTGACATTCGTTCCACAAAAGCAAAACAATTTGGCTTTACTACCATATTGGAAAGTGGAAAAAAATTCACTTTTATCGGAGATGAGAACTACCAGGAACATGAAGCACCTTTTGTGGAAGGAGCGGACTGGTTTCTTCATGAAGCATTTTGTCTGTATGAACAGCGGAATATCTTCAAACCGTACGAAAAGCATCATGCAACCGTTAAAGAGGCCTGCGAGGTGGGGGAACGATTCCATGTAAAGAATTTGATTCTGTACCATACGGAAGATAAAAATCTGAAAGAGAGAAAAAGACTGTATTCGGAAGAAGGAAGACAGTATTATTCCGGAAATCTGCTGATACCGGATGATCTGGATGTGATTGATCTTTAACACTATAATTTGGTAGTGGAAGATTTGAAAAGAGACAAAAAAAGCATGATTCCAGGAGGGTTTGTGATGAAGATAGTATTTGCGCCGGATTCGTTTAAAGGAACATTATCGGCAGAAAGAATCTGTGATCTTTTAGAAATAAAAGCAAAAGAGGTATTTCCTGGCTGTGAGACTGTCAAAATTCCTGTCTCTGACGGTGGTGAAGGAGCGGTGGATGTGGTGATTTCCGCAACGGGAGGGAGATATCGAACGGTTACTGTGAAGGATCCTATGGGAAATCCTGTACAGGCAAAGTACGGGATATTTCATAATAATTGTGCCATCATTGAAATGGCTGCAGCCTCCGGACTGCCTCTGGTGCCTGTAGAGGAGAGAAATGTACGAAAGGCCAGTACTTTTGGAACCGGACAGTTGATCATAGATGCTTTGGGGCAGGGAATTCGGAAGTTTCATATAGCAATCGGAGGTAGTGCTACAAATGACGGAGGCATTGGTTGTGCTGCGGCATTGGGAATAAGATTTTTGGATGAAAAGGGAAAAGAGTTGGAAGCAATACCGGAAAATCTTTACAGGATTCATTTTATAGACCGAGAGAGTATACATCCCGGGCTTAAAGAAGCTTCTTTTACAGTTATGTGTGATGTGACCAATCCACTGTTGGGGGAAACGGGAGCAACCGCTATATTTGGACCGCAAAAAGGCGCAGCACAGGAGGATATTATTTTCCTGGAAAAGGGAATGGAAAATTATGCCAGAGTTCTTCATGATACTTTGAATCGAGATATTGCATTCATACCGGGCGCAGGGGCAGCAGGAGGTTTGGGAGCAGGTCTTATGGCTTTTGTAAATGCAAAATTGGAGCGGGGGATTCATACAATTCTATCTATTCTTAATTTTGAACAGGTAATTGAAGGTGCAGATCTGATTGTTACCGGTGAAGGAAGGATGGACTATCAGTCTGTATACGGAAAAGTACCGTATGGTGTGGGAATAGCCGCAAAAAAGAAGAATATTCCATGCGTAGCCATTGTCGGCGGCATGGGAAAGGATGCAGAGGCTATTTTTGAGTATGGTATTGATTCTGTGATAACAACCATCAATGCATCCATGCCGTTGGAGGAAGCATTGGAATATGCGGAAGTATTATTTTCCGATGCAGCGGAGCGGATGTTTCGTATGATTAAGGTTGGTATGAAAATTCGATAGGTGTTTTACTTGAAAAATACAGTCATGTGTTATATGATATGTATCACAGCAAAAGAAAAATAAAGTTCACAGGAATACCCAGTGAACTTATGGTCATGAAAAGCAAAGGATAACAGTTCAGGTGATAATATGCATATTGATTTGATAGAGATAGATTTTAACAGTGACGAAGCTATTTATATGCAGCTTCGCAACCAGATCATACTGGGAATTGCCACATCCCGTCTTCATGATGGAGATGTACTTCCATCAGTAAGGCAGCTGGCAGATATTATAGGGATTAACATGCATACGGTAAATAAAGCATATGCTGTATTGAGACAGGAAGGTATCGTGTCTATTGACAGGAGAAAGGGCGCTGTTATCTGTATTGATTCCGACAAATTATTTGCTATGGAAGAGCTTCGTCGGGATCTGACAATCGTACTGGCAAAGGGGCGGTGCAGGAATATCACCCGTCAGGAAGCTCACCAGTTGATTGACGAGATATATCAGGAGTGGGATGACAGTTATGCGCATTCCTGAAAAGTATAAGAAAGGCAGGAATAACATACATGAAGACACAGTATACGGATCAGGCGAAAACTGCGATACTGTATGCGGAAAAAATTGCACGTAAGTACGGGCACAGTTATATAGGTACAGAACATCTTCTGGCAGGACTGCTCCATGAAGAACAGGGAACCGCCGGTATGGTGTTGAGAGATATGGGATTGAGCGAGGAAAAACTTCTGGATTTGATCGAGAAACTGATCGCTCCTGCTTCCGATGTCATGGTGGCTGATTCCCGTGGATATACGCCGAGAGCGCAAAGAGTACTGGAGAACAGTCAAAGAGAAGCAGTTGATTTTAAGAGTACAAGAGCAGGAACGGAACATCTTCTTCTGGCTATGCTGAATGAAGTGGATTGTGTAGGTACCAGACTTCTTCATACTATGGGAATCAATATTCAGAAGCTCCAAACGGAGATTCTGATTGCTATGGGCGAAGAAGGTGTTGCTGCAAGGGAAGAGGCAGCCAAAAAAGGCGGAAGCAATAAAGTCATGATAGGAACGCCCACACTGGATCAGTATAGCCGCGATCTTACGGAACTTGCCCGTCAGGGAAAACTGGATCCTGTTGTGGGAAGAGAAGATGAAATTGCCCGGGTGATTCAGATCCTGAGCAGACGAACAAAGAATAATCCATGTCTGGTTGGGGAACCGGGAGTGGGTAAGACAGCGATTGTTGAAGGACTTGCCCAGAGAATTATTGAAGGACTGGTACCTGAGACCGTAAAAGACAAACGGGTGGTTGTCCTGGATTTGTCCGGCATGGTGGCCGGCTCCAAGTATCGTGGAGAGTTTGAAGAACGGATCAAAAGAGTCGTTGCAGAAGTGATGGAGCACAAAGGAATATTATTGTTTATTGATGAGCTTCATACGATTATCGGGGCAGGTGGAGCAGAGGGAGCTCTGGATGCGTCTAATATATTAAAGCCTTCACTGTCCAGAGGAGAGATTCAGATCATTGGTGCTACTACGCTGGAAGAATACAGAAAGTATATTGAGAAGGATGCTGCTCTGGAAAGAAGATTTCAACCGGTGGCGGTAGAAGAGCCGACAGAAGAGCAGGCAGTTGAGATACTGAAAGGTCTGCGTCCATATTATGAGCAGCACCATGGTGTAAAAATTACAGATGAGGCGTTGGATGCAGCAGTAAAGATGGCAGTACGTTATATTACGGATCGTTTTCTTCCTGATAAAGCGATTGATTTGATTGATGAAGCGGCAGCAAAAGTACAGCTGGCAGGATTTACTGTTCCGGTAGCATTAACAGAGGGGGAAAAAGAAGTACGCAGGTTGACTCGGGAAAAAGAGGATGCAATCAAAGCTGGTGATTTTGCTCTTGCAAAAGAGATTCAGGAACAACAGAATGCTGCGCGTAAGTCTTATGAAACGGCAAAAAAACGGTATGAAAGCCGCTGCAGGAATAAGAATTTGTCTGTTACAGAAGAAACGGTAGCGCAGATTGTTTCGGGATGGACCAAAATTCCTGTACAGAAGTTGGCTGAAAAAGAGACAAAGCGGCTGGCACGTCTGGAAAATACACTTCATAAAAGAGTTGTAGGACAGCAGGAAGCAGTGAGTGCAGTTGCAAAAGCTATTAAAAGAGGGCGAGTAGGACTAAAAGATCCTGCAAGACCGATTGGTTCCTTTCTGTTTCTCGGACCTACAGGAGTGGGAAAAACGGAATTATCCAAGGCATTAGCGGAAGCTGTGTTTGGCACGGAACAGGCGATGATCAGGGTCGATATGTCTGAGTATATGGAAAAGCACAGTGTTTCCAAGCTCATTGGTTCTCCGCCGGGATATGTGGGTTATGAAGAAGGTGGTCAACTTTCAGAAAAAGTAAGGCGAAATCCATACAGCGTGATCCTGTTTGATGAGATAGAAAAGGCTCACCCTGACGTATTTAATATCCTTCTTCAGGTGTTGGATGACGGTCATATCACGGATGCCCAGGGAAGAAAGGTGGATTTTAAGCAGACCTGTATTATTATGACGTCAAATGCAGGTGCTCAGAGTATCGTGGAGCCAAAGAAACTGGGATTTGTCTCAGGGGAAGATGCAAAGAAAGATTATGAATATATGAAAAACAGTGTAATGGAAGAGGTTCGAAGGATCTTCAAACCGGAATTCCTGAACCGAATCGATGAAATACTTGTATTTCATATGTTAAATAAAGAAGAGATTCGCCAGATAGTAAATATTTTGCTTAAGAAACTTGAGAAACGTTGTAAGGATCAGATGAATATTGAACTGATTGTTCGAAGCAGTGTAAAGGATTATCTTGCGGAATCAGGATACGATAGTAAATATGGTGCCCGTCCTCTGAAGCGTACAATCCAGAATAAGATTGAAGACAGGATGGCAGAAGAAATTCTGGAGGGAAATATTCATGCAGGCGATAAGGTAATTGTGTCGATGTCTAAAAAAGATATAAAATTTTCTGTCACTGACTAGAAGTTTTTATGAATTTATTATATAATAGCATTGAAAGAAAATTTTTTTCTGCCTTAATCTTGATTAGACAGAGCAGAAATCAGCATCGAGCATGAAAACACAAGAGATAGAACTAGGAGGATATTTATGTCTACAATCAAAGAATTGATCAGAACCGAAGAGGCTGGAGGTATTAGTTTTGGCAATTATGAGCTTGCTACAAAGTCTAAACTTTCTGATTTTGAGTATGATGGTGATTTATATAAAGTGAAGACATTCCGGGAGATTACCAAGCTTGAAAGAAATGGAATGTTTGTATATGAATCCGTTCCGGGGACTACCGTATTGGATATGAAGATTGGAACCAACGGTATGGTATTTGCAGTAGAAGGAACTGAAAACACACAGATTACTGTGGAGATGGAGGCAGACAGCGAATACAGAGTTACCCTTGATGATATGGTTGCAGGCAATATGAAAACGAATCTTGGCGGAAAATTATCGTTCAGTGCGGATCTTAGTCCGGATAAAGCAGTAAGAGTTGAAATCGATAAAGTATTATAAAAGATAAGACGGAAGTCGGATGAACAGTCCGGCTTCCTTTTTTTCGAAACGGTTGTGAGAGGTGGAAAGATGGCAAAAGGAAAGAAAACAGTATTTTTCTGTCAGGAATGTGGATACGAATCACCCAAATGGATGGGGCAGTGTCCGGGCTGTAAAAAATGGAATACCTTTGTTGAGGAGACGGTTTCTCCCTCTCAGGGAAAATCATCAGTAAAGGGAATGGGAAGTGTGAAAGCGGCAGAACCGGTAACGCTTTCACAGGTACAGATCAATGAAGAAGAGCGATTACATACAGGGAGTAAAGAACTGGATCGGGTGTTGGGCGGAGGTATCGTGGGTGGTTCTATGACACTGGTCGGCGGAGATCCGGGGATTGGAAAATCCACACTGCTTTTACAGGTGTGCCGCAATCTGGCAGATCAGGTTCAGGTTCTTTATATATCAGGTGAGGAATCTCTCAAGCAGATCAAGCTCAGAGCACAGAGAATTGGAGCATTCAGTGACAGGATGCTGCTTCTTTGTGAGACAAACCTGGATACGATCCGGCAGGTGATCGAACGCAAAAAACCGGATGTGGTAGTGATTGATTCCATACAAACCATGTATAATGAAGAGGTCGCATCGGCACCGGGAAGTGTCTCTCAGGTTCGGGAATCTACAGGTGTGCTTATGCAGATTGCCAAAGGCATGGGTGTTTCAATTTTCATTGTAGGTCATGTGACAAAAGACGGAAATGTTGCCGGTCCGAGAGTATTGGAACATATGGTGGATACGGTGCTGTATTTTGAAGGAGATCGGCATGCGTCTTATCGAATATTGAGAGGGGTAAAAAATCGTTTTGGCTCAACTAATGAGATTGGCGTATTTGAGATGAGGGAAGAAGGTCTTGTAGAAGTGGAAAATCCATCCGAGTTTATGCTGGATGGAAGACCGGAGGGAGCGTCCGGTTCCGTAGTGGCATGTTCTATGGAAGGAACAAGACCGATCCTTATAGAGATTCAGGCACTGGTGTGCTCCAGCGGTTTCGGAATTCCCAGAAGAACCGCTGCCGGTACGGATTTTAATCGTGTGAATCTTCTGATGGCTGTACTGGAAAAAAGACTGGGGATGAATCTTTCCTCCAGCGATGCCTATGTGAATATCGCAGGAGGAATCCGTATGAATGAGCCGGCTATTGATCTGGGGATTCTGCTGGCTATAGTGTCAAGTTACAAGGATATTGTGATTGATGATAAAGTCCTTGTTTTCGGGGAAGTAGGATTAAGCGGTGAGGTCCGGGCCGTCAGTATGGCAGAACAGAGGGTTCAGGAGGCAAAAAAACTGGGATTCACTACAATCATTCTTCCTGCGGTCTGTATGAAAAGTGTGCAGAATATTACGGATGTATGTCTTATTCCGGTGGAAACCATACGGGATGCAGTTGGATTTTT
>JBJFCH010000220.1:0-39002 GCA_051888835.1 Oliverpabstia sp. | reverse complement strand
CGGAACGTATTGCGGGAGCAGAGATCATTAGGATGGAGATTCCTACGGTATTTTCCAAAAGTACAGAAATGATAGAACAAGCGATTGACAGATATCAGCCGGATTTGGTAATCAGTGTTGGACAGGCCGGAGGCCGTTCCTGTGTTACGATTGAAAGAGTTGCAATCAATCTTGCCGAAGCACGCATCCCGGATAATGAAGGCGGGAAGCCGGACGGAGCACCGATTCAAAAAGACGGAGCGCCGGCATATTATGCAACAATCCCCGTGAAAACAATGGTACAGAATGTGCGTGACCATGGAATTCCGTGTCATATTTCCTATTCGGCAGGAACTTTTGTATGTAATAGTGTCATGTATCAGGTGCTGCATCTTGCAGCAACCCGATATCCTCATATGCGGGCCGGATTTATCCATGTGCCGTTCTCAGCCGGACAGGCAGTGGAGAAGCCTGAAGGAACTCCATTTATGTCTATGGATATGATCGTAGAATCGCTGGAGTATGCGATTGAGGCAGCGATAAAAGTTCCGGAAGATACCTGGGAGAAAACTGATGTTGAAACGAAACTATAGAGGCAGCCGCCGGAATCGTTCCGGCGGGATTCCAACTCTCTCGGAAAAAGCGTTGATGAACCTTCCGGCACTGTGATAGCCGGAGGAAGCAGCGATTTCCTCAAGCGGAAGATTTGTCGTTTTTAAAAGATATTTTGCCCGGTTGATCCTGGAGATAATAATATACTCATAGGGTGAGTAGCCGGTTTTCTTTTTGAACAGCCGGGAAAAGTAATAGGGACTTAGAAATACCCGTTCCGCCAGCAGCTGAATGGTAAGATTTTCGTCCAGATGGTTCTGAATATAGGAAATTGTGTTGCGGACTGCCGGTATATCTTCTGCGTCGGCATCAGAGGATGTCTCGGGAGCCATAATTCCGAATAACAGATCGGCAATCAGCCGGGAATATCCGGCTTCCGTGATCTGCTGTTCCTCACGGTTGATATAGATGATACGCTTCAGAATCTGAATCAGATCAGGATAATCCTTTTGATGAAAAAGACAGCCGAAATTTTTATAAATTAATGGATAAATCTGATGGCAGTTCAGCCCATCAAAATGAATATAATAAAATTCACAATTCTCCGGAGTGTAATAGAAATGTTTTTCCTGACAGTCAATGAAAAAGAATTCACCTGCCCGGACCTGGTAAGAATTTCCCATATAATCCAGTCGAATCATTCCCCCTTTTACATATAAAAACAGCATATAGGGATAAAAATCACGGTGAAAACTATATCCATTAATGGTATGATAATGACCGCAAGATACGAGATAATAAAAAAATTTCTTCGCATCCTCCGAGGGAGTATGGAAATAATAATCAGAGCCGGGAAGGGTTCCGGTATCGGTTGTATGCATGGAAAATCCTCCTTTTATGAAAAAAGTATCCTTAAAAATCAGATGCTATAAGTATTATATCAGCTATATAAAAAAAGAGCAAGATTCGTAGATTTGAGAGCAGTATGCAAGTGGTTTTTCTATATGCTTTTATTTATAATGAAGCCATAAAATATGGAGCGGAGGACTTTTATATGACAAGAGAACAATTGACACTGGATGTGATCAACCGAAAAAACACCACGTATCTGCCAAGCCAGATCGAATTTGCCAATCTGAATAAAAAGATGGAACTGGCACATGCATTGGGCATGCAGACAGAGAGAGAAGTGGACGAGTACCTGGGAAATCATATTTTCTGGACTGCCCACCTGGATGATGTACCTACCCATGAACTTCATAATCAGAAAAAAATGGAAGAGGCGGCAAGAGAGGGACGATGTCGGATTGATACTAAAAGAAACCGGGTAATCGACGGATGGGGAATGGAATTTGGACTGGATGCTACCGGATACAACAATTTGGCTCATCCACTGGAGGGACTGGAGGACGAACCGGAACTTCTGGATACCTATCATGCGCCTGATATTTCGGAAGATAAAATGGATATGCTGTTTCGAAGTGCACAGGAGGATCTGAAAACATATTCCGGCGATTATCTTGTGATGATGTCGGGATATAATGGAATCTGGGAGAAATCTTATAATATTGTAGGTATGGAGGATTTTATGTGTCTGCTTATCACAGAACCGGATCTTGCCTGTCAGGTTATGGATGTGATTGCCGATTATAAAATTGCCATGGCGAGAGAAACAGGGAAACGTGGATTTAAGGTAGGGCATTTTGGTGATGATCTGGGCACTCAGGTTTCTACGATTGTATCGGAAGAAATATTTGTGAAATATTTTAAGCCGAGATATGCAAAGGTTTTTGCGGCATTTAAAGAATCCGGCATTCCGGTGCAGATGCATTCCTGCGGAAATATTACACCATTTATTCCACATCTGATCGACATCGGGCTGGATATTCTGGAACCGGTGCAGACTTGTATGGACCTGAATTTCCTGAAAAAAGAGTATGGAAAAGATCTGATTTTCTATGGCGGAGTGGACACTCAGGAACTGCTGGCTTTCAAGTCTCCGGAGGAAGTAAGAGAGCAGACACTTCGTACCATAGACATTCTGGGCAAGGGAGGCGGATATATCTGCGGACCATCCCAGGAAATCATGGATAATGTTCCGGTGAAAAATGTGATCGCACTGGCCGAGGCCATTCGGGAAAGCCGATGAATACTCCTGTGATTTTCTACTTGTACAAATTCTTATAAACACGTATAATAAAATAGATGTTGATGGGCAGTGTCCAACCAACCACTGCTTATCAACATTTATTATTTTCAGGAAAGCAGGTGAAACTTTTGGTAGAATTAGATCAGTTCAAAGCTACACTGAATTCCTATACACAGCCATTAGTGGAAGTGAGGGATTCACTTTGACCTCGCTAATAAAGAAAAGCGGATCGAAGAATTAGAAAGAAAAATGGAAGAGCCGGACTTTTGGGATGACCCGGAGCGCTCCCAGGAAATGATGAAAGAATTAAAGAGCCTGAAAGATGACAAGGAGACATATGAGAACCTTGAGACACAGATGGAGGATATGGAAACCCTGATTGAGATGGGGTATGAGGAAAATGACCCCTCTGTGATCGAAGAGATTCAGGAGATTCTTGATCAGTTCGAGGCAGATTTTGAGAGTATTCGTATGAAGACTCTGCTGTCAGGTGAGTATGACAGAAAAGATGCAATTATCAAGCTGAATGCGGGCGCCGGCGGAACCGAGTCCTGTGACTGGGCCGGAATGCTGTACCGGATGTACTGCCGATGGGCGGAGAAAAAAGGATTTACACTGGAAGTGTTGGACTATCTGGATGGGGACGAGGCCGGAATCAAATCCGTTACCGTTGAGGTTCATGGAGAGAACGCCTATGGATATCTTAAGTCGGAAAAAGGTGTTCACCGTCTGGTGCGTATCTCTCCGTTTAATGCTGCAGGCAAACGACAGACGTCTTTTGTATCCTGCGATGTTATGCCGGATATTGATGAAGATCTGGATGTGGATATTAAAGAAGATGATCTGCGGATCGACACATACCGTTCCAGCGGTGCCGGTGGTCAGCATATCAATAAAACATCGTCGGCTATTCGAATCACGCATATTCCTACCGGAATTGTGGTACAGTGTCAGAATGAAAGATCACAGTTCCAGAACAAAGATAAGGCGATGCAGATGTTGAAAGCAAAGCTGTATCTCCTAAAACAACAGGAGAACATGGAGAAACTTTCCGGTATCCGGGGTGAAGTGACAGAGATTGGCTGGGGAAATCAGATACGATCTTACGTTATGCAGCCGTATACGATGGTAAAAGATCATCGTACCGGAGTGGAAACAGGAAATGTGGACAGTGTGATGGATGGAAATCTTGATCTGTTTATCAACGGATATCTGAAGTGGATTGCCCTGGGCGGAAAGAAAATGGAAGATACCGATTTACAGGAAAACAGAAATTGATAAAAATGAGTTGCAGCACGATACAAAGAAAGGAGGTATCGTATGGGTATTATCAGAGCGTTAAAAGAGACAGTAAGCGGTTCACTGGCAGATCAGTGGCTGGAGGTTATTGAACCGGAAAATATGGGCGGGCAGACTGTTATGACCCGTGGAATCTGCACGGGAAAAGGTGCGAATAAAAAAGGTGGAAGGAATGTGATTTCCAATGGTTCTGTGATTCATGTCTATGAGGGGCAGTTTATGATGCTTCTGGATGGCGGTAAAATTGTGGATTACAGTGCGGAGCCGGGGTATTTTACAGTGGATAATTCATCCATGCCTTCCATGTTCAACGGACAGCTGGATGACGCACTTCAGAATTCTTTTGATCGGTTCCGCTATGGCGGTGCTACTCCAACTGCTCAGAAAGTTTATTATATCAATCTGCAGGAAATCAAAGGGATTCGCTTTGGAACGCGTAATCCTATCAATTATTTTGATAATTTTTATAATGCGGAATTATTTTTGCGGACTCACGGAACATATTCGATCCGAATCACAGATCCGATCAAATTTTATGTGGAAGCGATTCCGAAAAATCAGGATCAGGTGGAGATTGGAGATATTAATGAACAATATCTTTATGAATTCCTGGATGCGCTCCAGTCTTCTATCAATCAGATGTCTGCGGATGGAGTAAGAATTTCTTATGTGACATCCAAAAGCCGTGAGCTTTCAAAGTATATGGCAGATACTCTGGATGAGGAATGGAAGCAGAATCGGGGTATGGAAATTCAGGCAGTGGCAATTGCCAGTGTATCTTATGATGAAGAATCACAGAAACTGATCAACATGAGAAATCAGGGTGCTATGCTGGGAGATCCATCTGTAAGAGAAGGTTATGTGCAGGGAGCATTTGCCAGAGGAATGGAAGCAGCCGGGAGCAATAAAGGCGGAAGTACGGTTGGCTTTATGGGAATGAATATGGGTGCCCAGATGGGCGGCAGTATGGTTGCCAATATGTCTGCAGCCAATATGCAGCAGATGCAGATGAACAGAGAGGCTCAGGCAGCTGCAGAAAAGCAGAACCGTTCTTCACAGACGAAGGAAGATACCTGGATGTGCAGCTGTGGGCATGAAAGTACAGGAAAATTCTGTAGTGAGTGCGGGAAACCCCGTCCGGAGAAAGACACCTGGATGTGCGTGTGCGGACATGAAAGTACAGGAAAATTCTGTAGTGAATGCGGACGGCCCCGTCCGGAGAAAGACACCTGGATGTGCAGCTGTGGGCATGAAAGTACAGGAAAATTCTGCAGCCAGTGTGGCAAACCCCGTCCATAAATACAAGGAGGGTTAAGCATGGCAGTCATCAGTTTAAAATGTCCGAATTGTGGAGGAGAATTGGTATTTGATCCTTCCACACAGAGATATCAATGTCCATACTGTATGTCTGATTTCAGTCAGCAGCAGGTGGATGCGATGCAGCCTCAGGATCAGCCGTCTCAGGAATCAGAGACGGCTGATTTTGCTGAGGAGAAAAAAGACGAAACCAGTGGACAGGAGGAAGCGGTAGTTTATACGTGTCCCAGTTGTGGGGCGGAGATTGTCACAGATGCAACCACTGCCGCAACTTTCTGTTATTATTGTCACAATCCCGTGGTACTTTCCGGGCGTGTTTCGGGAGAATACCTGCCCAAATGGATCATTCCATTTTCTATTGACCGGAATACAGCTGAAAATACCTTTCTGGAAAATGTGAGAAAAAAGAAGTTTGTACCGAAAGGATTTTTTGAGAAAAAACAGATTGAGAAACTGACCGGGGTGTATTTCCCATACTGGATGGTGGATTGGAAAGGACAGGGACGTTTTCAGGCAAAAGGCACAAAGGTGCGTGTTTGGAGGAGCGGCGATACCGAGTATACAGAGACACGATATTATGATATCTATCGGGAAGGAAATCTGCAGTTTCCCGAGTTGTTTAAAAATGCTCTGAAGAAAGCAAATCGAAAGCTGGTGGAAGGCGTTTTGCCGTATCAGCTGGAGAAAGCAAAAGCATTTTCTGTGGGCTATTTGTCCGGATTTCAGGCAGAGAAAAGAGATATGGAACAGAACGAATTTCAGCAGGAGATTACGCAGGATACAAGGCAGTATGCCCAGGATATGCTCAGAGACAGCGTCAATGGCTATTCTACGGTGATTCCCCATCATATGGATGTGAGGACACAGGAAGAAGAGTGGAGTTATGTCATGGTGCCGGTGTGGGTTATTACCTATAAAGGCAGCAACGGGAAAATGTATTACTATGCCATCAACGGGCAGACCGGAAAAGTGTGCGGTAAACTCCCTGTGAACTATAGAAAGCTGGGTGCGGTATCGGCTGTGATTTCAGCAGCAGTATTTGCACTGGCACTGGTGGGGGGATTGTTGATATGAAAAAGATACGATGGATAACAGGAAAACTTCCCGCAGTATGTTTCTTTCTTCTGGTAATAATGGGAAGGGGCACCATACCAGTGTATGGAGCACAGTCTGATTTGGTACAGTATGTGGTGGATCAGGCGGATATCCTTACCTCTCAGGAAGAACAGGCTATTGGAAACAGAATAGAAGAAATGTCCGAAAAATGGAAACAGGATTTTGTAGTGGTGACCACATATGACGCGGAAGGAAAAAATTCGGAGGAGTATGCGGATGATTATTATGATGAACATGGATATCAGGAAAATGGAATCCTGTATCTGGTGGATCTGGATAATGGTAATGTATGGATTTCTACTTCCGGAAGCATGATCCGATTTCTGACAGACAACCGGATTGACCGGGTAATCGATGCGGGATACAGTCAGCTGAAATCCCAAAACTACGGGGAAGGTTTTTTGGCCATGTTGGATCAGACCGACACGTATATGGAAGCCGGTATTCCGGATAACCAGTATACCTACGATGTGGAGACGGGAAAAGTCAGCAGGCATTATGGACTGACAGCCGGGGAGATCATTGTTGCGCTGCTTGTGGGACTTGCATGCGGGGGAATCTTTTTCGGTGTCATCAATGCGAGATATAAAATGAAAACAGGGACATATACGTATCCTTTCAGAGAAAAAGGAAAGATACAGCTTATCCGAAGAGATGATATTTTTGTCAATCAGACGGTCACCAGAAGGAAGATAGAGAGAAATCCTCCATCCGGAGGCGGCGGGCGAAGCAGTGTACATACCTCCGGAAGCGGACGAAGCCACGGAGGCGGCGGACGAAGCCTGTAGAAAAAGCTTGCATCAGGTGGAAATCTATGATAATATCTTACCCATGAGTACAGATGTATTTCTGAGACGAACATTATCCGGGATAAAATGCGGATAATGATGCCGAATCAGGAGGAGCTATGAAGAAACAGACAAAATTTTATTTGGTGAAAGAAAAAGCAGTTCCGGAAGTTTTGTTGAAGGTTGTGGAAGCAAAAAGAATTCTGAATTCTGAAAAATCTGCGACAGTGCAGGAAGCCACAGAGAGAGTTGGCATCAGTAGAAGTTCGTTTTACAAATATAAAGATGATATTCAGCCTTTCCATGAGCAGGCGAAGGGCAGAACCGTGACATTTATTCTTCAAATGGATGATAAACCGGGTATTTTATCAGATATTTTGAGAACGGTGGCTGACTTTCACGGCAACATACTGACGATTCATCAGAGCATTCCGATCAGTGGCATTGCCACATTGACGCTGAGTGTGGAGATCCTGCCCGAGGCGGGGGATGCGGAAGATATGGTGGAACAGATGACGCAGCAGGAAGGCGTGCATGATTTAAAAATAATAGGCAGGGAGTGAAGCAAATGGTACAGATAGCGGTTTTAGGATACGGTACAGTAGGCTCCGGTGTTGTAGAAGTGATCAATACAAACCAGGAGATTGTCAATAAAAATGCAGGTGATGAGATCAATATCAAATATGTATTGGATCTGAGAGATTTTCCGGGGGATCCGGTTCAGGAAAAAATCGTTCATGATTATGAAGTGATCATCAATGATCCGGAGATTAAAGTTGTTGTGGAAGTGATGGGAGGAACCAATCCGGCGTATACTTTTGTAAAAAGAGCACTGGAGAGTGGAAAGTCTGTATGTACTTCCAACAAAGAGCTGGTTGCAAAGCATGGCACGGAACTTCTGGAGATTGCCAGAGAAAAAAATATAAACTTCCTGTTTGAAGCAAGCTGCGGTGGTGGAATTCCGATCATCCGTCCTTTAAATACTTCTTTGACAGCGGATGATATTGATGAAATCTCAGGTATCCTGAATGGAACGACTAACTATATTCTCAGTAAGATGGCAGATGATGGTGCGGATTTTGATGTGGTACTGAAAGACGCACAGGAGAAAGGATATGCAGAAAGAAATCCTGCAGCCGATATAGAAGGATGGGATGCCTGCAGAAAGATTGCAATTCTTTCCTCGGTAGCTACCGGAAAATATGTGGATTTTGCAGATGTTTATACAGAAGGAATCACCGAAATCACGGCTGCGGATATCAAATATGCGAAAGCATGGGGCGCAAGCATTAAGCTTCTTGCTACCAGCCGTAAAACGGCAGAGGGTATCTGTGCAATGGTATCCCCTGTAATGATTGACAGAACTCATCCGTTATACAGCGTCAATGATGTATTTAATGCAATTTTTGTTCATGGAAATGTACTGGGCAATGCTATGTTCTATGGAAGCGGAGCCGGAAAACTTCCGACAGCCAGTGCAGTTGTATCGGATGTGGTTGACGCGGTGAAGCATATGGATACCAATGTGATGCCGGGATGGAGTAGTGAAAAGCTGGATCTGATACCGGTCGGTGATGTGGAAAGCCGCTTCTTTGTGCGAATGAAAGGAAGCTGTCAGGAAAAATTGGCAAAAGCAGAAGAAGTGTTCGGGGATGTGGATGCCAGAGAACTGACAGAAGTTGCCGGAGAATTTGGATTTATCACAGAAAAGATGACAGAAACAGAATATCAGGAGAAAGCTGAAAAACTGGATGATATCCTGGGAATGATCAGGGTTCGATTTTAGAAAATGAAAGGACAGCCTTGCTGCTGTCCTTTTTTCTGGTGATGAGTAAATCTCGATAAGTAGGAGGATGAAAAAATGAAGTATGTGGTAGTGTTAGGTGACGGAATGGCAGACCGTCCGATCAAAGAACTGGGAGATAAAACTCCGCTGGAATATGCTGATACGCCTATGATGGATGAACTTGCGGGAGTATCCGAAATCGGCATGGCGAAGACAATTCCGGAAGGGATGAAACCGGGAAGTGATACGGCAAATCTGGCTGTAATGGGATATGATCCCAAACAATATTATACCGGCAGATCTCCGTTGGAAGCACTGAGTATCGGTGTGGATATGAAAGATACAGATGTGGCGATCCGGTGTAATATTGTGACAGTTTCGGATGAGGAAGCAGCATATGAGGATAAGACTATGATCGATCATAGTTCCAGCGAGATCAGTACGGAGGATGCCGCTATTCTTTTGAAAGCTGTGATGCAGGAAATGCAGAACGAAACGTATCAGTTTTACGTGGGAACCAGTTACCGGCACTGCCTGATCTGGAATCAGGGGCGGGTGGTGGAACTTACACCTCCGCATGATATTCTGGAACAGAAAATAGGAGAATATCTTCCAAAGGATCAGGTCCTCAGACAGATGCAGAAAAGAAGTTATGAGATTCTGTCAAAACATCCGCTGAATCTGGAGAGAAAAGCAAAGGGTCTGAATCCTGCAAACAGCCTGTGGTTCTGGGGAGCGGGAACACGTCCGGCACTGGATTCTTTTGAAGGTAAATACGGGAAAAAAGGTGTTATGATTTCTGCGGTTGATCTGTTAAAAGGTATCGCTGTTGGCGCAGGACTGACAAATGTAATTGTACCGGGGGCAAACGGTGGACTTCACACAAATTATGAAGGAAAAGCCCAGGCAGCAGTTGACGCGCTGACAAAAAAAGGGTATGATTTTGCGTATATTCATGTGGAAGCTCCCGATGAAATGGGGCATCAGGGCAGTGTTGGGCGTAAAGTTCAGGCCATTCAGTATCTGGATCAGCGGATCATCCGTCTCGTAAAGGAACAGCTGGATGCGTCAGGAGAGCCTTATCGAATGCTGATCTTGCCGGATCATCCAACACCGATTTGCGTAAGAACCCATACTGCTGACCCGATTCCATACCTGCTGTATGACAGTACGGTGAGAGAGACTCACACATGGAAGTATTGTGAAACAGAAGCGGAAAAGAGCGGCCGTATGTTTGAGAAGGGATATGAACTGATGGCATATCTTTTGAGATAATTGTTCGACACTATTATTTTTGGAACAGCGGTACGTTTCTATACTGCACAGTAGGAGGAGACGAATGTTAATCGTTAAGAAATTCGGCGGCACTTCGGTGGCAAATAAGGAGCGGATTTTTAATGTGGCGAAGCGCTGTATCCGGGATTATGAAAAAGGACATGATGTTGTAGTAGTGTTGTCAGCTATGGGAAAGTACACAGATGAGCTGATAGAAAAAGCGAAAGATATCAACCCGAATCCACCAAAGAGAGAGATGGATATGCTGTTTACGATAGGAGAACAGATGTCGGTTTCTCTGATGGCCATGGCCATGGCGGAGCTGGGAGTTCGTGCAATTTCCCTGAATGCTTTTCAGGTACAGATGAAGACAACCAGTGCCTATGGCAATGCACGCCTGAAAAAGATTGATACCGAAAGAATCAAAAGGGAACTGGAAGACCGTAAGATTGTAATTGTTACCGGATTCCAGGGTGTGAACAAATACAATGATTATACGACGCTGGGAAGAGGCGGATCGGATACGACAGCAGTTGCCCTGGCGGCTGCTCTTCATGCGGATGCATGTGAGATCTATACGGATGTTGACGGTGTATATACAGCAGATCCGAGACTGGTACCTACTGCCAGAAAACTGAAAGCCATTACCTATGATGAGATGCTGGATCTGGCGACTTTGGGAGCCGGGGTTTTGCACAATCGTTCGGTAGAGATGGCAAAAAAATATGGGGTGCGCCTTGTTGTGCGTTCCAGTTTAAATGAATCAGAAGGTACTGTGGTTAAGGAGGTTGTGAAAAAGATGGAAAGAATGATTATCAGTGGAGTTGCTCTGGACCGTAACGCAGACCGCATCTCCGTCATCGGAATTCAGGATGTGCCGGGAAGCGCATTTAAATTATTTAATACACTGGCAAAGAAAAATATAAATGTGGATATAATTATTCAGTCTGTGGGAAGAGAGGGAACGAAAGATATTTCCTTTACAGTGTCCCATGAAAATCTGAAAGAAGCCATTGAACTTCTGGAAGAGTATCAGGAGGCTCTGGGATTTGAACGTGTGGAATATAACTGTGATGTGGCAAAACTGTCTATTGTAGGTGCAGGTATGATGTCCAATCCGGGTGTAGCCGCAAAGATGTTTGAATGTCTATACAGCCAGAATGTAAATATCAATATGATTGCTACTTCTGAGATCCGTATCACGGTTCTTGTCAGCACGAAAGATGCACTGAAAGCAATGAATGCGGTTCATGAGGCTTTCGGACTGTCGGAAGAATAAGAATTTTTTGTTCATATGAGAGAGAAAGATGTGAGGCTGATGATAGTATATCCTGTCTATCATTAGCCAATTTACTTTGTCGGCTATACGAAGCAAAAGGTGAGTCTCAACCAATGGAGAGTGTGTGAGGTTTTTGGTTGAATTGTTCAGTGAGATGTACCCGAAAGGGAAGTGACAACCTGAATGATACAGAAAAATTAGCAGAAGAAGAGAAATATAAGAATAAATAAAAGATTCTCACAGGAAACCTTATATGTTATAAACATTGGTTTCGGTGAGAATCTTTTTATATAAGGAAAGCTACTAAAGCAGTTTAGATTTCCCCGGTGATATTCCGGTAGAAGTTGGTCTGGGTCATTGTCATATAAGGGGTGATCCAGAGATAGCCGATGCCACAGGAGAGCAGTCCCAGGAACATATAGCCCATAAAGCTGAGTTCCAGATATAGGAAACGTCCCTTGTTTCCTGACATCAGTTTCCGGCTTTCCCGCAGAGCCTGCACTGGTCCGAGATCATCATAATCCGCCATCAGAAACATGGATTGACTATAGACAATAGTAAAATAAATATACAGGATACAGCCTACAATCAGGAATGCAATGCATAAAATCAATAAAGCAATAGAATCATCAGAATACAGTGCCAAAAACAGGAAGATATATCCCGGCAACAGGCAAGCCATACAGATCAGACTCATCAACAGCTGCATCACGATGACCCGATCGGGATGATGCCGGAATCCATAGAATAAATCTTCAAATCTGACCGGATAGCCGCGACTCCCGTCCAGAAACATTTTGTTGAAACCAAGCATCAAAATTGATAAAATCAAACCAACGATAAATTGAATCAAAAATTCAATGATGACTCCGGAAAGAGAGCCTGAAAAGTTTCCCTGTGCTATACTGGTGATAGCTGAGCTTCCCTGACCGGTAAAACTGATGATCATGGAAATGCCAAAGTTAATCATATAATAGAGCAAATATGCTCCGATGAAAATACCATATTTCCCGTTGAGTTGTGTACGGGACATGGCTTTTAAGTCTTTTGATGAATATCTCATAGTGAACCTCCATAACAAGGATAAAGGAGAAAGGGCAATGGAACAAACCACAGAGAAAAAATCATATAGAATCTGTCAGATCAGCTGGTGTGCCCTCGGTCTGGCAATGCTGCTTTGGTATACCATGTATCGGAAAGGAATCCAGCCGGAAGCAATCGTTCAGATACTTCCGCCCTGTGTTTTTTATTCCCTGACAGGTCTGTATTGTCCTGGATGCGGTGGGACACGGGCAATTCTGGAATTACTCCGGGGACATATCCTGTTATCTTTGTGGTATCATCCGATCGTAGTATATACAGTGGGTTTGTATGGATGGTACCTGATTACCAATACGATGGAATGGTTGTCACACGGTAAATTGTCTATAGGAAGCCGATATCGCAGATGGTATGGAATTGCTGCAGTGATTCTTGTGATTGCAAACTGCCTTCTCCGTAATATATTATTGATCGTGTTTCATGTAATACTGTAAATGGATTACAAAGACGCTGCAGGTGACGGAAGCTGATAATTCAGATCGTCACTGTATCCGCCAGGTTGATTTCCGAAATCTTCAAAGTCTTTGAACTGATCAAATAAGTCATCAGCGTTATAGTCATCATAATTACCATAATCATTATAATCATCGTAATTGTCATAGCCACTGTCGTTTTCATATTCATTATAAAATTGTTCGTATTCTTTTAAAATATCCATATAATAGGAAGGATCCTGAAGTAAAGCTACGATAATAATCATAATCCCGATTACAGAACCGGTGATGGAAAGCCCCATTCCGATTTTGGCCTGAGGGTCCATGGGACCATCTTTTCTGGAGAGCAGTGCGAAAATAATTCCCAGAGCTCCGAAAACATAGGACAATCCGCAGCAGGTTAATAGCAGAGATAAAATTCCCATGACAAGTGCCGCAGCAACCATGCCGTTGCCGGCAGGTCTGTATACAGGACGTTGATAATACGGATCATTCCAGCCATACGGATTTCCCTGATTCTGTTGATTATTATTGTTCCAGCCATAAGAATCATTTTGATTTTTCTGGTTATTATTGTTCTGCTCGTAGGAACTATCCTGGCTTTTCTGTGGCTCAACAATCTGATTATACGTATCATCCGAAGATGTCTGACCTTCGGTCAGAGAATCTGGCTTTGCTGTGTCTGGTGATGTATCTTTGGGCTGTCCGGATGGCTCATTTTTTTGGGAAAAATCATTTGAAAAGTTTTCCGGCCACCAGTCCTGTCTTTGATTTTCATCCATTATGTTAAATCCTCCTTTTGCTATGAAGCATGAAAAATCAATTGGTTGGGGCATCAAAAAGGATCGCGGATCGTTTTGCCGCAATCGTCTTCCACCTAGTATAGCACATGGTGGATATGGACTGCAATCAAATATTGACAAAGGAAGTATGCTTTTGGTAAGGTAATACATGATATCAAAAAGTGAGGAGATTTAGATATATGGATATTATTCAGGTATTAACTGATGAATTACAGGTGAAAAGATGGCAGGTGGAAGCTGCTGTTAAATTGATAGATGAAGGAAATACGATTCCTTTTATTTCCCGTTACCGAAAAGAAGCGACAGGGTCTTTGAATGATGAGGTGCTTAGAAATCTTCACGAAAGACTTTTGTACCTCAGAAATCTGGAAGAAAAGAAAAATCAGGTGCTTTCCAGTATTGAGGAGCAGGGAAAGCTGACGGAAGAACTGAAAAAAGCGATTCTGGCGGCACAGACACTGGTGGTAGTTGAAGATTTGTACCGCCCGTATCGGCCGAAGCGAAGAACTCGTGCGACGATTGCAAAGGAGAAAGGTCTGGAACCGCTGGCTAATATTATATTGCTTCAGATGACGAACAAATCTCTGGAAGAGGAGGCAAAACCATTTGTTTCAGAGGAAAAAGGGGTTGCCGATGTACAGGAAGCGATTGCCGGAGCTATGGATATTCTGGCGGAAGCTATTTCCGATGAGGCTGACTATAGAATTCATATTCGTAAAATGACGGCAAAGAGTGGTTCTGTATCTTCAGCTGCCAAGAAAGAGAATGAAGAATCTGTATACGAGATGTATTATAATTTTGAGGAACCGATCTCAAAGATTGCGGGACATCGTATTCTGGCATTGAATCGTGGGGAAAAAGAAAAAGTTTTGACAGTAAAAATCAATGCTCCGGAAGAGGAAATACTGGTATGGCTCAAGCGTCAGGTGATCAAAAAAGACAATAAAAATACAAAGTCTGTATTGGAAGCAGTTGTGGAAGACAGTTACAAGCGTCTGATTGCTCCTGCGATTGAACGTGAGATTCGTAGTGACCTGACGGAGAAAGCAGAAGACGGGGCAATCAAAGTGTTCGGGAAAAATCTGGAACAGCTTCTGATGCAGCCACCAATTGTCGGAAAAGTTGTACTGGGATGGGATCCGGCTTTCCGAACAGGATGTAAACTGGCTGTTGTAGATGCAACGGGAAAGGTACTGGATACCACAGTTATTTATCCTACTGCGCCCACAACGGAGGCAAAGATCAAAGCGGCAAAGGATACACTGAAAAAACTGATTAAAAAATATCATATCGAATTGATTTCTGTAGGAAATGGTACAGCTTCCAGAGAATCCGAACAGATTATTGTAGAACTTCTGAAAGAAATACCTGAGAAAGTACAGTATGTGATCACCAACGAAGCAGGAGCTTCCGTGTATTCTGCAAGTAAACTGGCTACGGAAGAATTTCCGAACTTTGATGTGGGACAGAGAAGTGCGGCTTCGATTGCAAGAAGACTGCAAGATCCTCTTGCAGAGCTGGTAAAGATTGATCCGAAAGCCATCGGCGTGGGACAGTATCAGCATGACATGAACCAGAAAAAGCTGGGTGAAGCACTGAACGGAGTCGTTGAAGACTGTGTAAATAAAGTGGGGGTTGATCTGAATACAGCATCTGCTTCTCTGTTAGAATATATTTCCGGAATCAGTAAAGTGATCGCTAAAAATATTGTGGCCTATCGTGAGGAAAATGGTCGCTTTAACGACCGAAGAGAACTTCTTAAAGTTGCCAAACTGGGACCGAAGGCTTTTGAACAATGCGCCGGATTTATGCGGATCCAGGGTGGGAAAAATCCGCTGGATGCCACCAGTGTACATCCGGAGAGCTACGAGGCAGTGGAAAAATTGTTCGCACAGCAGGGATTTACCGCAGGGGAATACTTTGGGGGCGGACACAAAGCTATTTTTATTAAAAATTATAAAAAAACAGCAGAAGAACTGGGGATTGGTGAGATTACACTTCATGATATTATCAAGGAACTGGGAAGACCGGGACGAGATCCCCGGGAGGACATGCCAAAACCAATTCTTCGCTCGGATGTACTGGATATGAAAGACCTGAAAGAAGGGATGATTCTGAAAGGAACGGTTCGTAATGTCATTGATTTTGGTGCATTTGTAGACATCGGAGTGCATCAGGACGGACTGGTACACATTTCCCAGATGAGCGACAAATATATCAAGCATCCGCTGGAGGCAGTGAGCGTGGGCGATGTGGTAGATGTCCGTGTGATCAGCGTGGATGTAGCGAAAAAAAGAATTGGGCTGTCCATGAAAGGCATTAAATAACGTGCAAAATTAAAACTGCTGTTTTCTGTAATCTCTGGGTGAGATTCCTTCCGCTTTTTTAAAAAAGCGTGAGAAATAAAAGGGATCTGAAAATCCCAATGATTCTGAAATCTGATAAACAGGCATCGTAGTATGAAGGAGCAGATGCCGTGCTTTTTGGAGAAGCATCTGCTCCATATATTCTTTTAAACCCTGTCCGGTATCCTGACGAAAGGACCGGGAAAGCTGGTGTACAGGGATATTCAGAGTTGTAGAAAGTTCCTGAATGCGCAGATCGGCACAAAGATGTGAGGAAAGGTAGTCCAGCACCGGTTTTTGACGATAAAATCCTCTGAAAAGTTCAAGATAGTCGGAACCATCCGTACCTTTTCGGAAAAAATCATAGATAATCTGCCAGAAAATGGCTTTTAAATGTAGGAGTCCCATGATGGACTCCTTTTCTGATTCTTTTAATATAGATTCCAGAAGCTCCGGAGGATAGGGAAGAACCTGAAAGGTGTCGAAGCGACTGAAAAGATCAGTACCGGGAAACAATTCCATACTGAAATGGATATAGAATTTATGAATGATATCGGTACAGACATAAGTATATCGGGAACCGGCGGGGATCAGGTACATATGACCGGGAAGCAGTTTCCAGGAGCCGGATTCATTTTCCAGATGTGCCTCTCCGTGAATAATAAAGTAAATCCGGTTAAAAGGAGAGACAATGTGGGGATAATACCAGGAGCGGTCTCCGGTAAAAAGTGCATTTTCCAGAATATCAAGGTGAAGAGAATTCCATTCGGAGGTCAAAATAGGATAGTGGTAAAATTGTTCCATTTAAAAAGTCCATCTTTCTGTACAAAAAATTCATGTACTTATTTTTGGTAATAGTATACTATAATCATTAGAAAAAATAAAGATTTGCCATGAATTTAAGAGGAAGAATAAAGTGAAAAAAGTACAGGAAAGGTGGGGTAAAAATGTCATACAAAGATGGATGGGCTGCTTTGAATCTGGAGATGCCGGATCAGGTGCCGCGCACAGAATACTCTGCAGAGTTTCACTGGAAGCTTGTGCAGGAAGTGACAGGAATTCAGGTGGATTCCAATAGTACGGAAGAATTACAGCAGAGAGCAAGCAATGAGTTTCGAAAAGCGTGGGATTATGGGTTTGTGTGGAATATTTTGATTCATAATCAGGTTCTTGACAAATGTAGAACAAGGATGGGGCATGCCAGCTATGCAGCAGATGGAACGGACTACAGTGCGGAAATTTTCTGCCCTTTTGAAGATCCGGAAGATGCTATTGATTTTCAGCCAATGGAGATTTACGGCAGACAGGAACACAGAAAGCTGGTGGAGGATTTCAACAAGGATTATAGGCTGCGCTGTCAGCAGGTACCGGATGCGGTAAATACTACGGGCGTCTATATTACTCTGGTGTCAGGACTACTGGAAATCTTTGGATGGGACATTCTTCTTATGGCGCTGGGTATGGATCCGGAGGGATTCGGGGAGACAGCCAACAGATATGCGGAGTGGATGCAGCAATATTTTGATGCACTTGCAGATTGCGAATCACCGGTCGTAAAAGTTCATGATGATATTGTATGGACAAGCGGTGCCTTTGTTCAGCCTGAATGGTATAGAAAATACGTGTTTCCCAACTATAAAAAACTTTTTGCACCGCTTCGGGAAGCGGGAAAGAAAATTATATTTACATCAGATGGCAATTATACACAGTTTGTGGATGATATTGCGGACTGCGGTGTCAGCGGATTTGTGCTGGAGCCGACAACAGATATGAAATATGTCGCTGAAAAATATGGGAAAACACATGCATTTATTGGCAATGCAGATACCAGGATTTTGCTGAACGGAAGTAAGGAAGAAATCTATGAGGAAGTAAAAAGATGCATGGACATTGGTAAGAAATGTCCGGGATTTTTCATGGCGGTGGGCAATCATATCCCGTCAAACACCCCGGTGGAGAATGCACTGTATTATAATGAAGTATTTGAAAAATTAAGAAAAAGATGATTGATATGGAATCATGTCAGGAAAATAATAAAAATAGAACGATTATTTCCAAAAAATGTCTGGTTAAAATGAATAGTATTTATGATAAGATGAGACTATACAAGAACGATAATGTATAGGAGGAATTCATTAATGAGAGAAGTACTGAATCTGAACACAAAATGGGCTTTTTCCAAAGAGGCGGATCAGGTGCCGGAGGCTATGCCGCAGAGATGGTATTGGGTTAATCTTCCGCACTGCTGGAATGCGATTGACGGACAGGATGGAGGTTCCGACTATTATCGTGGAACCTGTTATTATGCAAAAGAAATTGAAAAAAGTGATCTGCCTGTAAATGCGCAGTATTATCTGGAAATCCGCGGAGCAAATTCTTCCGCAGATGTGTATCTGAATGGTAAAAAGCTGGCTCATCATGATGGCGGATATTCCACCTGGCGTGTGAATCTGACAGATTCTCTGGAAGATAAAAATCTTCTGGTAATCGCAGTTGACAACAGCCCAAACAGAACGGTATATCCTCAGACCGCTGATTTTACGTTCTATGGCGGACTCTACCGTGATGTGAATCTGATCGCAGTCAATGATTCACATTTTGATCTGGATTATTATGGAGGTCCCGGCATCAAAGTGTCTCCGGAGATTGACGGAAGCGATGCCAAAGTAGGGGTGGAAGTTTTCCTGACCAATGCAAAAGAGGGACAGATGCTGGTTTATACTGTGAAGGATCAGGATGGAAATGTAGTTACAGAAATAGAAAAAACAGCAGATGATACGGCAGAAGTACTTACGATTCCTCAGGTTCATCTGTGGAACGGAAAAAAAGATCCCTATCTTTATACCGCAGAAGTTGCTCTGAAAGACGGTGGGGAAGTTCTGGATGCTGTCAGCACTCGTTTTGGCTGCCGTACTTATGAAATCGATCCGGAAAAAGGATTTATCCTGAATGGAGAAAGCTATCCACTGCGTGGTGTATCCCGTCATCAGGACCGCTGGGGTCTGGGAAATGCATTGCTTCCGGAACATCACAGAGAAGATATCGAGTTGATCTGTGAAGTGGGTGCAACGACGATTCGTCTGGCACATTATCAGCATGATCAGTATTTCTATGATCTGTGCGATGAGAAAGGTCTTGTAATCTGGGCTGAGATTCCTTATATTTCCGATCATATGGATACAGGACGGGAGAATACGGTTTCTCAGATGAAAGAACTGATTACACAGAATTACAATCATCCGAGTATCGTGGTATGGGGCCTGTCCAATGAGATTACCATGTCCGGAAGTTCTACACCGGATCTTCTGGAAAATCATAATATTTTGAATGATCTGGCACATGAGATGGATAAAACAAGACTGACAACGATGGCTGTCGTTTCCATGTGTGATATTCATGACCCGTACATTCAGATTCCGGATACGGTTTCTTATAACCATTATTTCGGATGGTACGGAGGCAATACATCCATGAATGGTCCATGGCTTGATAATTTCCATAAAGAGTTCCCGAACATCCCGATTGGTATGAGTGAATATGGATGTGAAGCTCTGAACTGGCATACTTCTGATCCGAAACAGGGTGATTATACAGAAGAATACCAGGCATATTATCATGAAGAACTGATCAAACAGCTTTTCACCAGACCATATCTGTGGGCTACCCATGTATGGAATATGTTTGATTTTGGCGCGGATGCAAGAAATGAAGGCGGAGAAAACGGACAGAATCACAAGGGACTGATAACCTTTGACCGTAAGTATAAAAAGGATTCTTTCTATGCATATAAAGCATGGCTTTCGGATGATCCTTTCGTACACATCTGTGGAAAGCGTTATGTAGACCGTGTGGAAGAAGAGACAAAAGTAACGGTTTACTCCAATCTTCCGGAAGTTGAATTGTTTGTAAACGGAAAGAGCCTTGGTAAACAGACCAGCCCGGAACATTTCTTCTACTTCATGGTTCCGAATGCGGGAGAATCTACTCTTGTAGCTGTTGCAGGTGATTGCAAAGATGAAAGTAAGATCCGTAAAGTGGAAGTGTTCAATGAGGAATATCGTCTGAAGGAAAAAGGCGCTGTCCTGAACTGGTTTGATATCACAGAGCCGGAAGGATATTATTCACTGAATGATACCGTAGAAGATATCATGAAATCCGAAGAAGGAAAAGCCATGTTCATGCAGATGATGGCAGGGGCCATGGGCGCTCAGGGAGATGGGAAACAGGAAGGCGGAATGGTGATCAATGAAGCCATGATGAAAATGCTGGGAAGCTTTACCGTACTTCGTCTCCTGAATATGGCCGGTACTGCCGGAAAAGTATTGACAAAAGAAGAGATGCTGGGCGTAAATGCCATGCTGAACAAGATTAAAAAATGTGATTGATCTGATTATTACCATAGGCTGAAATAATGTCATTTGGTTAGTGGAGTGGGTTAGATTCTCGTAGGGGGTCTAACCCATTTTTTAAATATTGGGTTGATAAAATAACCAAAATATGCGGTCGCTTTCGCTACAGATTTATTTTTAGAGGTAGCGTAATAAAAGCGGCCCTTGAAATTGAAAATATGTTTTTCAATTCAAGTAAGTACATTCTATGCTATACAATAAAATCAAAGATTTTTTCTCTGATGCTGCAAGGAATCTGATAATAATAAAGTAGATGTATCAAGCTTCGACATTTTTTCTGGAATTTATGTGTTACAATTCGATTGTGATGATAATGCATTTATGCTAAGATAATAATAGTTCTAAATATCCAAAGCAAAGGGAGGAGTAAATATGTTGGGTATCAGGATAGAAAATTTATTTGGTCATTTTACTTATGATTTTCAGCTGGCGAATGGAAGAATTACAATATTAACAGGTCCCAATGGCTTTGGAAAAACCACGATTATTAAATGTCTGCAAGCTATTGGTGATAGTGACTTAAGGTTTTTTCTGGAATTGTATTTTGATAAATTTGAGGTTTATACAGAAGAAGAGAGAATTGTGATAGAGAAGCAGGGAGAAAATCTGATTGTTAATGGGTATGAGATTGAAGGAAAATATGTCAGTTTGTGGACGAAGGGTATAAATCTAAATTCAAGATTAGAAGGTTATCAGGAAAGAAAATCGGATATTTTGAATGAGTATTCTCACATTTTGTATCAGATGCGGGCATTATTGGGAGAGGTAAAATTGATTCAGGAACAGCGTCTATTAAAAGAATCCCCTTATGTCAGAACAGTAAGATCGATTGATGACAATCGGGAATATCAAAACAGAATGGTAAATATTGTGGAAGAGGTTCCGGTTGGTCTGCGAAAAACTATAATGAAAACAGGTAGTGAATATTCAAAAGTAGCGAACGAACTTGACAGTACTTTTCCGGAGCGTTTATTTCATCAGATCAGTGGAATTACAGAAATGGAGTTTCATGAAAAAATGAAACAGATGAGAATAAAAGTCACAAAGTTGATACAAAATGGGATTTCAATTGGAAAGATATTGGAAGATATTGCATTTCGCCAGGAAGATGCGAGAGCGCTTAAAGTTTATTTTGATGACTTTGATAAAAAATATGACACGTACAGTAAAATGATTGAACAGCTTGAATTATTCAGGGATATTGTGAATCGGCGTTTTAGATTTAAGCATATGGAGATATCTGTTGAAAACGGATTCCGAATTATAGATGAAGAATCAGGAACTCCTATACGTTTATCAACGCTGTCTTCTGGTGAAAAAGAAATCATTGTTTTATTCTATAAACTTTTATTTGAAATACCCGATAAAGTGTTTCTGTTGATTGATGAACCGGAAATTTCGCTTCATATTGCATGGCAGCGTATGTTCGCTGAAGATATGAAAAAAATAGCGGAACTAAAGGAATTGACCGTTTTGGTTGCAACGCATTCACCGCAAATTATAAACGGAAACAGAGATATACAAGTGGATTTGGGAGAATTGTATAAAAATGGATTCAATAAGGGAAAATAGGACGAATGCGGATATTATAAGTGAGATTCAGTTGGAGTTCAGTGCGGATATAGAGGGAAAACTGTGTGTTGCACTGGTGGAAGGGTCTGATGATGTTTCGTTTGTAAAAGAAAATTTTAGTGAATATGTTATATGTAAAGAATCTGTTTCAGGTAAAATAGGACTGGAAGAGTTGTTGAATCAGATTGATTTTGAGACAGAAAGAGTTATAGCGATAAGAGACAGAGACTATGCGGATGTTAGAGCGTTTCCTGAAAGAATGTTTGCGTATGATTATTGTTGTCTGGAATTGATGTTAGTGGCAAATAAAAATGTCTCGGATGGTTTTTTTAGATCGTATTATAACGGTAGTGAAACAAAAGAGAATTTTGTTATCAGCGCAATGAGAATATTAGCACCCTACAGTATTCTGAGAAGAAAAAATGAGATTGAAGCAAAAGGAATCAATTTTGAAAGTAAAGGAAGATTTGGTCATTTAATAGACAAAAACGGACAGGTGGATTGGACAGGTGTATTTGATAAATTATCTCAAACAACAGGCGAATTAAATGTTTGCTGTGCAGAAGCAGAAAGATTGCCAGAGTGCGATTTATGGGATATAACGAATGGTCATGATTTGTGCTTGTATTTAGGGAAAATGTCAAAGACAGGGAAAGGAAAAACAAGTTTTGGAGAAGAAGGAATAAGAAAATTTTTACTTGGATGTTATAGGAAAGATGATTTTCAAAAGACAAAATTGTACCAAAGTTTAAAAGAATATCAGGCGGAATACGAATTTAAATATGTAGATTGAGTCTGAGAAGGAGATATAGTAAGTATGCTTCATAATAAAAACATTATTCTGAATATTTTAACAAGTCATTTCTGGGATGATATTGTGAAACATGTAAGCCAATATGTGATAGATATGGAGAGCAACGAACTGGAACGGATATTTAATGATCAGATTGATTATGCAGAACTCGTTGGGATTAACCAAATGCAGGTAGTAGATTATACGGTAGAAAGAGAAGAACATTTCAGTGGTATTTTGCGTGTTGATGTTGAAATGGAAGGATTTTCGTATTGGGACAAAGAAGATTATCCGGTTGGTTTTTCAGATATGTCTATTGTTTTTTTGTTTTCATTCTGCGTAACCAATCGAGTATATACAGATTTTGATTTAGTAAATCTTGTATGATTTCATTTATAATTTTACGTTATTGAAAGGGATTGTAGGAAAAGCAATCTCTTTTTAGATAGAAATAACAACACTGAATAGCAGGAATTCCTAAGATTATACTTCATATTTCCCCTATCATTTTCATATGATAGATAGAACACAGAGAACTAAAGGGGGAACTTGATTGTACGATCGCGGTTTGGGGGTATTGGAACAATATGGTCTGACGGCAAAATCTGTGACAAGGGGCAGGAATGCCCTGATTTGTGATACGGAACAGGGATTGAAAATTGTAAAAGAATTCTGGGGATCACCAAGGAAGATGGAACAGCAGCAGAAGCTTCAACAGCATTGCCGGGAAGGTGGATTTTTACTGATAGATCAGGTAATGGTTAATCAGGAAGGACAGGTGATCAGCAGAGACGAAGAGGGAAATCCTTATGTAGTGCGGAACTGGTTTGTGGGAAAGGAATGTGATACCCGCTCGGAAGAGGATATCCGCAAATGTATCTTTTCGATGGCACGGTTACATACGGTAATGCAGATGGACAGGGAGGAGAGTGAATGTACGGATGATCTGGCGGAAGAGATGAAACGTCATAACAGAGAACTGCGCAAAATCAGAAAATTTCTGCAGAAGAAAAAAAAGAAAAACGAATTTGAAACGAAGCTGTCAGAGAGCATTTCTATTTTTCTGGAGCAGGGGGAGAAAACAGAGGAAAAGTTAGCCCAATCAGATTATCACAGGATTTTGCAGGAAAATAAAAATGCAGTCTGTCATGGAGAGTGTAATCAGCACAATATATTATTCACACGTGATGGGATTGCATTTACAAATTTTGAACACTGGAATTATGGAATACAGACATCTGATCTGTGTCAGTTTATGAGAAAAATACTTGAAAAACATAGTTGGAACGGTAAGCTGGGTGAAATGATGCTTAGAACGTATGAGAGTGTCAGACCCCTTTCGGATGGAGAAATTCTGAATTTGAAGCTTCAGCTGTCATATCCCTGGAAATTCTGGAAAATTGCCAATTTTTATACAAACAGCAGCAAGGTATGGATTTCTCAGAAGAATACGGAAAAATTGAATCAGACGATTGCACTGATTGAACCGTGGCAGCATTTTCTGGATTATTTCCCTGTAGAGTAAATCACTGCCAATTTTTCTTCCATTTTCAGGCTGGATGGTATATAATGAAAGCAGAAATGCAGCCATCAGGCAGGACGCTTTTTGGTTATGCGAGAAAAAAATTTGGGAGGTACAAAAATGGATTACAAAGAGATTTATGAATCCTGGCTGAGCAATCCGTATTTTGACGAAGATACGAAAAATGAATTGAGAGCAATCGCAGATGATGACAAGGAGATCAAAGAACGTTTTTACAAAGATCTGGAGTTTGGTACCGCAGGACTCAGAGGTGTAATCGGAGCAGGAACAAACCGGATGAATATTTATGTAGTGAGAAAGACTACACAGGGTCTGGTAAACTATATTGCAGCAGTGAATGGTCAGGAAAAAGGTGTGGCAATTGCATATGATTCCCGTCGTATGTCACCGGAATTTGCCCAGGAAGCGGCACTGTGCCTGGCAGCAAACGGAATCAAGGCATATATTTTTGAGAGCCTTCGTCCTACCCCGGAACTTTCTTATGCAGTAAGAAAGCTGGGATGTATCGCAGGTATCAATATCACAGCAAGCCACAATCCACCGGAATATAACGGTTACAAAGTATACTGGGAAGATGGTGCTCAGATCACACCGCCTCATGACAGCGGTATCATGGCTGAAGTTCAGAAAGTTACAGATTATAATGATGTAAAGACTATGGATAAAGCGGAAGCAGAAAAAGCAGGTCTTTATATTGTGATCGGCAAAGACGTGGATGATGCCTATATGGAAGAACTGAAAAGCCAGGTTATCCATATGGATGCCATCAAAGCTATGGCAAAAGATCTGAAGATCGTATATTCTCCTCTTCACGGTACAGGAAATATCCCGGCAAGAAGAGTTCTGAAAGAACTGGGCTTTGAAAATGTATATGTAGTAAAAGAGCAGGAACTTCCGGATGGTGAATTCCCGACTGTAAGTTATCCGAATCCGGAAGCAGACGAAGCTTTCGAACTGGGACTGAAGCTTGCAAAAGAAGTGGATGCGGATCTGGTACTGGCTACTGATCCGGATGCAGACCGTCTGGGATGTCGTGTAAAAGATTCTAAGACCGGAGAATATCATACTCTGACCGGAAATATGTCAGGATGTCTGTTGGAAGAGTATGAGCTGAGCCAGAGAAAAGCAATCAACGGAAGTCTGCCGGAAGACGGCGCAGTTGTCAGCACGATCGTAACTACCAATATGGCAGGAACGATTGCAAGATCCTATGGACTTCGCTTTATCGAAGTACTTACCGGTTTCAAATTTATCGGACAGCAGATCCTGGGATTTGAGCAGAGCGGAAAGGGCACATATTTATTTGGATTTGAGGAAAGCTATGGATGTCTGATCGGAACTCATGCAAGAGATAAAGATGCGATTGTTGCAACTATGGCACTGTGTGAGGCTGCTGCTTATTATAAGACACAGGGCAAGACCCTCTGGGATGCCATGATCGATATGTATGAGAAATACGGATATTACAAAGATGATATCAAGTCTATCACTCTGAAAGGAATTGAAGGACTTGCCAAGATCCAGGAAATCCTTGATACACTGCGTACCAATCCACCAAAAGAAATTGGCGGCTATAAAGTTCTTTCTGCAAGAGATTATAAGAAAGATACCATCGTGGATATGGCGACAGGAGAGACCAAACCGACAGGTCTGCCAAGCTCAAATGTTCTGTACTATGATCTGGAAGACGACGTATGGCTTTGCGTAAGACCGTCCGGTACAGAGCCGAAAGTAAAATTCTACTTTGGTGTAAAAGGTACTTCTCTGGAAGACGCAGATGAAAAATCCGCAGCATTGGGCAAAGAAGTGCTGGCTATGATCGACAGTATGCTGTAGGAACCGGCGATGAAAAAGTATACTTTTTCTGATCTTCAGAATATCGTGAAAACTCTTCGTGGGGAGAATGGATGCCCATGGGATCAGGTGCAGACCCATCAGAGTCTGGAGCGATGTATGATAGAGGAAGCGTATGAAGCTGTTGAAGGGATCCATTTGTATGCGGAGACCGGAGACGGGGAAAATCTCTGTGAAGAATTGGGCGATGTACTTTTGCAGGTGATATTTCACAGTCAGCTTGCCGAGGAGGAAAATATTTTCAGCCTGGATGATGTCATTCAAGGAATTTGTGAAAAAATGATTCATCGTCATCCACATGTATTTGGGGAGGGACAGGCTAAAGCCGAATTGCCGAATTGGGATGAGATGAAAAAGGAAGAAAAAAAGGGGAAAAGAGACCGGAGATCAGAATTGGAAGCGATTCCCCGGGCATTTCCCGCTTTGATCCGGGCGGAAAAAGTACAAAAGAAACTGGTAAAAGGTGATTACTGCCAGACAGAATCTTTAGAAGAAATCTGTAAAGATGCAGAAAACAGACTGAAGACTTTGGAAGAAGGCAGCAGTATTTCCGGAAACAGGGCGGAAGAAAAGATTGGAGAACTTTTGTACCAGATTTGCAGGATTGCCGATTATTATGGCGTTCATTCGGAGGAGGCACTTGCTGCTGTTGTAGATTCGCGGATTTGGCAGTTTAGTTCAAAAGCAAAACAGGAATAGGCAAATATATCAGTAAAATCCTTGACAAAAGAGGCATTAGAGTATATAAATAGGTGTAGTACACATATTACTAGATACTTATAGGAGGAATATCATGAATAAAACAGAATTAATCGCAGCTATGGCTGAACAGACACAGTTATCTAAAAAGGATGCAGAAGCTGCTTTAAAAGCATTTGTTGACGTTGTATCTGAAGAATTAAAAAAAGGTGAAAAAGTTCAGTTGGTTGGATTCGGTACTTTTGAAGTTTCTGAAAGATCTGCAAGAGAAGGAAGAAATCCTGCTACCGGCGAGACCATGACAATCAAAGCTTCTAAAGCTCCGAAGTTCAAAGCAGGAAAAGCTTTAAAAGATCTGGTTAACGCATAATTCTATCTGGTTCTTATGTAAAGATAAGTTGGCTTTGCGGAGACATGACGTGTCCGCAAAGCCTTATTTCATTTATAAGGAGTGCATATATATATGAGATTGGATAAATTTTTAAAAGTTTCTCGTCTGATCAAAAGAAGAACCGTAGCCAATGAGGCATGTGACGCAGGCAGAGTCCTGATCAATGACCGTCCGGCGAAGGCATCGGCTCAGGTCAAGACAGGAGATATTCTTGAGATACAGTTTGGAAGTAAGGCTGTAAAAGTAGAAGTACTGAATGTTCAGGAAACAGTAAAAAAAGAAGAAGCGCAGGAACTGTATCGATATCTGTAACTGTTAAGTGTGCTCTGGGACAATTGTCTGAAATGAATAGCCGACAATCCCTCTTCATATAATGTAATGAGATAGAATTGGAACCGAGAGGAGGGATTGTATGGAGGAAGGACCGGGGGCGATTCATCAGCTTAATCTCCGAGACAGAAAGAACGGTATGCTGACCGGGATTGTGGATGTGATCTCATTTGACAGCCAGCAGATTTTACTTGAGACGACACAGGGAATGTTGACAATCAAGGGGAAGGAACTTCATGTGAGCCGTCTCTGCCTGGAAAAGGGAGAAGTAGATATCGAGGGGATGATGGACAGTCTGGTATATACAGATGGCGGTGCTTATGCGAGAAAACAGAAAGGCAGCCTGATGAAACGGCTGTTTGAATGATCATGAGTGCTTATATGGGAAAAGAATTGCTCCTGTTTGTAAAATCTGTATGGTATGGTTCTTTCCTTTTGATGATTTATGACTGTCTGAGGATTTTTCGTCGGGTGTTCAAACATTCGGATTTTATAGTTGCCGCAGAGGATTTGATTTTCTGGACAGGAAGTGCTCTGTTCCTATTCGTGGAATACTTTCAGGATAATTCGGGAATCCTCAGAGGATATCTATTTGTGGGAACGGCAATTGGAGCTGTAGCCTGGTATTTTTCAATCAGTCGATATTTTGTAAAATATACATCAGTGCTGTTGATAAAATTAAAAAGAATCCTTATGGTTCCAGTCCAAAAAACTCTAATTTTAGCAAAAAGGTTGAAATTTTGGGAAGTACGTTGTAAACTTTCTTTAAGCACACGCAGAAAAGCTGTCTGCCGGAAGTGGAGGCAGAAAGCTGAGAAGAATAGGGGAGCGGATTATGAAAAAAAAGAAAACCGCAGGAAAACGGAAAAATACAAAAGCAAGGCGCACCGCCATGGAGAATAAAATTGCCATGATCGGAATCAGTACGGTAGTCTGTATGCTTCTGGTGGTATTGCTTTTTAAAGGTTCTTCTCTGCAGAGAAGAATTGATTCAAATGAGGCAAAGAAAGCGCAGCTGGAACAGGAACTGACGGCTGAGCAGGCACGTACAGAAGAGATTGAAGAGATGCAGGATTATATGCAGAGTGATGAGTATACAGAAAAAATTGCAAAAGAAAAAATTGGCCTTGTGAAGGATAATGAAATCCTTTTTAAAGAAAATAAGTAATAATTAGAATCTGGAACTTCGGATTTTGTCTAAAAATTTTTATAGACAGTATTGCAGATTTGACAGGTTTTTCAGGAAAAGGTATCTATAATACTCCTTTAAGGATACCTGGGAGAAGTCCCGGTGGGAAATAAGGGGGTCATGGATACATGCAGATGTGGATGATTGCCATGCTCGCTTTCAGTGTTATACTGATTGTCCGGGACATGGCAAAACTTATTTTCACAGACAGGAAAAAAGGAAAACCGATATACGATGCCTATCCGCAGAAAGAAAAAATGGAGCGTTATGCCCGGTCTTTTCAGCGGCTCGCCCATACATTTTATGATATGCCCAATTATCAGGAACAACTGACCCAGACAGAGGTGTGGGATATCTTTGCCCAGGTAAAAAAGAATGTGTGCCGGGAATGCCCCCGGAAGGACAAGTGTTGGGGTGAAAAGGAAAATCAGACCAATCAAAGGGTGTTTGAACTTCTTCAAATCATTGAGGAAGGAGATCCGGACCGTTTTTTGCGGGCACAGGGAGACTGGGTAGGAGAATGCGCACAGGCGGCACATTTTACTGAGACATTGCAGAGGATTTTTTTTGAGACAAGAGAGGAACTTCTGTACCGTAATCGTCTGATCGAGAATCGGCTGGCGGTGGCAGAACAGCTCAATGAGGTGGCAAGGTTGATACAAAAGTTGTCTGCGGATGTGAGTGATATCAGTACAGTGCCTACGCTGATGGAGGAAAAAATCCGAAGACATTTTCAGAAGCAGCATATTATTGTGAAACAGGTCTGGATGTTGTCGAAACCGGATGAAAAGTGGAGAATTTTCCTGACTATGCGTACCAGAGGCGGTCAATGTGTCACTATGAAAGAGGTGGCGAGACAATTATCCCATGTATGTGGATGTCGAATGGTTCCTTCCAGAGAAAGCCGTGCTATACTAAACAGTGAAATGAAAACAGTTCTTTTCACGGAGGATGTAAATTATAAAGTATTATACGGTGTTGCCCGGATCACCAGAGAAAAAGAAACCGTATCCGGGGATAATTATGCCTGTGCGTGTACAGACGACCAGTTCATCATGTGTTTGTCTGACGGGATGGGCTCCGGTGTGGAGGCATGTAAAGAAAGCGAGACAGTGGTAGAACTTCTGGAGCAGTTTGTAACCTCCGGTTTTTCCAGGGAGACAGCGGCACGTATGGTGAATTCGGCTCTTGTGCTTCAGAGAAAAAATGGTATGTTTTCCAGTGTGGATGTATGTTCATTGGATCTGTATACAGGTATTTGTGAATTTTTAAAAGCCGGGGCTGCAACCACCTTTATCCGTCGATCTAACTGGGTGGAAACGATTACTTCTACCAGTATGGCAGCAGGGTTAGTTCAGCAGCTGGATTTTGAAAAGACATCAAAGAAACTGTATGACGGAGATTATCTGATTATGGTTACCGATGGCGTGCTTGATGCGTTGCCGGACAAGCAGGAAGAAGAGACCATGAAAGAAATTATTCTTCAGGCCCAGGAAGAAATGCCGAGAGAATTGGGAAGATATATATTGGAAAAAGTATTAAGTTACAGTAACTATAAAGCATATGATGACATGACAGTACTGGTAGCGGGGATGTGGAAGAAATAATGTGGACAGCGGAAGAAAAAGTTTGGGAGTTTGTGGATAAATTTGAGTTGATTAAGGACGGAGATGTTCTGGCAGCAGGGATCTCAGGCGGGGCGGATTCGGTTTGCCTTTTTTATTTACTGAAAGAACTGCAGAAATGGCGGAAGTTCAGGTTTGTGGCAGTGCATGTCAATCATGAGCTGCGTGGGGAGGAAGCCTGTAAAGACGAAAAATTTGTAGAGAATCTCTGTATGGAGAATGGGATCCCTTTTCGAAGTGTTCATCGAAATGTAGGTAAGATGGCAAGTCGAATGGGACTGAGTACAGAAGAGGCAGGAAGGAAAGCCAGATACGAGGTATTTGAGGAGGTTCTGAGAGAGGTGAACGGAACGAAGATTGTTCTTGCACATCACCAGGATGATCAGGCAGAAACCATGCTTCATCATCTTGCCAGAGGTACCGGCATTACAGGACTGTGCGGATTGAAACCGGCATCAGGCAATCGGATACGACCGCTTTTATGTCTGAAAAGAAATGAGATAGAGGAGTATTTGGAAGAAAAAGGTATCGAATGGCAGACGGACAGTACGAATCTGGATGATACGTATACCAGGAATAAAATCCGTCATCATGTCGTAAGCTATCTATGTAAGGAAATTAACCCGGAGACGGTATCCCATATGGCGCGGACAGCAGAAGAACTGCGAGAGACAGAAGAACTGCTTCAGGTACTGACAAAGGAAAGAGTCGATCGTATGGTTGAGCGACATCCGGATTGTGGGATCATCTCAGAGCAGCTCAGGGAGGAACCGGGTGTTTTGCAGAGAAGGGTATTTTTGGAGGAAATAAAAAGAGCAGCCGGTTCTTCCAAAGATTTTACCCGTGCTCATGCGGAGGATGTAGAGAAACTATGGACAAAACAGGTAGGAAAGAAAATTATGCTTCCCTATGGTGTGACTGCCTGTCGGGAATATCAGGGAATTCGGATTGCAAAAGAGCAAAAACCGTCAGGAAAAGAAGATACAAAACGTTGTATTTGTTTGAAACCACAGAAAGAGGTACAGGAAATTTCATTTGACGGACTGACAGTCAGGTATCAGATCCTTCCAAATGATTTTGCTCAAATCCCTGAAAAAAAGTATACGAAATGGCTTGATTATGATATTATAAAAGATAATGTGGTGATTCGTCACCGTAAACCGGGAGATCGTATCGAAGTTCTGCTTTCCGGAGGAAGCAAGAAGCTGAAAGACTATCTGATTGACCGGAAAATTCCCCAAAAAGAGCGGGATGATCTGTGGCTTTTGGCAGCCGGACAGGAAGTCCTTTGGATTATGGGGGATCGAATCAGTGAAAAATATAAGGTGACAAGTAACACCCGGCAGATACTGCACATCCAGATAAAAGGAGGAAGGATCCATGAGTGATAAAATCAGTGTATTGATTGATGAGAAAAAAGTTGATCAGAGAATCGAAGAAATCGGAAAAGAAATCAGTAAGGCGTATGAAGGAAAATGTGTCCATATGATTTGTATTTTAAAGGGAAGCGTATTTTTTGCCTGCGAATTGGCAAAAAGAATTACGGTTCCTGTAACTTTGGACTTTATGTCGGTTTCCAGTTATGGAAATGATACAAAATCCAGCGGCGTTGTGAAAATTGTCAAAGACCTGGATGAGCCTCTGGAAGGAAAAGATGTTCTGATTGTGGAAGATATTATTGATTCTGGGCGTACACTCAGCTATTTGATTGAGATTTTGAAACAGAGAAAACCGGCCAGTATGCAGTTGTGTACATTGCTGGACAAACCGGAACGTAGGGTAAGGGATGTTAAGGTGGATTACACCTGCTTTGAAATACCGGACGAATTTGTAGTAGGATATGGTCTGGATTATGCACAGAAATACCGGAATCTTCCGTTTATCGGAGTGGTTGAACCGGAAGCTTAAGGACCGAAAGGAGAAACAAATTGAAGAGACAGACAAGAGGAATAGTGATTTGGCTGGCATTGGTGCTGTTTATGGTGATGGGTTTCAGCTATATGGCGCAGCAGATGCAAAGCGGCAATAACTATTCGTATCAGGCATTGAAAGATGATTTGAAGAATGACAGGATCGAGCAGGCAGTAATTCATCAGAATGCACAGGTGCCTACCGGACAGCTTGTAGTACTCCTGAAAGATGGAAGACAACTCGACATGTATGTGGATGATGTGAATGACATCCGCAGTATGTTGGACGAAAATGATGTGAATTTCCAGATTACCAACGTTCCGCAGGAAAATAAAGTATTTTCTACGGTACTTTCCGTTGCAACTCTGGGTGTGTTAATCTTTATGGTGGTTATGATGTTCCGCAGTTCAGGCGGTGGCGGCGGCAACAAAATGATGAATTTTGGAAAAAGCCGTGCACGTATGTCTACGGATGCGGATAAAAAGATCACATTTAATAATGTGGCAGGACTGCAGGAAGAAAAAGAAGATCTGAGAGAGATTGTGGATTTCCTGAAAAGTCCGGCGAAATATAACAAAGTGGGAGCCAGAATTCCAAAAGGTGTACTCCTTGTGGGACCTCCCGGAACCGGTAAGACTTTGCTGGCTAAAGCTGTGGCGGGAGAAGCTGGTGTGCCGTTTTTCTCCATATCCGGTTCTGATTTTGTGGAAATGTTTGTAGGTGTGGGTGCTTCCCGTGTAAGGGATTTATTTGAAGAAGGAAAGCGACATCGCCCCTGTATCATTTTTATTGATGAGATTGATGCTGTGGCCAGACGTCGTGGTACCGGAATGGGCGGCGGACATGACGAAAGAGAACAGACTCTGAATCAGCTTCTGGTGGAAATGGATGGTTTTGGAGTTAATGAAGGAATCATTGTGATGGCAGCCACTAACCGTGTGGATATTCTGGATCCTGCAATTCTTCGTCCGGGACGTTTTGACCGGAGAGTTATGGTGGGGGCACCGGATGTGAAAGGAAGAGAAGAGATCCTGAAAGTGCATTCCAAAGGAAAACCTCTGGGAGATGATGTGGATCTGACCCAGATTGCCCAGACAACTGCCGGATTTACAGGAGCTGAACTGGAAAATCTGCTGAATGAGGCAGCGATTCTGGCTGCGAAAGAAGATCGGGTATTCCTGAAACAGCAGGATATTCAGAAAGCATTCATTAAAGTAGGAATCGGAACAGAGAAACACAGTCGTGTGATTTCCGAAAAAGAAAAAAGAATTACCGCTTTCCATGAAGCCGGTCACGCAATCCTGTTCCATGTGTTGGATCAGATGGAGCCGGTTTATACGATTTCTATTATTCCGACAGGGCTTGGAGCAGCGGGATACACTATGCCGCTTCCGAATAAAGATGAGATGTTTAATACGAGAGGAAAAATGCTGGAAAATATTCAGGTGTGTCTCGGCGGTCGGATTGCGGAAGAGCTTGTATTTGATGATATTACAACGGGTGCTTCCCAGGATATTAAACAGGCAACTCAAATCGCCAAGGCAATGGTGACAAAATATGGAATGTCATCCACTATGGGTATGGTGGCCTACAGTGATGACGAGAGTGAAGTATTTATCGGAAGAGATCTCGCACATGCACGGGGAATCAGCGAAGTGACCGCAGCCGGAATTGACCGGGAAGTAAAAGCGATTATAGATGAGTGTTATGAAAAAGCAAAAGCAATTATTAAAAAGTACGAATATGTACTTTACAGCTGTGCCCAATTGCTGATGGAAAAAGAAAAAATCGGCAACAAAGAGTTTACGGCATTGTTCCATACGGAAAATAATGAGGGATCTGATAGGGAAATTGTACAAAATTCCGAAGCGTAAAGAAACGTGTAGAGAATAACGATGGAAAAGTGAATAAAAAAACCCTTGAAAAAAAATGAGGTTTGTGCACACTTTTTCATAGTACCATGGTATTATAATAACCGTAAAAACCCCCCAATACATTATATAGTTTTTGCTACACCCCATAAGAAGAAATACCTTCTCCAAAAAAGACAGCTTTGGCTGTCTTTTTTACTTTACGGTTGTAATTTGGAAATTCATCGTATAAAATGAGATGTAGAAGGAGGGGAGAAGAAGAGGGAAATGAGAAAAATGGAACAGATTGACGAAGTACAGAGAGCACAGGAATATATTACAAGGATGCGCCCGGTTTTTAATAAACGTGCGTTGTTCAGTGATGAGACAAAACAGTACAGAACCCCCTTTGAACCGGAAGCAGGTGATGTTGTCACCATTCGATTCAGAACATTAAAAAACAATGTAGATGCGGTATACTTTATCAGTGGCGCCATGCGTTCGAAAATGCAGCTGACAGAAAGTAAGAAAGGTTTTGATTACTATAGTATCGACATAGAACTTGGACAGGATCCCATCCATTATTATTTTGAGATTCAGTCGGGTAAGATTACTTGCTATTACAATGAACTGGGAGTTACCAGACAGCTTCAGGAGCAGTATTCTTTTGGAATTATCCCTGGATTTAAGACACCGGATTGGGCCAAGGGTGCGGTCATGTACCAGATTTTTGTGGATCGTTTCTGCAATGGCGATAAATCCAATGATGTTCTGACAGGAGAATATTATTACATTAATACACAGAGTAAGAGAATTGAGGACTGGGATAAGCTGCCGGATCAGATGGATGTGAATAATTTTTATGGCGGTGATCTGCAGGGAGTTATGGATAAGTTGGATTATCTTCAGGAACTGGGGGTAGAAGTGATTTATTTGAATCCGGTATTTGTATCTCCTTCCAATCATAAGTATGATATTCAGGATTATGATTATATTGATCCACATTTTGGAAAAATCGTTGAGGATGAGGGAGAACTGCTTGCACCGGGGGATAAAGAAAATAGTCATGCAAGCCGGTATATTAACAGAGTTGCCAACAAAAAGAATCTGGAAGCAAGTAATCAATTTTTTATTCAGCTTGTGGAGGAGATTCATAACCGCGGAATGAAAATAATTCTTGACGGCGTTTTCAATCATTGCGGTTCTTTCAATAAGTGGTTGGATCGGGAACGTATCTATGAAAATCAGGAAGGCTATGAAAATGGAGCTTTTGTGTCGGCGGACAGTCCGTATCATACTTTTTTTAAGTTCCATAACGAACATAACTGGCCATATAATGAGTTTTATGATGGCTGGTGGGGACATGATACCCTTCCGAAACTGAATTATGAGGATTCTCCCAAATTACAGGAATATATTATGCATGTGGCGAGAAAATGGGTTTCTCCGCCGTATAATGTGGATGGGTGGCGCCTGGATGTAGCTGCTGATCTGGGGCACAGTTCAGGATATAATCACCTGTTCTGGAAGGAATTCCACAGAGTGGTAAAAGAGGCAAATCCTCAGGCTGTAATTATTGCGGAGCATTATGGTGACGCAAGTCCCTGGCTTCAGGGAGACGAGTGGGATACGGTAATGAATTATGATGCATTTATGGAGCCGATTTCCTGGTTCCTGACCGGTATGGAAAAGCACAGCGATCAGTATCGGGAAGATCTGCGGGGAAACGCCAACAGCTTTAAGGATGCTATGAGATACAACAGTTCTCGATTTTATGCACCTTCACTGCAGATTGCCATGAATGAGTTGGATAATCATGATCATTCCCGTTTCCTGAGCCGTACGAATGGAAGAGTCGGAAGAATCAATTCGGTAGGCCATAAGGCAGCGGAAGAAAATGTGAATAAGGCAGTATTGCGCGAAGCGGTTGTGATGCAGATGACCTGGCCGGGTGCACCGACCCTTTACTACGGTGACGAGGCTGGGGTATGTGGCTTTACAGATCCGGACAACAGACGAACCTATCCGTGGGGAAAAGAAGATCAGGATTTGATCAGATTCTATACTGCCGCTATTAAAATGCATAAGGAATATCAGGTGATTAAAACAGGTTCTGTTAAATTCCTGAAAGGAGAATATAACCTGATTTCCTATGGCAGGTTTACGGATGAGGAAAGACTTGTTGTTATTGTGAATAATAACAATGGTAATATTACTGCGGAGATACCTGTCTGGGAGACAGGAATCAGCAGAACACGGGAATGCACTATGAAACGCGTCCTGTCCAGCAATGCCATCGGATATACAACAGAAGAAAAAGAGTATGAAGTTTCGGGAGGATTTTTGACGATAGAACTTTCACCGCTGGAAGCACTGGTATTGTATTCAAGGGATGAGTAATAATGGAAAGTTTTGCGGGTGATTGTTGTATATGAATAGTAATTTATGTGCCAGTGTGGGTCAGATTCCCTACACTGGCATTTGAATATAGATTCATCTGATTATCCAATCACCCGATTCAGAGAGTCTATCTGATAAATATAAATTAAATATTTTTAGAGAAAATTCATAATATAGAAGAGCAAAAAAATAAAGGAAATGCCTTATTTAAAAACATTTCCTTACTTAAAAATCGCTGCCGCAGACCGGAATCGAACTTCTGCGGAAAGGCACAAAGTCGCATAGAAAGGAGGCAAGCGTCCGTTTTAAATCATGTCTATTTTATTTCTGGGTATTGATATTGTCAATTTTAAGTTCACTATTTGGGATATACATCAGTATATCTTCAACTTTGCAATTCAAAATTTCACATAAAATGTCTATCGTATGAGTCGATACATAATTGTTTTTCCGAAGTCTTGATAATTGTCCAGCAGAAACATGATATTTGTTAATTAGCTGATATTGTGTTACTTCCCTATCCTTTAAAGTAGCCCACAAAGGTTCATAAGAAATCATGTAAAATACTCCTTTTTACCTTGAATCTTACCCACTTGTGGACTATAATAACATTAGCCATAAATGGCTAATGTTTGGGGGGAGTAATTATATAGGAATGAAGGAGGAAGTATTTTCCGCTTGGAGAGAAAAAATAATGATGAATAATAAAGAAAAAGTAGCGGAAGTTGGAAATAGAACGGAATTTCGCAAAGAAGAATCAAATTTTTGTAAAGGGATAGCAATTATCCTCATGCTCTTCCACCACTTGTTTTACAAAGTGGATAATTACTCAGGATTTATCATAAATTTTTCGCCCTTCTCTGAAGAACGTATCAATTTTTACGCACTATTAGGGAAAATCTGTGTGGCAATCTTTGTCTTTATAAGCGGATACGGAATTGCCGCATCTTATCGACAGGTATTTCAACATAAAAAGGCAGATGTAAAAGAAATTGTTTCCTTCACTTGGAAAAGATTATGGAAATTGGAAACGTTTTATTGGTTTGCATTTATTCTTACATTAGTCTGTCAGCCTTTGGGACGAACTATTTTTGACGCTTATGGTACGGATTTTAAAAGTATTATCGTTTATTTCTTTATAGATTTTTTGGGACTTTCCTATCTTTTTGGAACGCCTACTTTAAATCCGACATGGTGGTATATGACGCTTGCTATTCTTATTGTAGTGTTTATGCCATTTGTTATGAAGCTGATCGAAAAATTGGGAACATCTCTTGTTCTAATTGCCGGAATTGGTATTCTTTTTTTCTTGAATGCATCCAATGCAAATACTTTTTATTTATTTAGTTTATATCTGGGTGTAGGATGTTTTGAAAGCGGGCTGTTTGAATGGATTGGAGAATTAGGGAGAGGAAAAAGGTGGGGTATCTGGGTAAAAGGATGTACTGCTATAGTTACTTTTTTGGCACTTTTATCCTTGCGGACAAATTACAACTATTTTGGTATTGTTGACGGACTGATCGCCATGAATCTGGCTGTTTTATCAAGTTTATTATTTATACATATTCCAATAATCTCTTCCATTATGCAGTGTCTTGGAAAACACTCTGGAAATATATTTCTCATTCATAATCAGATTTATTCTTATTATTTCCAAAGCTTTATCTATTCTTTTGGGCATTGGACAGTTATTTTATTTGTGTTACTTACAGTTTCTTTTTTGGTTTCTATCTTTATGGAGATATTAAAAAAAGTTTTGCAATATAATAAATACATGGGGATTTTAGGAAAGAAGATAGATGTAATTTTAAAGAATTAGGTTATAACAATCAAACTAACAGAGAAACTTGAGCAGGCATTTGAAAAATAATCATTAATTAAAAGAGAGGTTCATTGTGCACCTCTTTTTTTAAAGGATTCGGAAATAGCAGATATGCAGATAGCAGAGATAAAACCGAAGCATTTACTACAACTTTTTCAAAAAATGGACTGATTACCAGAAAAGACTTTATAACAGGAAATCTTTATTGAATGGAGTTTTCCATTATATTGGGATAATGCTTTGTTTTGTAAGCTGTACAACTTTGTACAAGATTTTTATAAAAAGAAAAATGCTCCAAACCTTCAATTTATAAGGGTTTGAAGCACATTCAACTACTGCCGCAGACCGGAATCGAACCGGTACGGGTATCACTACCCACGGGATTTTAAGT
>JBJFCH010000219.1:0-6994 GCA_051888835.1 Oliverpabstia sp. | reverse complement strand
CGAATGCCTATCATGGACGGTCTCGAGCTTTCCAGACGTTTGCACGAACAATACCCGGACATCCATACGGTTATTATCAGCGGCTATGATGACTTTGAGTATGCCAGAGCAGCTTTGGCCAACCGAGTTTATGATTATCTTCTTAAGCCGGTAAAGATCACGGATCTCCAGGTACTCCTGGCCACACTTCACAAGGAGATCCGCGCAAAAAGAGCGGCTTCCCTGTACCATTGTCTTGCCGCACAATTAAACGAGGCCGCACCTTTTTCTTCCGCTGCAGCCTGTCCCGGCATGGAAAACACTTATTTTTCATGTTTCCTGATCTGCTTCGGCAATCTGCACATGCACTGCCAGCCCACCGGTGCAGCGGCAATCGCGGCGCAAAAATATGACCTGATTCCATGGGAATCCGTCTTCCATTCCCTGGGTCTTTTTCCGGAAAATATCTGGATCTTTCCACAGCAGTTTGACAACATCCGGCTGCTTTTGGCGGAAGATTTCAATATGGACACAGAAGAGGCAGCAAAAGACATTTATAATTATCTGAAAAAACTGTTTCCGGATATTCCCATAACTCTGACCTACCGTCCCGGTACCGCAGCTTTTTCGGATTTATATGAGGAGCGCATCCTTCTGCGAAGACGTCTTTTCTCCTCACTGGTCATTGGAAAGCCTGCGCTTCTAAATGTTGAAGAAGAACAAAAGTCACTGCCTCCTGCCGTATTGTCCAACTCCCTGATTCAATATCTGCAATCGCTTATTGAAAGCGGCAATACCTCCGTTTTTGGTCAGACACTTCGGAAGCAATTTGAGGATTGGAATGAGAAACAGTATCCTCAGCAGTGGATTGAAAAGATTCTACTTCAGCTTTTCATGGTATTTCAGCAATGCCTTTATTTCTCTGACGAGGACTATGAGCAGATGACCCAGTCAGTCTTTGCCAGCCTGGAAATGCTTTCCGATTACGGAAACGCAACTGAAAAGATCATCCAGGAACTGCAGCGATGGATCACGTTAAACAAATCAGTTCCATCCGAAATAAATCTGGCTATTGAAGAGATGGAGCTTTATATCCGCAGTCATTACAGGGAGTCATTGAATATAGCAGAGTTAGCACAAAAATACCATTTCAATCAGTCTTACCTGACCCGGGTATTCAAAAAGCAAACAGGCCAGTCCCCTTTAAAGCTGATCAATGAACTCCGTATTCTTGATGCAAGGACACTTTTGAAGAACCCGGAGCTCTCCGTAAAGGAGATCAGTGAGATTCTCGGTTTTTCCGAACAGCACTATTTCAGCCGCATCTTCAAAGATTTTACGGGGCAGAGCCCCAAGGAATACCGGTTGCAAAGCGCAAAAAGCCTGTGAAGCATTTCGCTTCACAGGCTTTATATCCCGGCAGCTAAATAGTATTTCCAGTCATAATACCAAAGCCTTACTATTCTCTTATAAATACCGGAATCACATCCAGCGGTGCCTCAGCACAGACTGTCTGACCACCCACATATTTCTTTCCGGTGCTCTGTTCGGTCCATTGGGTACCTGCCGGCAAATAGACATCCCGTTTTCTCTGCTGATACTCTGTCACCGGGGCTACAAGCAATTTATCTCCAAAAAGAAATTCATCCTTGATATCCCATGTCTTTTCATCTTCATAGAAATGATAGAATAATGGCCGCATAACCGGCGCACCTGTTTCGCTGGCTTCTTTCATCAGCCGTCGTGTGTAAGGCCGCATTTCTTCACGAATTTCAATATATTTCTTCATAATCCTGTAATTATCTTCGCCATAAGACCAGATTTCATTTGCAGCACCGCTTCCACAACGTCCTCCTCCGGTAGTACTAAGCGGTTCCTGATATGGAAGTCTGTTTCCATGCAGACGCATAACCGGACAGAATGTGCCATACTGAAACCATCTGATCAAAAGTTCCTGAAATTTTGGATCACGGATATCCCCATCATAGAATCCGCCAATATCGGTTGTCCACCAGGGAATCCCCGACATTGCCATCTGCAGACCACAGATGATCTGCTTTTTGAACGAATCAAAGGTTGATGGAATGTCACCGGACCACACCAGGGCACCATATCTCTGGCTGCCTGCCCATGCACAGCGGACAAGACTTACCACATCTTTTTCCCCTGCCTCCATCATACCGTCATAAATCATTTTGGTGTACCACATCGGATACTGGTTTCCCACTTCCAGTACGGATCCCTGGGAATATCTGTAATTCTCAAAATCATAGCTGGAATATTCAGGTTCTGCCACATCCAGCCAGAAAGCTTTAATTCCATTGTCATAGTAATTCTGTTTGATTTTATTCCACACAAACTTTCGGGCACCCGGATGAGTCATATCAGTAAAAGATGTAGGGTCGATCATCAGCATATTGATATTTACCCCCGATTCAGTACGGACTAAAAATCCGTTCTCCTTCATCAGGTTATAATCCGGCGCATAGACTGATACGGTAGGCCATACAGACACCATGAGTTTTGTTCCCATTTCTTCCAGTTCCTGAACCATAGCTTTTGGATCCGGCCAGTATTGCGAATCAAAAGCCCAGGTACCTTCCAGCGTCCAGTGAAAGAAGTCCGCAACGATCACATCCAGCGGGATACCACGGCGATGATATTCCCTGGCAACAGAAAGAAGCTCTTCCTGCGTCTGATAGCGAAGCTTGCACTGCCAGAATCCCAGACCATATTCCGGCATCATCGGTGTTTTACCTGTTACAGCAGCATATCTCTGAACGATTTCTGCCGGACTTTCTCCAGCTGTAATCCAGAAATCGATCTGTTTCGTGCTTTCCGCTTCCCACTCTGTACTATTCATGCCAAAAGAAGCCCGGCCTATAGCAGGATTATTCCAGAAAAACCCATATCCCCGGCTGGAATAAACAAATGGAATAGAAGCCTGGGAATTTCTCTGTGCAAGTTCCAGAAAGCTGCCTTTCAGATTTAATATTCCATTTTGGTACTGTCCCATACCAAAGAGCTTTTCATCCGGATCCGATTCGAATTTGAGACTGGCTTTGAAATTTCCACCGGCAAGGCTCTTCAGATCTCTTGAATGAATTCCCAGACAGCTGTGGCGATCACATTCCAGCTCTTTCAGAAGGATTTTCCCCCGATTATTTTCAAAAATGAGTTTTCCTTCTTTTGTAATCGTGGCTTTGATCTTTCCATTAATAATTGTGGCTCCGTCACCAAAAATCCGTTCTTCTGAATTTACCTTTGGTATATTTTCTTCTTTCTCATTCTGTATAATCGTTATCTGAACGTTTTGCTCCGCCTGGGGCATCAGAGCCCAGTCATTCCCCAGAAAGGAATTGAGCCGGGTAACCCGGACCCGCAGACTGTTTTCACCAAATGTTTCGATCTGCAGTTTTTCCCCATCATATTCCCGTATCAATTTGTTTTCTATTGTATAAACCATCCTCATACCTCCCTATTCAATCTTTACCAATGATGGGGACACAATGATGGGGACAGGTACCATAAACATGCGTTAACGAATATTTCATTCATATTTTAGAATATTCTTTAAAATCTTCGATTACCTGACCCCAATGTGTTCTCCATTTATAAGAGGTTCCGAAAATCTGTTATTAAAAAATTCAATCAAAGGTCCCATACAAAAAGCCGTGATCAATGTTCCAAGTCCCGGCAGCAATCCACACACTACTCCAACAATAACACAGATTAAATCACAACCGATTCTGCAAAAACGGAATGGCTTTTCACTTTTCTTTGAGATAATAATCGGAATGGCGTCATAAACAGAAACACCTAAATTTGATGTCATATACAGAGACGATGCAAAGCACATAACCACCACTGCAATTGCAAGCATAATTACCCGTACTGCCAGACCAGGCTCCGGTATAAAACGATTAATTATATTTTGTGAAAAATCTACTATATATCCTGTCAGGAACATATTAATGAACGTAGATACACCTATATATTCTTTTCCCAGACCTAAGTCGATCACCAGCATGATAAGACTGAGTACCATATAATATGTACCAAACGAGATTCCACTGAAAGACCTTCCCCATATTCCCTGTGCCAGACATTGAAATGGATCGATTCCAAACAATGAGCATTTAAAAAAGCCAACCGCTATCGCACATAAAATTACTCCGCCAATCGTCATGACCAACCGAAGTCTGAATTCCTTTTTTTCTTTCATAATAATCTCCCTTCCGCCTCCTTTTACTTTTCCGGTTATCTTTTATTGTACCGATTATCCGGCACCCTGTCTCTATTTTATCCTATTGCCTCTTCTTTTGCAATTCTATTCCACACAATCAGATTCTCCAGATTGTTTCCTGCCGTGCTGATATCCTTCAAAAGAATTTCACATGGTGTGCCGTTCTTCTCACAGGCTTTAATCAGAGTTTTGATTTCCTGCCGGATCATTTCAGGATTTGAAGCCGCATATGGAAGATTAGCCGGATTTGGTTTGGCAGAAATTACATAATCTTTCCCTACAGCCTCTGCTGCACGGTTAATATCTGCCCATGGTGTAATCGAGATTTTTCTAAGATTCGGAATTTTTTTCACAATATCAATCTTTGTATCCAAAGGCTCGCAGCATCCATAATATACCAAACCAAATGGGGCCATCGCTTTTTTCGCATACTCAATTTCAAATTCTTCATGCATAGCCGGGGAAACAGTGGCGAGTATCTGCGCAAGTCCTCTGCCCCAGACATTTTTTGCCTTTACATGCTGATAGTCAACAGGTTCTTTTAGCAGATCCCGGGATGCCGCACTGGAAGAATGACAGTAAGCACTGTCCGGATCCAGAAGATTCAGTTCTTCATACTGACGTACTGTGTCAAGAAAGATATTTGTCAGTTTTTCCACAAGCGCATGCATCATCTCTGGCTCGTCTACCAGATTGTATAAAAGATTGTCCACACTCATATAAGTGGAAATAATGTCCCACGCCCTGTGTCCAAGCCCATATCCTGTCGGCTCTCCTACCAGCTTCACCGGAATGATATCGCCAACTGCCTCACACAGCATTTCGTATCTTTTCATGGAACTTTTTTCATCATATGTAATGATTTCGTTATGCAGCTTTTCCACATCCTCTATGGACTCAAACTGATTTTCATATTTGTGTGAAACCACAGCATTATCCCTGTCTGTAGCCAGAGTTTCTTCTTTCACTTCCACACCGATTCCTGTTGTATGTATGATCTTCTGCACCGGTAAATATGGTTTGACAAGCATATCCCCAGGGAAATATTTATGCCGAAAAATCGTTTTCCGCATAAAATCCTCCGCATCTCTGAACAGAGGCTCCTGACATTGAAGCGTCAAAAAGCCATCTACATTTAACTCATGCCATGGCAGCTCATCAATGAGCACCACCGGTCTTATGGGATGCAGATCGTTAAGACACGCGTGGAGATTCCATACATTTTTTTCGTTATTTTCCGCAGCGATCTGCGCATATTGATTTGCCAGCTCCCGCAGAATTTTAATATCCTGATTCATTACAATTCCTCCGCTTTTTTGATTGACTTTTTGTACAGATTCATTACAATAATTATATACAATACTTCATAGGAAAGGATAGGGAAAAACTTGCCGGAAAACGGTATTTTCTTGCGTGTATTATGAAAGCAGATGACTACTATCGTTACTCCTATTTTAAAACACCACAACCCTGGGCAGAGAAATGTCTGTTAGTATCTGATGGCATGGGATATACTGCGGATCCTGACTTCAGGATTGACCGCAGAGCATTCTATAATTATCTTGCCTTCTACATTTACAAGGGAACTTTTTATATAGAACAATATGGAAAAAAATATGAACTGCATCCGGGAGATACAGGAATTATCAGCCTTATGGATGCGCATATTTATTACTCTGATGCCACTGACGTAACACATCTTCTGTGGTTTCATTTTCGTGGTGCAGGCACCGGGAACATAATAGAACAATTAAAGCAAAATGAGTCCCTTCCCTACCTTACCCATCTTCCTGAAATGGAGCAGGAATTCCTGAAAATCTTCGCCATGACAGCAGCTGGCCGAAGTGAACTGGAGCTTTCCGGACATATGTATGGACTGATTATGAAGATTCTCCAGGCAAGGCCGGTGACTTCCTGGAACAGCTCAAAAATCCCTCCTGTTCTGCAGCAGACTGTCCGTTATATGGAAGAGCAAGCTCATGCTTCCCTTACATTGGAGCAGCTCAGTGCTTATGCAGGTATGGATAAATATCATTTCAGCCATATTTTCAAGAAATGGTATGGTATCTCTCCCATGCAATATTATACCGGTAAAAAAATGGAACAGGCCTGTTTCCTTCTTTTGGAAACAGACCTGAGTGTTGATGAGATTGCGGAGCATCTCGGTTATCTGGATACAGGCTACTTCCGAAAAGCATTCAAAAACAATTTCGGAATCACACCGACCTCCTATCGCAGGAATCGCAGCTGAATCCTTACTCCAAATCATCTATTTCGTCCATGGAAGCTTCATACAATGCCTCCAGGCTCTCCAACTTCCAGTCCTCTGTAGAGCCATTTCCCATGGTCAGCATAAACCTTCCCTCCGGTCTCCAGAATGTTTTTCTCAGATGGTGCACCTCTTTTTTCACCGCCTCCACCGTACCGAAAGGAATGGTATTCTGCACATCAAAGCCTGCCCAGATACAGATTTTATCTCCGTATTTTTCTGCAATCTCGCTTTCATCCATTGTATATTTCTGAATAGGATGAATGACATCCAGGCCAATCTCAATAAATTCCGGCAAAAACACTTCAATATTTCCGCAGGTATGCAGCCAGAAGTGTGCCCCCAATTCATGAGCCTTGTCAAAAATTTCTTTATAATAAGGTTTGAAAAATTCTCTGAAAATATCCAGGGAGAAAAACGGTCCCGTCTGTGTGCCAATATCATCCGATACGAATAAGCCGTCTACATGATATTTTTCGGCAGTTCTCTCCATGGCCCTC
>JBJFCH010000218.1:0-7027 GCA_051888835.1 Oliverpabstia sp. | reverse complement strand
GTCTATGCAATGTTCTCTCATAAACCGATAGGCATGTCTTGCACATTCAAGCAGATGTTCCTCGCCAAGCAAAGCATACGCATTGGCAAAAAACCACATAATTCTGCTGTTTAGAATACATCCTTTTTCGTACTGAGTATCGACGATCAGATCATAGTCCATATATCCATAAAATCCGCCATACGTTTCATCTTTCAGACCTTCCCAGAAAGGAATCAGTTTTTCTTCCAAATGTGTTCTGATCTCATTTACAAATGCCTGCATCTTACTTACCTTCTATCTTCTTCCGATTTCCGTATCCGGCTCTCTGGTTACGCTGTTTTCTTTAATGTATGCAACAATCTCATCCACCTTTGTAAACGCGAGTCCTACATACGTATCAGCTGCTCCGTAATAAATTGCGATTTTTCCCGTCTCTGAATCATGGATCGTTGCGCATGGGAATGTAACATTCGGCACAAATCCCCTCTCCTCGTACCACTCCTCCGGTGTGAGCAGGAAATTCTCACAACGGTATTTCACAACAGACGGATTATCAATATCAAGGATCGCACCGCCTATGCTGTAGACATAGCCATTACAGGTTCCCGTCACTCCATGATAGAATAACAGCCATCCTTCTGTCGTCTCGATCGGTGCTGCGCCTCCGCCGATTTTCACAGATTCCCACCATTCACTGCTTTTACCCATTACATGGCGATGTTTACCCCAGTAGATCATGTCCGGACTTTCTGATACAAAAATGTCACCGAACGGCGTATGTCCACTGTCACTGGGGCGGGAAAGCATTACAAAGTTCCCGTTAATTTTTCTCGGAAACAGGACTGCATTACGATTAAAAGGCAGAAATGGATTCTCAATTCTGGTAAATGTCTTGAAATCGGTCGTCTTTGCCATACCAATCGCAGCTCCATAAAAATCCTGACACCAGATGATATAATAAGTATCTTCTACCTTTACAAGTCTCGGATCATATGCATAAACCGGCATGAAAGATTTGCCTTCCTCATCCACAAACGGAATCTTCTCTTCTTCAAAATTCCAATGGATCGCATCTTTACTTCTTCCGAGATAAATATAAGGAATTCCGTTGGTCTGCTCACCCCTGAACACGCCGATGAATTCATCACCATACGGCATAACCGCACTATTGAAAATGCGCGCCACCTCTTTTGTAGGATTTCTGCCGATAATCGGATTTTCTGCATAGCGCCATACCGGTGCTCCATTCATTTTTTCCGGCTTCTCCTGCCACGGCACATTCGGCACCGCAGGTCCGATAATTTTAACTTCATTCATATACTTCACCACAAGGCACAATACCCGGCTTCTATTTCAAAGCAGACGCACTGTGCCTCCCTTCTAAATTATTTTATTTTCTTAAAGACTCTAGCCTTTCACCGCACCGGAAGCCATTCCGCTGTATACCTGTTTCTGGAATACCAGGAAAAATACCAAAATCGGAATAATCGTGATCAACACACCTGCACAAATATAGTTGTACTGATTTCCGTAAGGTCCGGTAAATGTATAAAGCGCTGTGGAAATCGTCTTCAATTCCGGAAGCTGAAGATACAGGTTGGATGCGTAGTATTCGTTATAAACACTTACTCCATTTAACACCAGAGATGTCATAATCGCCGGTTTTAAAAGTGGGAAAAGGATTTTGAAAAATACGCCGAAATAAGTACATCCGTCCATGATCGCCGATTCATCCAGCGAAATCGGCAGATTTTCAAAGAACTGCAGGAAAATATAGATGGAAATAATATCCGTTCCCATCAGCACGATCATATATCCGTAAAGATGATTGATCAGCCCCAAAGAATACATAATCTTGTAAATTGTTACCTGCATAGCGATTCCCGGAAGAAGTGATGCGAACAGGAAAAGGTTCTCGATCATTCCTCTTCCCGGGAATGTAAACCGGTTCAGAACATAGGCCAACATAGAGCCTGTCAGTACGGAAACGCTCAGAACCACAATCAGAACGATTGTCGTATTCGCAAAACATCTCAGCATATTTGCCTTCTCAACCGCAATCTTAAAGTTTTCAAGATATGCAAATGATTTCGGCAAAGACAAAACGGAAGTCGCTTCATATTCCTCATTTGTCTTAAATGCTGTCAGGACACAGACACAAACCGGAGTGAGCGCCACAATCGAAGCCATGATCAGAGATACATATTTCACAATACTGAAAAGAATAGAACTAATGCTTCTTTTCTTCATCTTCATTATACTGCGCCCCCTTTCTCAGCCATTGCTTTCCGTTTTTTCTCTTCTTTTTTTCTGCGACGTACTGCAGCTTTGGATTCATCACTTGTTCCGTCATCAAATACATATTTGAAGAACAGCTTCTGTGCCACAGTACAGATAATGATAATAATCAAAAGCACAATTGCCATCGCGCAGGCAAGGCCTACTTTCTGGTTCTCGTGTGCCAGACGGTTCATAATTACGAAGTAAGTACCTGTTCCCATCATACCGTTTGTGATAACGTATGGAGGTTCAAATGCACTTAAACATCCACTGATACACAGAATGATATTCAGGACAATGATCGATTTAATACTTGGAAGAATAATGTACCGGAACTGATGCCATCTATTTGCTCCGTCCAGTGATGCCGCTTCATAAAGATCCGTATCCACAGACATCATGGCTCCGAGAAACATAATCAGATTCTGTCCCATATATCTCCATACTGAAGTTGCCGCGAGAGAAATATTGTTAATACTCTGATCCTGAAGCCAGAGCGGAATATCATTGATATTCATCCCAAATGCCTGCAGAATCGTATCAAGTACGTATCCTCTTGCATAGAAGAATTTAAAAATAAATCCGACTGCAATACCACAGATCAAGTACGGGAAAAACAAGGTTGCTTTAAAGAACGATTCTCCCTTAACTTTAAATACCATCATCGTTGCAAAGAATAATGCAAGACAAAGCTGAACAACTCCACCGCCCATGTAATAAAGGCTGACAAACAGGGAGCCAAAAATCTCTTTACGATTAAATACTTCAATATAATTCTTTAACCCCACAAAAGTTCTCGTTCCAAGATATTTCATATTATAAAAACTGAACTGAACCATTTTGGCGAAAGGAATATACGTAAATACCATAAGAAGTAAAAGCGGTATGAACATGAAAGTGAAGATTACCAGCCTTTTCTGAATCTTTCTGCTTCCAATCCATTGTTTAAAGGATTGCTTTTCCACTGTATTATTTGGATTACTCATATCCGTCTCCTTTCCGCAGTCTCAGATGCGGGCATTCGCCCGCATCCGGGATCAGCACATTTTCCTATTCTGTAATTTCAACGCCAAAGGTTTCCTGCGCGTCTGTCCATTTCTGATTCCATTCATTCATAAGGTCATCCAGAGATTTTGTTCCGTAAAGCGCTGCTTCCAGAACTTCTCCAACCGGATAATCTCCACTCAATACCTCTGCTGTGTTACGAAGGTCATCATACAGACTTTCTTCACCCTTCAGAGGTGCATTGTCAGAAAGAAGTTCAACGCCTTCAAATTCGGCAAGAGAATCCGGAAGTGGTTCCCCTTTCAATGCCGGAATACTTCCTTCATCATCAAAGATCGGAGATTCTTCAAGCAGCCATTTCACATACAGCATGGAAGCGATCTGATTATCTTCACTTGCTTTGTTATTGATTGCATATGCATAGTTTCCGCCTGATGAAGCTGCTCTTTCACCATTTACAGTGATTGGGAAAGGCATATATCCGATATCATCCGGATTCTCGCCTGCATCTTTGAACTGCTGTACACACCATGAACCAAGAACCATCGTTGCAACTTCGCCCTTGTTAATCATACCTTTAGAGGATTCCCAGTCACTGGATGCCGGATCTTCTTCAACCAGTTTGTTTGACACTGCTTCGTAAAGTGTATAGTAAACGGCATATGGGCCGCTCATTTCCTCATTTCTTGTAAACGGATCTTTCTGATGAAGCAGCTTGTTGTTCTTGTAGTCCGGGTCAGCGTTTGAAGCAATACCTACATAGTCGTTCCATGCTCCCATCGTCCATCCTGCTGAGAAGTTCGTATAAAGCGGAATCGCATCCGTATTCTCTTTAATCAGCTTCAGATCATTCAGGAACTCGTCCGGTGTTGTAGGAAGCTCTGTAATTCCTGCTTCCTGCCAGATTCTCTTGTTATATGCAACACCGCCGGCTGTACCACCATTCGGAATACCGTATACAGTATCGTCATACGTTTTTTCTGTTACAAAATTGTAAATTCCGTTCAATGTTTCATAATCACCCATAGGTGTGAAGTACTCACCCATTTCACTCTTCTCAACTGTAGAAGGAATAAAGCAAATATCTCCCCAGTCTCCGTTTGTCAGTCGAAGTGTTAATGATTCTTCATAATCAGTAATCGCTTCATATGTAACTTTAATGTTCGGATATTTTTTCATAAATTCTTCCGCATATCCTTTATATACGGTATCTACAATATCCGTTCTGTTAGTAAGGATCTTAATATCTGCCTGCAGATCTTTGTAGTCCTCACCGTTGATTTCGTCGATGGTTGGCACCTCTGCCGTCTCCTGGCTGTCTCCTCCTTTTCCTCCGCATGCTGTCAAAGACAGAGCCATCGTTGCCGCCAACATTAAGCTAAGCAATCTCTTTTTCATTGTTTTTCCTCCATTTCTTTTACTTTTTTAGCTGATTTTTAAGCTAATTTAATTCTATACCATAAGGCCCTGGTTTTCAATTGTTTTCTCGTCTTTACAGCATTTTCGTTGCTTTATCTCATTGTATTTCAAATATTTTTAGATATTTTGTACAAAATAGCGCTGGTTTTAACTTAATTTTATTTTTAATCTGCTCGATTAATTAATTTAACATTAAGCCCACCAGCGTTTTTTGATTTATTTAATTTTAATACTCTTTTTAAGGCATATATGCCCCGAAACAACTTCCAACGTCCGCCCTCTTCCGGATGCTTTCAGCTGTTTGATCAGCTTGTCCAAAGCCACCTTTGTCATTGCTTTCATATTGACTTCATAAGTTGTAACTTTCGTATCTATGAACCCCGGGGACACGAAATTGTCAAATCCCACAACCGAGACATCCTCCGGAACGCGGTATCCGGCCGCTTCCAGCTTCTGTATCAGAATCCCCGCCACGAGATCACAATTACACACAAACGCGTCCGGCATGCATTTCGGAAGTTCAAATCCCACTTGTCCCATCTCATCACGGTCTTCAATCAGCCATTCCGCCGGCAATGTTTTATGATGTTCCAGAATCGCTTTCATAAATCCACAATACCGATCCATGATACTGCTGGTTGCAAAGATAGAGCCTACGTAAGCCAGCCTCTCCAGCCCCTGTTCAAACAACAGCTCCGTCATCTGATACATCCCGTAAAAGTTGTCCGCAATCACAGCATCCTTCGCTATCTCATTATTATAAAAATCCAGAAATACGATCGGCATCCCTGCGTTCTTCTGCAATATCCGGATATAGCGCATGTCGATCTCCCCGATCACGATCATCCCGTCGACTGCTCGTTCTTTCACCGCCTCCGGCAGTTCAAACGTCACTTTTTCAGCATGCTTTTTCAGCACTTCGATCGTTGTAAAACATCTCTTTTCCGTCGCCGCAAGTGCAAGCTCCTGATACATCTTCCAATAATACGTGGAATACTGCGCCAGATAATTCTCAGCAATGATAACGCCAATCTTCCAGGAATCTGTCTTTTCATCTTTTTTCTTAGCTTTCATCGCCGGTTCATATCCCATTTCTTTTGCTGTTTCCTGAATCCGCGCACGCATCTCATCGCTGACACCTTTCCTTCCGCAAAGCGCATTATGTACCGTCACCGTACTCACGCCCAGTTTTGCCGCAATATCACTCTGCCTTACTTTCTGCATCCTTGCACACTCCTATTCACGAACGAAATGATATAATCTGCTCTGAAAATCCCCATGTACATCCCGCACTAAAAAGCCGCACTTCTCCAATTCTTCACCCCGGTATATTTCGTTTGTACCTTCCAGCCTATAGCTTGCATTCGGAGTCAGCCCTTTCAACATGATTTTTCTGCTGTGCGCTATAGCCGATCCCAGAACCTGTATATAAGTCACCAACGCTTCAGACCCGTCTTTTGCTGCGACCATCCAGCAGTCATACGGCTTCTTATCTGTCCAGGAAAGGATTCGGTGATAATCCCCCTTTTGCATCAGTTCCTGATATTTATGATACAGCTCCACCTGTTTCGGAATCTGAGCTTTCTCTTCTTCCGAAATTTTTGTGATATCCAGCTCATAGCCGAAGGTTCCGGCCAGAGCCACATGCCCCCGTGTTTCAAAAGGCGTACTCCTTCCCACTGCATGGTTCGGGCAATCACTGACGTGAGCTCCCATAGTGGAAATAGGATAAATCATTGCCGTTCCCTCCTGGATCCGCAGCCTTTCTATGGCATCCGTATCATCCGAGCACCAGATCTGCGGACTGTAATACAGCATTCCCGGGTCAAATCTTGCCCCTCCGCCGGAACAGTTTTCGAGCAGCAGATCAGGGAATTCTGTCACAAGCCTTTCCTGCATTTCATAAAGCCCCAGTACATAGCGATGAAACAATTCCTGTTGTCTGTCTGCCGGAAGGCAAAAACTTCCCATATCGCTAATCTGGCGGTTCATATCCCATTTTACATAAGCAATCGGGGCGCTGCGCAGAATTTTCGCCACACATTCATATGCATAGTCTCTGACCTCTTTTCTGGACAGATCCAGCACATACTGTGCACGACTCTGCGATGCTTCTCTTCCCTGAATCTGAATCGCCCAGTCCGGATGTTCTCGATACAATTCTGAATCAGGCGAAATCATCTCCGGTTCAAACCAGATTCCAAATTCCAGGCCGATTTCATTCACCTTTCGAACTAAATCGGGAAGTCCTCCCGTTATTTTTTCCTCATTGACTTCCCAATCGCCAAGAGAACTGTCATCATAGTTTCTCTTTCCAAACCATCCGTCGTCCATAACCAGC
>JBJFCH010000217.1:0-7124 GCA_051888835.1 Oliverpabstia sp. | reverse complement strand
GTAATGTAAATTTGCAAATCAGGTAATTTTCTATACCATCTTCGGCATGTATTTCCCAGGACAGAGTGTCGTTGTGGCAGAGCTTTTCCATTTCCAGATAAAGTCGTGCGATTTCCAGCTCATCTTTTATAGAAATAAGGTCTTTTGATTTACGCAGAGATAATCGATAAAAACGGGTCAGGTCTGTAATCATTTGATCGGCAATATCCAGTTTTCCCAAACTCTGACAAGTTTTAATAGTTCCCAGAATATTGTAGAGAAAATGAGGGTTAATCTGGGATTGCAGCAGCTGATATTTTAATTTTTCCTCTGAAAGAGACAAATCCAGAATGGACTTCATATTTTTATTCAGAGAAGATTGCATATTGGTAAAAGTAAGTCCCAGGGTGTCTATTTCATCATAAAAAGAAGGATCCTTGGAAATCGGAAACAGATTTTCCTGGGAAATTTCTTTTCCCAGCTGAAAGTTTTGCATGGCAGTTGACAGACGGCGAAGACGTACTGTGAGATTTCCTGATATCAAAATAATGATTAAAATTGTCAGCGGTATCATGATGAGGATAGTAATCAAAATTGTCTTCAAAAGAACCCGTGTATTTTCCCTGATATATTTTTCAGGAATTTCTGTCACGTGATACCAGCCGTTATCCAGTCGGACAGAGTGATAATGAATTTGATTTTCAATATATGTAGTTTCAGAATGAGAAGAAATAGATGAAAAATTTTCTTGTGTCAGTCTGGTACCACATTTGGCAGTATCGGTATGTGCCATGATTTTTCTGTCGTCCGATATGATATAACTGGTAATTCGGGAATCAGAAAAAGTTTCTTCTAAGATATCTGAAAATTCGTCCGGATTCAGAAGAATCAAATAAGCGTATTCCAATTCCTGGCTGCTTTGGTTGCGCAAAACCCGGCAACAGACAATTACATCATTTCCTGAGTCTGTCTGAGATAATACGAAAGGCAGTTTTAGATTGGGCTGATAAAACCATATAGAATCTGTACCCGGATTTTTCAGTTGATCATCAGGCAGATAATAATCTGAAAAATCTTTCATTGGGTAAAAATAAAGACCTTCTGTGGCTCCAATCTGGTTTTGCGGAAGAAAAATCATAATATGATGGAAACCAAAAGTGGTTTTATAGAGGTAAATATTATTACGAACTTCATTAAATGCAGAAAGATATTCATCCAGATTACTGCCGTAATGAGAAAGAGTATACATATTGTACTGAATAGAATCAGCCACATTTTCCGTTTGCTTTATTCGGTCATTGATCTGTGTGTTTAACTGGTCATCGGCGAGAATGGTGGAGTTTATGATTCTGTCAGATGCAATATCGTAAGTCACACGATAAAAAATGATTCCAATAATACTTAAAGGAAGTAAAGTACATATAAAAAAAGCCACAAGCAGTTTGGTACGAAAACCGGAAAATATAGAGAGTAGTTTTTTATAAATATTTTTCATGGCTGTAAATTCCTTTCCTGCACAACAGCAGTATTTGAAAGCTGTTATACTGTGTTTCCATTATAAAAAAAGAAGTATCGGATTTCAACAAAGATAAAAATAATATAAATGAATCAAAAAATATTGTATTTTGTTTTGTATTGGTTTTTGGTAAATTCTACCTATCAAAAATAACAGACGGCAAACAAAAAGTGGGTTGCCGGGAATGGAGGAACGAATGAAGAAGAAAGTAGTAAGCCTTATGCTTTGTGCAGCAATGGCAGCAGGAATTCTTGCAGGATGTGGCGGAGAAAATTCTGATAAGTCCACATCAACAACAGATGGTACAGAGGCAGTATCAGGAAAAAGTGATGAAGAATATGATCTGACACTGTACAGTATCAACACAACAGATGCAGATTTTGATGAGTGGCTTCAGAATGTGGAGGAGGCAACAGGACTGAATATTAATGTAATCGCAGCTCCGACAGATTCCGATACCCGTCAGCAAAAAATTACAACAATTTTATCTACAGGTGACGCAAGTGTGGATATTATTGAGATTAATGATGAGATGAGTGCTTCTTTTAAAAATTCAGGATGGCTGGAAGGTCTGAATGATACTGTTATGACAGAGGATATCAGAGGTGAATTTGCTCAGGGTTATCTGGAACAGATGATTACCGATAAAGATGGTAATATTGTAGGAGTACCTGGATATGCAGGATATCTGGCATTTTGGGTAAATCAGGAAATCATGGACGAAGTGGGAATCACTTCTATTGATACAAAAGAAGATTTTGTAAAATATCTGGAAGCTGCATCAGGCGATGGAAGATATGGATATGGCGGTTCCTGGGAAAAAACTTATGTATTCAATGAAATTGCACAGTTTGTAAATATGTTCGGTGGAGACTATTTTGACTGGACAAATCCTGCAAATAAAGAAGCAATTCAGTTTATGCATGATATGGTAACAAATGGTCAGACACCAATCGATCAGATTGCTGATAAATACGAACAGATGAATCCGAAGGCAAATGACGGAAAATATGGCAGTCTGTTTATGTGGGGACTTGGAACTGATTATGAAAAAGCAGGTATGCTGGGAGAAGACAAAATTCATATGGCTATGGTACCGGATTTCAGCGGAACAGGAGAAAGAGCAATCTTCACAGATTCATGGAGTTATGTATTAAACTCTGCTTCCAAAAATAAAGAAGCTGCAATTAAGTTCCTGCAGTACATGGCAGATGAAGGCGGAATGGAAGCTTCCTATAAAGCATTTGACCGTTATCCGGCAAGAGCAGATGTAGCAGAAAAAGTAGTACCTGACACAGATCCTGCAAAAGAAATGTACAGCAGATATGCATCAGAGTGTAATGTACAGGGACGTCCGATGCTTCCGCAGACCATGGAATTCATTACAGATATGGGAACTATTTTCCAGTCATGTATGAAAGACGAAATCACTGTTGATGAATTCTGTGTAAAAGCACAGGAACTGGTAGAAAAATACAGTGCATAAAAACCGTTGTGTAAAAGTACAGGGAAGAATACAGTTTCTGTAAATTAGAAAAAGCAGTTATCGGGGCATCGCAGAAATAAATCTTCATGCGGTGCCCTTTATCCTGAGATACGAAAATATATGTAAGAGGAGAAAAAAAGGTGACAATCAGTAAAAAATCAATGAAGTGGATACCATGGATACTGATTCTTCCGGTAGTAATCATCCGGGGATTTACAACGCTGTATCCAATTCTGGTAACTTTGAAAAACAGTTTGTTTGATATAAAAATTTTGTCCGGTGTCAATGAATTTGTTGGATTAGCTAATTATGTAAATGTATTCAAAGATGCAAAAGTAATTACATCTGTTAAGTTTACAGTGATTTTTGTTGTGGTATCCATGATATTTCATATAGTCCTCGGAGTAGCTCTTGCTTTAATTTTGAACATGAAATTCAGAGGACGTCGTTTTCTGAGAACAATTGTGTTGATTCCCTGGGCAATGCCGGCGGTTGTAATAGGTATGGCGGCAAAATGGGCATTTAATAACGATTACGGTCTGATCAATGACTTGATTCGTCGTTTTGTGTCGGATTTTCAGTATAACTGGTTGATCAATACAGGCTCGGCAAGAGCAGCAGTAATTGCAATGGATTTATGGAAGGATCTTCCGTTTTTTGCTATTCTGGTTCTTTCAGGACTGCAGTTTATATCAGGTGATATTTATGAGGCTGCTAAAGTTGATGGAGCGAATGGTATTCAGAGTTTTTTCAGAATTACGTTGCCTTTGATTACTAAAAATGTAATTACACTCTGTATTCCGTTTACACTCTGGAGACTGACTACATTTGATTTGGTTTATGCTATGACATCCGGTGGTCCCGGTGAGGATACTTCACTGATTGCTTATCGTATTACTATGGAGGCATTTACGAATCTGAATGTAGGATATGCATCTACATTGGCTGTTATGTTGTTTATAGTTATGGCGGTTTTCAGCTGGTTCAATATCCGGGTTATGAGTAAATATTCTGATTAGGAGGGGATATTAATGAAAAACAGTAAGAAATATCAGTTTTATAAAGGTTGTGTGGCAGCAGGACGTTGGGTGCTGTTTGCAATCGTGGCATTTTTTATTCTATTCCCTGTTTTCTGGATATTTATATCTTCCATCACACCACCGGGAGAACTGTTCAAAATGCCTATCGATTATTTGCCGGATCATCCCACATTGGATAGTTACAAATTTTTGATTGAAAATGTTGGACTTCTTGATAAAATAGGAAATACAGTATTCATTGTTGGGATTACTCTGGTGATCAGCACCATTTTATGTGCGATGGCTGCTTATGGCTTTGCCAGATTCCAGTCAAAAGGAATTAAAGTTGCTTTTGGATTTATTCTTGCTACCATGCTGATTCCGGAAGTGGTTACTGCCAGACCGCTGTATGAATTTATGCAGAAAGTTGGGCTGTATGATACCTATCCGGGGTTGATTATTCTGTATATCAGTGCGGTAATCCCGTTTACGGTTTTGATTTTAAATAACTTTGTAGGTGAAATACCGGTTTCTCTGGAAGAGGCAGCTGCCATAGATGGAGCTACCTTTACACAAAGATTGTTTCAGGTGGTGATTCCTCTGATGAAACCTGCCATTGCAACAGTTTGCATCATCAATTTTATTACTTGCCTGAATAATTTCTTTACACCATTGTATTATTCCAATGGTATTCAGGTATTATCCGTAGCTATCGTACAGCTTCCGCTTCGGGATAACATGTATGGAGTTCCGTGGGATCTGGTAAGTGCTATGGGTTGGATTATTCTTCTGCCGATTATCATCTTTGTAGCAATATTTGAAAAACAGATTATGGATGGTATTATGGCAGGCGGTGTCAAAGCTTAAGAGAGGAAGGTATAAAAATGTTTGATATGTCAGGAAGTCTGGGAACATTACCATTGGCAAAGCATGTGAAAAGCCGGGCAATTAATGCTGAAAATCCCCGGGGAGAAAAAGGAAAAGGCGGAATGGCTGCCAGCCATCTGGGACCGTCCAGAAAAGGAAGTCCATGTTTGAGAGATATTCCCAGTGGGGAAACAGTTACTTTGGCAGAAATCGACGGGCCGGGTGTGATTAACCATATCTGGATTACCGTTACAAATAAAACTACAGAGGCGGATTGTTTTGTACTTCGGGATCTGGTGCTTCGTATGTACTGGGATGATGAGGAGAAACCCTCTGTGGAAAGTCCTCTTGGTGACTTCTTCTGCTGTGGTTTCGGAAGAGAATGTATCGTAAATTCAGTTCCGATCGTAGTGGTACCAAGCAGAGGTATGAACTGCTATTTCCAGATGCCTTTCAGGAAGAAAGCCAAAATTACTTTGGAAAATCAGCATGAAAATCCAATTCCCGCATTCTTTTATCAGGTTGATTATTGTCTTCATGAAGAATTGCCGGAAGATATTGCATATTTCCATGCGCAGTGGAGACGTGAGAAAATTACCCAGATTCAGAAAGATTATGTAATCCTTGACCAGGTAAAAGGAAAGGGCCATTATGTTGGAACTTATATGGCGCTTACAACGCTGGAGAGATACTGGTGGGGTGAAGGTGAAATCAAGTTCTATATGGATGGGGATGAAGAGTATCCAACTATTTGCGGTACAGGCACAGAAGATTATTTTGGCGGTTCCTGGAGTTTTGCAAAACAGGTAAATGGTAAAACTGTGGAACAGAATTATTGTACACCATATCTTGGATACCCGTATTATTCATCTCATGATGAAGAAATACATAATTTATATCATAATGATGATTGCATGCCGATGAGAGGATTTTACCGGTGGCATATCCAGGATCCGGTCTGCTTTGATGAAGACCTGAAAGTCACTATCCAGCAGATTGGTGTGGGATACAGAGGATTGTTTGAACGTCAGGATGATGTGGCAAGTGTAGCTTATTGGTATCAGACAGAGCCGCATCAGAACTTTGTGCCACTTATGAAAAAAGAGGATCGTTGGCCAAGATAAGGTGACGGGGGATACGGTGTGAAAAAACTGATCTTAATATTTATATGTTCCATTATGTTATTATGTGTTGGATGCGGTGTTGAGGAAAATCAAAAAGAGGAAGTTCTGGATGAAAATGAATATTCTGAAGAAATTACCCTGATGCATGTAGATGGGAATAAGAAAGAATTTCAGCAGTTTATTAAAGAAACGGAAGAAAAACTTCATATAAAGATTAATGTTATTACCAGTCCCCAAAATGCGGATAATCGCCATGCTAAAATTTCAACTATTCTTTCATCAGGTGATGATTCTGTGGATATTATTGCGGTAAATGATGAGATGATGAGTGAATTCAAGTCACAGGGATATCTGGAATGTCTGGGACAGGATGTAATGTCGGATGAAATTCTTTCCTGCTATCCGAAGGATTACATGGAAAAGATTGCAATGATTGATGGGGAGGTTTATTCCGTACCCTATCTTATGGATATTATGTTGTTCTGGGTAAATGAAAAATATCTTTCGAAGGCTGAACTGAATGATATAAATACCAAAGAGAATTTTGATAAACTTCTGTCAGTAAATTATGGATATCATAATTATGGTTATGGAAGTGCGTGGGAGGAATCTTATGTATATAATGATCTGTCTCAGTTTGTTAATATGTTTGGCGGTGATTACCAGGATTGGTCAAATGAAAATACCAGAGAAGCAGCAGTTTATCTCCATGACATTATGAAAGAAAATTATGTGCCGAAAGAACAGCTTGTGGATCAGTATGAACAGATGGAACAAAAATTTATATCGGGACAGTATGGATCGATTTTTATGTATAGTGGATCTATAGATGTCTTTATGCGTGCAGGTGTATACGGTAAAGATAAAATACATGCAGCAAGAGTTCCATTGTTCAAAGAAAATATTACCAATGTTGCAACATGGCAGTATGTATTGAATAAATCATCCAAAAACAAAGAGGCAGCAAAAAAATTTCTGGCATATGCAGCAAGTCGTGAGGGCAGCATAGCATATTCTCAGCTCTTACATCTTCTTCCAGCCAGATTGGATATTATCATGGAAGAAAATCTCAGTGTTCCAGATTTGGATGTGATGAGAAGTTATGTGGAAAATGTTGAATTGAAAGCCAGACC
>JBJFCH010000216.1:0-7161 GCA_051888835.1 Oliverpabstia sp. | reverse complement strand
TACGGCATTGACTGCACCGGCAAGAAAGCAGTTGTTATCGGCAGAAGCCTTGTAGTTGGAAAACCTGCAGCCATGATGCTGGTTAAGAAAAATGCAACCGTTACCATCTGCCACACAAGAACCGTTGATATGCCGTCCGTAGCACGTGAGGCTGATATCATCATCGTAGCAGCAGGACGCGCAGGCGTTGTTGGTGCTGAATACGTAAAAGAAGGTCAGATCGTGATCGACGTTGGAATCAACGTAAATGCAGAAGGCAAGCTTTGCGGTGATGTTGACTATGCAGCTGTAGAGCCGATCGTAGATGCTATCACACCTGTTCCGGGCGGCGTTGGAAGCGTTACCACTTCCGTGCTGGTAGGACATGTAGTGGAAGCAGCTATGAGAAAAGTGAATGCATAAGAATTTTAAAAATCTCCCCAGACCCGGGAAAATGAAACTCCCGGGCCGGGGAGATTTTTGTGATTCAGAATTGTGGGAGTACGTAGTGCGAAACAATCCGTTTGGCATCTTTTGACTCTAACATCTTTTTCTGAAGTTAGAGCCAGCATGCCTACCCTTATAAGTATAATTTAAGGAAATAGCGGGAATATCGGGTTAAAATTCTGTGGCGGGGCCCATGCAAGTTTTTTGCGTCTCCAGACCCCATTTGCCTCGGAAATCCAGAAGAAACTCTGGATTTTCGGGGCAAATTTTCTCTATATAGAAAAAACATCTCCTGAGACCCCGCTTTTTAAGATTTCCGGGGTCTGGTGAAGTACTTTTTTTGTATAGATACTTTCGAGACAGGAAATGTTACTTTTTACGTGAAATTATTCTGAAAAAGTACTCCAATGACGCGAAAATTTTGTATAGACCCTGTCGGGACATCATAGATGTTCGGGCGAGCCAAATCTATAGATGATAACAGGGGATAATTCGTCCACATGGTTTTATTCCATGATTTACAAACACCACTGTACTTGGTATAATATGTGAAAGCATATTTTTCTTTTTATTCTTTCAATCCAAATAGATGTTTTGGATATCTGAGAAATCTATTCACAATACAGAGTATCTGCTCTGTTTCTTTTAGAAAATTCATGCTTTATATCCATCAGACAGCAGGAGTTTTCTTAAAAGAAGCCTCCTGCAATAACCAAAAGTTAATGAAAAAGGAGGAATGCAGATGAAAGAAATGCCTGCTGAAAAAGAAGCGCTGCAATGGCATCCCGCATTTTTTGCGGGGATTCAGATTGAACTGAAAGATGACAAGGAGAATCTGAGCTTTGAGAATGAACATCAGCTGAGCAGAAAGCCGATGGAGATTGATGTACTTGTTATTAAAAAAGAAAAAGATGTGCCTGTCCGGAAGAACATAGGAAGAATATTCAGAAAACACAATATTATTGAGTACAAAAGTCCGAAGGACTATCTGAGTATTGACGATTTTTATAAGGTTTACGGATACGCCTGCTTTTACAAGGCCGATACGGGAACGGCAGATGAAATTTGTTCGGATGAGTTGACAATAACCCTGGTATCCTCCCGGTATCCATTCAAACTTATTCAACACTTGAAAGAAAAAAGAGGGTACGCTATAGAAAACCCAGAAGATGGTATTTATTATGTGAAAGGAGATCATTTTCCCATTCAGATTATCGTTACATCAAAGCTTTCAGAGACGGAAAACCTGTGGCTGAAAAATCTGACGGATGATATGAAGGAAGCAGAAAGTGCAAAAAAACTGATAGACGATTACGGAAAGAACAGAGAGAATAATCTGTATCAATCTATAATGGATATTATCATGAAGGCAAACAAGAAGAAGTTTGTGGAGGTGAGAGGAATGTGTAATGCATTACAGGAATTGATGAAAGATGAACTGGAAGAGGCTGAAAAGGCTGGGATTGAGAAAGGAATAGAGAAAGGAATAGAGAAAGGAATACAGGTTGTGATAGAAAACTGTAAAGAATTTCATTTGTCCTACGGGCAGACTGTCTATAAAATTGCAGAAAAATATGAGCTTCCCACTGAAAAAGCGGAAGAGTACATGAAACGGTTCTGGTAAGTAAATTCAGTGAAGTGCCAGAATATTTAAGTGTTTTTTCGGCGGGGCCCATGCAAGTTTTTTGCGTCTCCAGACCCCATTTGCCCCGGAAATCCAGAAGAAACCCTGGATTTCCGGGGCAAATTTTCTCTATATAGAAAAATCATCTCCTGAGACCCCGCTTTTTAAGATTTCCGGGGTCTGGGAACGAAAAATTCTTCCATAGATACTTTTGTCATTCGAATCTGTTGATTTTCTCCTGAATTTCTTGAGAAAGTGGCTCTGAGCATGAAATTCACTACAGAAGGAACCTGCAATTCTGAGTTTCTTCACGTTTGGCAGGAGAATAACCGCCCATCCAGATTCCCCTTGTGAGAAGATTGTTACAGGCACTTGGATCAGGAACAGCAGCGATGGACTGCGGTCCGTGCACTGTCTGAGCAAAGCGAGTTTGCAAAGGACCGCAGAAATAAAGTATCGCTGCTCCTGTTCCTTAGTGCCTGTTAAATCTTTGAACGGGGAATCTGGATGGGTGGTTATTCTCTCCTGACAACAGTGAAAATCCTCAGAATTTTGTCTTTTTTTTACAAATTAATACATTATTAACTTGTGAAATGTGATGACATGCGTTATAATAAACCCATCCTGAAATGTGCAAAATAACCAAAATTTGCATGAAAATTTAACAAAATAATTAAAAATTTCACAAGGAGGGAATGGGATGTTAGACCAGACGTATTACAGAAAGGCAGATGAGATCATCGAGCACTATGGACGCAAACCGGCTTCGCTGATCCCCATCATGCAGGACATCCAGGCAGAGTACCGCTATCTGCCGGGAGAGCTTCTCACCTACGTAGCTGCTGAAATTGGGGTGACAGAAGCAAAGGCCTACAGTGTTGCGACTTTCTATGAGAACTTTTCCTTTGAGCCAAAAGGAAAGTACATCATTAAAGTATGCGATGGAACGGCCTGTCATGTAAGGAAGTCCATGCCGGTTAAGGAAGCGATGATGAAGGAGCTTGGACTGAGCCACAAGAAGCATACCACAGATGATATGCTGTTTACCGTCGAGACGGTTTCCTGCCTGGGAGCCTGCGGACTTGCTCCGACCTGTACGGTCAACGATGAGGTACATCCGAAAATGACACCGGAAAAAGCAGTTGAACTTTTGAATGAATTGAGAGGTGAGAAAGCATGAGTATCGCATGTAAAGAAGATCTGTTGAAGAAAAAAACGGAAATCCAGCAAAACATTGACTCCTATACCTGCCGCGTTCTCATCTGTTCCGGTACGGGATGTATGGCTTCCGGAGCGCAGAAGATTTATGATGAGATGAAAAAACTCTGTGACAAAGTTGAAGGTGTTCAGATTGAAATGCAGAAGGATCTCCCGCACATCGGCGTGATCAAGACTGGCTGCCAGGGATTATGTGAGCTGGGACCTTTGATGCGTATTGAGCCGTATGATTTCCAGTATGTCCATGTTCAGTTGGAGGACTGCGAGGAGATCGTGGAGAAAACTGTGCTTCGTGGAGAGCCGGTAGAGCGTCTTTTCTACAAACATGAGGAAAAAGTCTGTCCGCATCCTGCTGACATTCCTTTCCTGAATCAGCAGACAAGAATCGTTCTGGAAAACTGTGGAAATATTGATGCGGAATCTATTGACGAGTATATTGCAGCCGGCGGCTATCAGGCAATGACAAAGGCTTTCTTTGAGATGACGCCGCAGGATGTTATTGATGAAGTGACAAAATCCGGACTGCGCGGACGTGGAGGCGCTGGCTTCCCGGCCGGAAAGAAATGGTCTCAGGTTGCACGGCAGCCGGAAAAAGTACGTTACGTTGTCTGCAACGGTGACGAGGGTGACCCGGGAGCATTCATGGATGGCTCCGTAATGGAAGGCGATCCGTATAAGATGATCGAAGGTATGACCATTGCCGCTTATGCAGTTGGAGCAGAGAACGGATATATTTATGTACGTGCTGAGTATCCGCTTTCCGTAAAACGTCTGAGAATGGCTATCGAGCAGGCTGAAAGCTATGGACTGTTAGGAGATAACATCCTTGGCTCCGGCGTAAACTTCCATTTACATATCAATCGCGGTGCAGGTGCATTTGTCTGCGGCGAAGGTTCCGCACTTACGGCTTCCATCGAAGGAAAACGTGGAATGCCGCGTGTAAAACCGCCTCGTACGGTAGAAAAAGGTCTGTGGGAAAAACCGACCGTATTAAATAACGTGGAAACCTATGCAAACGTTCCGAAGATCATCCTCCAGGGCGCAGACTGGTTCCGCACTATCGGTACGGAGGGAAGCCCGGGAACAAAAACCTTCTCCCTTACCGGCTCCATCGAAAACACCGGACTTATCGAGGTTCCGATGGGAACCACACTGCGCCATATCATCTATGATATCGGCGGCGGCTTAAAGAGCGGTGCTGCGTTTAAGGGCGTACAGATCGGCGGTCCTTCCGGCGGATGTCTGGTGGAAGAGCAGCTGGATACCCCGCTTGATTTCGATTCCGTAAAGAAACTGGATGCCATCATGGGCTCCGGCGGACTTGTTGTAATGGATGAGAACACCTGTATGGTAGAGGTTGCCCGCTTCTTCATGAGCTTTACACAGCGTGAGAGCTGCGGAAAATGTGTTCCGTGCCGTGAGGGCACCAAGCGTATGCTGGAGATCCTGGAAAAGATCGTAGACGGAAAAGGCGAAATGTCTGATCTGGATACACTGGAAGAACTGGCAAATATGGTTCAGAGTATGGCACTCTGCGGTCTTGGAAAGAGCGCACCTCTTCCGGTTATCAGTACCCTGAAACGCTTCCGCGATGAATACGAGGAGCATATCCGCGACAAGAAATGCCGTGCTAAGGTTTGTACAGCACTTCGCAAGTTCCATATCAATCCGGAATTCTGTATCGGCTGCGGCAAGTGTGCAAAGAACTGTCCTGCAGGCGCAATCTCCGGAAAAGTTAAGAGCCCGTATCATATCGACAATGAGCTTTGTATCAAGTGCGGTTCCTGTAAAGACAACTGTAACTTTGATGCGATTTACGTGGAAGCATAGAAGGGAGGATTATCATGGGATTTATGACAATTGACGGTAGAAAAGTGGAATTTACCGATGAAAAAAATGTCCTGACAGTTATCCGCAATGCCGGTATCGATATCCCGACATTGTGCTACCATTCCGAATTATCCACCTTCGGTGCATGCCGTCTCTGTACGGTAGAAGATGACAGAGGAAGAACGTTTGCTTCCTGTTCAGAAGAACCGAGAGATGGAATGGTGATCTATACCAATTCAGCTAAAGTCAGGAAAAACAGAAAATTAATTGTGGAGCTTTTGCTGGCTTCTCATTGCCGTGACTGTACGACCTGCCGCGACAGCGGTGAGTGTAAGCTGCAGGAACTGGCACACAAGCTGGGAGTACGAAACATTCGTTTTGAAAATTACAAAGAAGAGCACGAAATCGATATGTCCTCTCCATCTATCGTTCGTGATCCGAACAAGTGTATCCTTTGCGGAAACTGTGTACGTGCCTGCGAGGAGCTCCAGGGCATCGGCGTCCTTGGTTTCGTAAACCGTGGTACTGAAGCAATGGTTATTCCGGCGTTCAATAAGGCAATCGGCACCACAGAGTGTGTCAACTGCGGACAGTGCCGCGTTGTCTGTCCGACAGGTGCAATCACGATCCATTCCAACAGAACCGATGTATGGACTGCTCTGGAAGATAAGAATACCCGCGTGGTAGCGCAGATCGCTCCTTCTGTACGTGTTGCAGTAGGCGAGCATTTTGGCCTTCCGAAAGGAAAGAGTGCGATCGGACAGATCGTCAGTGCACTTCGCAAGATGGGCTTTGACGAAGTATACGATACAAACTTCAGCGCAGACCTTACCATCATGGAAGAAAGTGCAGAGTTCCTTCAGAGAGTGGAAAAAGGCGGCCCATTCCCGCTTCTGACCTCCTGTTGTCCGGCATGGGTGAAGCTTATCACAGACCAGTATAAAGAGTTTATTCCAAATGTGTCCACCTGCCGTTCTCCGCAGGGAATGATGTCTGCTGTTATTAAGGAGTATTTCCGTGATCCGGAAAATGCAAAAGGCAAGAAGACCGTTGTGGTTTCCATTATGCCTTGTACCGCAAAGAAAGCAGAGGCTGCCCGTCCCAACAGTGTGACAAAGGGCGAGCGTGACACGGATATCGTTATTACTACCACAGAGCTGATCCGTATGATCAAAGAGTACGGCCTGGATCTTTCCAAGCTGGAACCGGAAGAATGCGATATGCCATTCGGATTTGGATCCGGCGGCGGCGTGATCTTCGGCGTAACCGGCGGTGTTACCGAGGCAGTTCTCCGTCGTCTTGCTCCGGACCAGGCACAGGAATCCATGCAGACCATCGCACAGTGCGGTGTTCGTGGTGAAGAGGGAATCAAGGAATTCTCTGTACCATATAATGGAATCGATGTAAAGATCTGTGTAGTCAGCGGTCTTGCAAATGCAAGAATCGTCATGGATCGTGTAAAGAACGGTGAAGCACAGTACCACCTCATCGAGGTAATGGCATGCAGACGCGGATGTGTTATGGGCGGCGGACAGCCTGTTGGTGCAGGCCCGAGAACGAAAGCTGCCAGAGCGAAAGGCATCTATGCCGCAGATAATGAAAGCATGATCAAGAAGTGCGATATGAACCCATTGATCCAGAATCTGTACAATGGATTCCTGAAAGGAAAAGAGCACGAGCTTCTTCACAATGAATTTTATTGATAAAGTGATAGAATAGCCCCCGGCCCCCTTGCATATATTTATAACAATACATGGGATTGTGTGAAAAAAATATGCAAGGGGGCTTTTTTATGGAAAATTTTCAGGTATACCGGGATATCCAGGCACGGACCGGCGGAGATATATACATAGGCGTGGTGGGGCCGGTCCGTACCGGAAAATCAACATTCATCCGGAGATTTATGGAGCTTATCGCTCTGCCCGGAATGGAAGAACAGAAACAGGCAGAAGTTCGCGACCAGCTTCCTTTAAGCGGTTCCGGCAAAATGATCACTACCGTGGAGCCGAAGTTTATCCCAAAAGAAGCGGTTCCGGTAGTGCTGGGCGATGATCAGAAGGTAA
>JBJFCH010000215.1:0-7178 GCA_051888835.1 Oliverpabstia sp. | reverse complement strand
TAAAAAAAGCAATGGAGTGGTACCCGGAAGTGGTGGAAAAGGTTGAGTGAAGAAGAGAAATTCAGGAAGTGTTGTCATGCATTTCCTGAATTTCTTTTTTACTTTACTTTGATCTTGCGACGTATTCATCCCGAATACGGGCGATTTGCAGTTCGTTTTTGCTGTTGCGATACTCTTTTGGGCTGAGATTTGTTTTCTTTTTAAAAATTCTCGAAAAAGCCAGAGAATCTGTATATCCAACAAGTGTTGATATCGCTTGTATAGAGAGATTTGTATTCTTCAAAAGGTTTTGGGCCTTTTCGATACGAAGCCTTGTCAGATATTCATGAGGCGAAATTCCCATTTCATTTTTAAAGCAAATGGACAGATAATTACGGCTGATTCCAATATAATCCGCAATATCAGAAATCTGTATTTTTTTCTGATAATTTTCAGCTAGATAATTGACTGTGTGTTTTACATAGACAGAAGTCTGATAATCGTATGATTTTCCTGCCAGAGAATGTGTCTTGTAGTCATCCATCAGGTTTGAAAGTACCATGAACAGATAAGCATTGCGCCGCAGAGAATTTGCAAAGGTAAGCTCATGAGCAGCAAGCATATTATCAATCAACGGTTTGTAACTTTCAACTTCGTAGAGTTTCCGGGTAGGATGTTCAATAGTCAAACCGGCATTTGTTAGATATTCGCTCACATTGGTTCCGTTAAATCCCATGAAAACAAAACTCCACGGATTTGTTACGCTGGCCTCAAAATAGATATTTTCCCCCGGAAATATGCTGAAAACATGGCCTGCTGATAAATCCCATCGTTGTGTATCGGATCGAAAAAATCCATTCCCATTGGTGATAATGAACATCATATAGTGATGCCGGATAACAGGACCGTAAGCATGTCCGGGTTCACAATTTTCCTTTCCGCAATACATGAGAGAACATTCAATAGAATTGCTTGGTAAATCCTCAAGAGCTTCATATTTTTTTGTAATTGTATGTCCGGAAATATTATTCATAATGCTGCAATTACCTCTCTTGATTTATGCCTATATTTTATCAAAATTTAGGGGCAACTACAATGGAAAAAGTTTTACGTTTTCAGCTTTATCAGTTTTGTGGATTTTGGATCGGAAACCCGGTGGGAATAAAGATCTGTTCATTATAAGGCACAGAATATATTTGGTTTACTCCACTCTTGTCGTCTCCATTTACATTAATCAGATTCACTCCATCACTTCCTACAATTTGAAGAAAACAATCTTCCGGTACACCGATGAAATATGGGGAGGGAAGAGTGTCCAGAACTCGGCCTTTCAGTGAAATATTTGCACTTTCTCTTGAATTAAAATAGATATTGGAGAGGGTAATATTGTTTACATTGTTTCCTGTTCCAACGATACCGATTGCGTTCTCACCATAACATATCACGTTATTGATAATAATGTTTTTCATCGTGTCCTTCCAACGGCGGTTTGTTCGTTGAGAATTCATGTGCGATACAGCTGCATTGTCATGCTGCATTCCAAAAATCAAAATTGGTTCCCCATTTCCCCACCAGGTTCCGGCATGTATTTTAGTGCTGATGACAAGATTGTTTACCGTGACATTTTCTATCAATCCTTCTTCTTCGCATACCATAATGCAGAGTCCACGGTTGCTGTCCTGTATTGTACAGTTGCTGATTGTGACATTGCGAATATGGCTGTACAGATATCCAATATCAATAGCCTTGGAACAACTGCTTAATACACAGTCACTGATGACGATATTCTGACATACATCGTCCCATTTGGTGGTTGTAGTCATGGCAATACAATCATCTCCGCTGGATATATGACAGTTGCTGATGATAACACCATCGCTGCAGGAAATATGAATGCCGTCGTTGTTTGGAATATTATGGCTGGTAGAGATTGTTACATTTGTAATTTTCACATTTTTGCAGTGACATAAACTGACAGTCCAACAGGAAGAATTCAGCAGAGTGATACCGTCAATAGTCAGATCCTCCACATTCAAAAAAAAGCAGGGCTGATTCACCCGGGTTTCGTCCGTGTAATAATAATTACATTCGAGAATCTGTTCTGGTGACAGTGGTGTTTTATAATATGGCGGAATGACCGGTGTATTCGTATCATAAAAAGCATTCCCATTGAAATCGATGGTTCCAAAACCAAAGATATGTATATGTTTCTGATTCATAGAATAGAGAAGGCTGGTCACTTCGTGCATTTCATTATGGTAATAGCCGATGAAAGGATAGTCCGCCAGATCAGGGGAACCTTTCAGTACAGCATCCCGTTCCAGGTACAGGGATGCGTTTTTCAAATTGAGTGAACCTGTCATGAAAAGTCCTGCAGGTATATAAACAGTTCCTTGTTTGGCAGAAGCCAGGTCGATAGCTTCTTGAATAGAACGGGTATTTATCGTTTTTCCGTCACCCACAGCGCCAAAGTCTGTGATGTTAATAAAATCTTGATACATAAAGATCTCCTTTCTGAATGTTGATTTTAATGTGTAAATATGGAAAAAAGTAATTGTTTTGGTTGAATTTTAAGTAAGAAACATGGAAAAGTCAACTTAAAATGTTGGACAAAAACACAATAAATAGTTGTAAAAAAATGGAAAACATACACTTATTTAACAAAACATGGAAAAATGTAAATAAAAGTATGGATAAAAAATAACAAAATATGGATGAAAGGTGATTGATTATGCAAAATATATAAAAATATCCTGGAATTATTTTGTAAAAATAACAAAAATAATGTCGAATCACTAAAAATCCATAAAAAACAATAAAAAAGCTATTTAAAAAAATCCATGTATACGTCATTATAATACCATACTTATTCATCGCGAAGAATAAAACAGAACGCTATAGAAAATTCAACATTTAAATTGGAGGTTTTAAAATGAAAAAGAGATTATTAGCAACTTTCCTTTGCGGAACAATGATTGCAGGAATGATGAGTGGATGCGGAAGTGCGGCAAATACAAACAGTTCGGGCGATTCTGCTGAAGGCGCTGAGACACAAAGTGACGATAGTAGTGCTGGGAGTGATAGTGCAGACAGCGGAGAGAAAAAGACCATTTCTTTTGCATATCAGTATGATTATGAAGTGGCACAAGAGGTTGTGGAGGCATATGAGAAAGAACATCCGGAGATTGAGATCGAGTACAGGACGCTCTCTGAGGACGATCAGGAGATGGTAACCAAGATGACCGGCAATTCTTTTGAAGATGTGTATGTAATTCCCTCTATCCTGTCTGTCAGTGAATTGCCAAACTACATGGCACCGGTAGGAAATGCTGAGGAACTGGCAGAAGAATATTATTATGGTGATTATATGAATGTAGACGGACAAGCATATGGCTTCCCCATCGGTGTTGTCTATGAAGGAATGCTGTACAATCAGGAGGTGCTGGATGAGTATTACGGAGGTAAGGTTCCGACTACTTTAGATGAACTATATGATTGCTGTAAGGTGCTTGCTGAAAATGATATTATTCCATTCTGGCTGAACGCAGGTTCTGAATGGCCAATTCGTTATTGGGATAATCTTGCGATCACCTTATCAGGAGATGATGATTATGCAAACGATATCGTGACAAATCAGGAGCCTTGGTCTGAAGGAGAACCGCTAAGAGAGGCTGAGACAATACTTGCAACTTTAGCAGCAAATGGTTGGGTTGAAAAGGATGTTGTTACCGGTGATCAGTGGGATACTACCTGTGCATCTATCGCAATGGGAAAATGCGCATTTATTTTGACAGGTTCCTGGGCTGTAGCGTATATTCAGAACCTGGTAAAAGAAATGGGTGGCAATCCGGATGCGATTCAGTTTGGACCTTTCCCATATAAGAATGATGTCAGCAGTGACAGTCCGCTGCGTATGAGAGTTGCCAATGATTTATTCCTTGGTGTAAATAAAAATGCGGAATATCTGGAAGAAGCTATTGATTTTGCAAGATATTTCTGTGAGAATATTCCTCCTTATATTGGTTCCAACGGTATTCAGAAAGAGAATGGATTTATACAGGAAAATCTGGAATCATTGGCTGGACTTGACTATGTGGAATTCTATTCTTCACCGGCGAGAGATGCTGCTATCTCAGAGATGGGTGGAAACTGCAAGATCGATGTTTACCAATACGATGCGTTCCTGCTTGACTATATTATTTTGCCTGCAGTTCAGGAGGGCAACGCGGACGCAGCTCAGTTTGATAAGTTGAATGAACTCTGGAAATCCAATTTTTAAAGTTACCAAATAATCTGACATGGACCGGCAGTGACGGAAAAGTACAACAGTCGCTGCCGGTTATTCTAAAAGGAAGTGATGAAATTGAAGAAGAAGAAAGAGTTAAAATATAATCGTGAGCGCCGTAGAATTATTATCTGCTTTTTGATTGTTCCGCTGGCTTTTCTGGTATATTTTACGATTTATCCTGTTGCGATGATGTTCGTATACAGCTTCACAAACTGGAAGGGCTCATCGACTCCCTATGATTTTCTGGGAATAAAAAATTATATAACGATTTTTACGGATGATACATACAGGACAGTGTTTAAGACGACAGCCATGTATCTTGCAGCCGGAATCCTGCAACAGATTATTTCTCTGTTTTTGGCTGTGATCATGAGTGAAAATATTAGATTTGGCAAATTGTTTAAAGGTATTATTTTCTTCCCTTTCATTATGAACGGTGTGGCAGTAGCACTGGCATTTCGTATCTTTTATCAGGAGAGTGGTGGACTGGATACGTTGTTGAATTTTCTCCATCTCGGCAATTACATTCAAAATTGGATCAGTAATCCTAAGACTGTCAATTTTGCGCTATGCTTCATTTTTCTTTGGAAAAATATCGGGTATAGCTTTCTGATTTATCTGGGTACCATGCAGTCAGTGGATCGGGAATTATATGAAGCTGCTGCAATCGATGGCGCGGGTGCATGGAAAAAATTTACGGCGATTACTTTCCCTAATATCAAAATGATTGTCGGACTTATGGGAACAATGTCCATTATCAATTCAATCACCGTTTTTGATGTTCCGTACGTACTCACTTCCGGACAGAATGGCACTTCTACCTTTGCTACAAAACTTGTGGATACAGCGTTTAAGTACGGACAGTATGGGGAAGCTTGTGCTATGGCTATCATCATGCTGGCGATTGCAGGAGTTGTGATGGTCTTCAAGAATATATTCTTTAAGGAGGAAACCTATGTCTAAAGATAAATTCAAAAAAATATTCTTTACCGTATTAAAATACGTCATTTTAATTTTGGTATCGTTATCTGTGATTTATCCTCTGGTTGGTGTGGTGCTTTCTTCTTTTAAGACAAAGATAGAATATCTGATTACCGGAAGCATGACCCGGCCGGAGTCATTTTCGAATTTGAGCAACTATGTTACCGCATTTACAAAAGGCAATGTGGTTTTGGGATTTAAAAATACCTTGATTATCATCGTGTTTGCGTGTCTGTTTTCGACGCTTATGTGTACAATGGTCGCATTTTGCCTCTGCCGATTTGAATTTCGGGGTAAAAAGATTATTGATACGATTTACATGATTGCATCTTTTGTTCCTGGTGTTATCGTGCATCTGATCATTTTCAGAAATTTTGCCTCTGTCGGTTTAGTAGACAATCTGTTCAGTGTAGTACTGTTGTATTCGGGAGTGGATATTGTAAGCCTTTATTTGTATAAACAGTATCTTTCACAGATATCAAAATCGTTGGATGAATCTGCGATTATTGATGGATGTTCCTACCTTGGTATTTATGGAAGGATCATTCTTCCGATGTTAAAACCGGCGATTACAACAGCATGTATTATAAAAATTGTATATGTGTACAATGATTTTTATACGGCATTTCTGTATCTGCCATCGGATAGCAAAGGAGTTATGTCTACGGTCCTTTACCGATTTATGGGTCCTTATTCGTCAGAATGGGCGGTTATTGCAGCAGGAATTATCATTGTATCATTGCCGATATTTGTCGGATTCATTTTTGCTCAAAAATACATCTATGCAGGTTTTGCATCCGGAGCAGTAAAGGGATAATGATATGAAAGAAATAATAAAGACGGTAATACAGCCCGATTGGATAACCATTCGGACAGAGAACGAAATTATCACGAGAGAATATCGTTCGGATGAAATTTATGGAAACTGTATTCAAGTTGAGGTTGAAGTGAGCAGGAAAAAAACGGATATTTGGCTTTCTTCACCACATATGGCTGTTAAGTGGGTGATTCTGCGCTGGAATGAAAGGCTTCTCAGTTCCGGAAAAGTGATGGGTGATGCGTGGGAACGGGGATATGGAAATTTTGAATGGAGAGGTATATCTGCCAACAGATGTATGCCGTGGTATTTTTTGGCTGAATATATGGGAGGATTCCTTGGCACAGGTGTTATGACTAATCCATCCGCCATGTGTTTCTGGCAGACGGATACGGCGGGAATTACTCTCTATATGGATGTAAGGTGTGGCGGACAGGGGGTTTTATTGGGAGAGCGCAGACTGAAAATGTGCTCTGTTATTCAGCGGCTGTATAACAGCGGAAATGCATTTGACGCGGCAAAATCTTTCTGCAGTTCTTTGTGTCCGTCTCCTTTGATTCCGAAAGTACCGGTCTATGGCAGCAATAACTGGTACTATGCGTATGGAAATACTTCACAGGAAGATATTCTCAGAGACACAGAATACATTGCACGTCTGACAGAAAAATGCAGCTACCGGCCATATATGATTCTGGATGATGGATGGCAGGAGAGACACCAGATTGATGGGTATAATGGCGGCCCATGGAGAAAAGGGAATGAAAGATTTCCGGATATGAAGAAGCTGGCATCACAGATGAAAAAGCGTGGTGTGAATCCAGGAATCTGGATAAGACCTCTTTACGATCAGGTTACAAAATTTCCGGAGGAATGGAAACTGTCGCATACCAAAGGTCTGGATCCTTCTCATCCGGATGTTATAGAGCATATCAAAAAAGATGTGGAAACAATCTGTAAATGGGGATATGAGCTGATTAAATATGATTTTGTAACATATGATATTTTTGGACGCTGGGGATTTGAAATGAACCCGTCTGTAACTGATGGAGGATGGCATTTTTACAATACAAGTATGACCAGTGCGGAAGTTGTAAAAAAACTTTATGAAGAAAT
>JBJFCH010000214.1:12942-40087 GCA_051888835.1 Oliverpabstia sp. | reverse complement strand
AATAACTTATATGGACAGGAATCGTTTCTTTTATTGTTAACTAAACGACATTGGGTCTGTCCCCTGTCCGATTCCCTGTCCGATTGGGTCTGTCCCCTGTCCGATTTTTATTTTGTCTCCAGATTAAACCCAAAGTATCTTACGGCATTATTATAAGATATTCCCTTTATTATTTTCTCAAGACTCTTCATATCTTTCGGGTATTCTCCATTTTCCACCCATCCTCCGATCAATTCACAGAGGATTCTTCTGAAGTACTCGTGTCTCGGATAGGAAAGGAAACTTCTGGAGTCAGTAAGCATACCATTGAAGTTGCCCAGAAGACCCAGATTTGCCAGAGATGTCATCTGTTTCATCATACCGGTTTTATTATCATTAAACCACCATGCAGAACCCTGCTGAATTTTACCAATGGCATCGGAATTCTGAAAACATCCCAAAATGGTTCCCAGTGCTTCATCATCATTTGGATTCAGACTATACAGAATGGTTTTCGGCAGATTGCCTGCTTCATTCAGTGCATTCAGAAAATCCGCAGTCTCACTGGACGGTGCATAATTATTGATGCAGTCATATCCGGTATCAGGCCCCAGTTTTTTATACATAGTTGTATTGTTGTCACGCTTACATCCATAATGGAGCTGCATTGCCCATCCTAACTTTGTATATTCCCCTGCAACAAACATCATAAACGCTGTCTTAAATTTCAGTTCATCTTCACGGGAGATCTGTGCACCCATCAGACGTTCGGTAAAAATATCTTCAATCTCTTCATCGGAAGCCGGAGCATACATCACGTATTCCAACGCATGATCAGAAGCACGACATCCCATTTCGTCAAAAAATACCATCCGTTTGGAAAGCGCTGCCTTCAGATCTTTAAATGATTTAATTTCTATATCCGCTGCTTTTCCCAGTTTCTCCAGGTACTCTGTATAATCCGGTTTTTCCAGATTCATAGCTTTGTCAGGTCTCCATGCCGGGAGTACCTGTACTTCAAAGCTGTCATCCTCGGCTATCATCTTGTGCCATCTCAAATCATCCGCCGGATCATCTGTGGTGCAAATCAATGTAACATTGGACTGACGGATCAGATTACGGACACTCATGGAATCCTCCTGCAGTTTCGCATTACACAGATTCCATACCTCTTCTGCCGTATCTCCATTCAATACTCCATGATAACCGAAAAATCTCTGCAGTTCCAGATGACTCCAGTGATACAGTGGATTGCCAATGGCTTTTTCCAGAGTCTCAGCCCATTTCTGGAACTTTTCACGATCCGGTGCATCTCCGGTAATATAATACTCATCCACACCGTTGGAACGCATCTGACGCCATTTGTAATGATCCCCTCCCAACCATACCTGTGTAATCGTATCAAACTTTCTGTCCTCAGCGATTTCCTGGGGATTGATATGGCAGTGATAATCCAGTACCGGCATCTTTTCTGCAAACTCATGATACAGTTCCTGTGCGGTTTCTGTGCTCAGTAAAAAATTTTCATCCATAAATGGTTTCATTTCTATTTCCTCCATTTTATTTCTTCGTGATTAGAAATCAGTTGTACAACGTTTTTCAAGATGGCATTTCACCACTGTTTTCTGTTTGATTTTTTCTCCGCCCAGCAATGCCATCATCGAATCTATTGCTGTTTTACATAAAATTTCACATCTTGCATCCACCGAAGTAAGTTCAGGCTCACAACTAATAGAAAGTTCCGAATTGTTATAACCTACAACGCTGATTTCTCCCGGAACAGATATTCCTCTTGCTCTGGCATACTTTAGGACACCGACAGCAAGACCATCTTCCGTAGCAATAACACTGTCAAAATCAAGATCTCGACGCAAAAGTAGCATATCTCGTGTATAATAAATTGAATTTTCCGCAAAAAGCTTTAATTCTCCCAGAACAGGCATTTTATGATTTTTTAATGCATCTTCATACCCTCTTAATTTTTGCATGGCACTGAAAGAATGGGAATTACCCAAAAATAATATTCTCTTTCTACCGGAAAAAATCAATTCTTCTGTAACATCGTATACTGCTTGATAATCATCGGCAAGTATACAAAAAATATTATCGCCTTCTATATATCCATTTATCATAAATACAGGAATCTGCATAGCAACTTCTTTGATATAGGAAATATCCTCATCTATCCCACCTGCATAATTTGAACCAACAAGTACAAGTGCATCAATACGTTTTTGCAGAATCAATTCTACTGCCTGTCTCTTATCTTCCTCATCATATCCGCTACAGTATAAAATACAGTCATAACCATAAGCTCTCAGATTTTTCTCTAAATAAGCAACTGCTTTTGCCATATAAGCATCAGCAACGTCCGGACATACAAGTCCTACTGTCTTCATAGAATTCAAACCAAGTCCTCGTGCAAATACGTTTGGAGTATAGTGATTTTCTTCCATTATTTTACGTACTTTCTCTTTCGTTTTGTCACTGACTTTCGGACTGTCATTGACTACTCTGGATACTGTTGCAATGGATACATTTGCTAATTTTGCTATATCGTAGATATTCACAATTACTTCACTTCCTTAGATTATTATTAAGCAATGAAGTGTAAGCTCTTACACTCTTTTTCATTATAACACTCTATTTTAAAAATATAAATCATTTTTTAACTTGCAAATTCAACAATATTCCATTTGCAAATTGTTTATATTATACAATTTTTTATCATTTTTCTTTTTTTAATAAATTCACATTGACTAAATTTATTTTTTGATGTATGTTCTATGTAAGCTCTTACATTTTATATTTTGTAATAGAAAGGACGTTATATATGCAGAAATTTCTTAAAATTCACCCGCATGATAAAGTCGCGGTAGCCCTGAAACCGTTATCTGCCGGAGATGTTATTGTAATTGACGGAACCAAAATCACTTTATTGGATGATATTCCTCAAGGTCATAAGTTTTCTCTCTGTCCTTTATCAGAAAATGAACCAGTTATAAAATATGGTTCTCCTATTGGTATGATGAAGACATCTGTGCAGTCCGGTTCCTGGATTCATACTCATAATATGAAAACCGGTCTTGGAGATTTGCTTACCTATACATATACTCCACAGATTTCACCCCTTATTCCCAGCGCTGATTGCTGCTTTCAAGGTTTTCGAAGATATAACGACAAAGTCGGTGTGCGTAATGAGATCTGGATCATACCCACTGTAGGCTGTGTAAACAACATTGCTACCTGCATTGAACGCAAAGCTCAAAGCTACAAAAAAGGTACAATTGATGCTATCGTAGCTTTTCCACATCCATATGGTTGTTCTCAAATGGGCAGCGATCAGGAAAACACTCTCAAGATTCTGGCAGATTTGATCAATCATCCCAATGCCGGCGGAGTCCTGGTACTGGGTCTTGGGTGTGAAAACTGTAATATAAATGAATTAAAAAAATACATTGGATCTTACAATGAAGAACGTGTAAAATTTCTCGTTTGTCAGGAGTCTGAAAATGAAATTGATGATGCCTTGAAATTAATTGATGATTTATCCGAATATGTCAGTCAATTTCATAGAGAATCTATCAGCTGCAGTGAACTGATAGTAGGAATGAAATGTGGTGGTTCTGATGGGCTGTCAGGGATTACCGCAAATCCTGCTGTAGGTCGATTTTCTGATTTACTGGTTTCAAAAGGTGGTACTACGATTCTTACGGAAGTACCTGAAATGTTTGGGGCTGAAACTCTATTAATGAATCGCTGTGAAAATAAGGAATTATTTGAAAAAACAGTATCATTAATAAATGATTATAAAAACTATTTTATCAGTCACAACCAGACCATTTATGAGAATCCATCTCCCGGAAATAAAGAAGGCGGTATCTCTACTCTGGAAGATAAATCCATGGGTTGTACTCAGAAATCAGGCTCTGCGCCTGTAAAAGGTGTACTTGCTTATGGCGAACCTGTCTGTAGAAAGGGACTAAACCTTCTTAGTGCTCCCGGAAATGATCTGGTGGCTTCCACTGCATTGGCGGCCTCCGGAGCTCATATTGTCTTATTTACAACAGGAAGAGGTACACCATTCGCATCTCCGGTTCCTACTGTTAAAATCTCCAGTAATACTGCACTCTTTGAGCATAAAAATAACTGGATAGATTTTAACTGCGGTTCTCTGGTAGATGGAAAAACATTAGCAGAAATGGGATCAGAACTTTTTGACTATGTAATTGCCATAGCATCTGGGAAAAAAGTAAAATCAGAAGAAGCAGGTTTTCATGATATGGCAATTTTCAAACAAGGAGTGACTTTATAATTTCTCAGTAAAACAAACCTGTATCAACAAATGAAATGTCGTAATTAACGTATTAAGGAGAAGAATCATGAAGAGATTATCATACGAAGTTTTAAATGAAATAAATTATGAGGGATATTTGCTAAAAAATGCTCCCGAAAGAATACTGCAATTTGGTGAAGGAAACTTTCTCCGCGCCTTTGTAGACTATTTTATTGATGAACTGAATGAAAAAACCGGTTTTAACAGTAAAGTTGCTATTGTACAGCCAATCCCCAAAAATGCACCGGAAACCGTTGCCGAATATCTTAATGAACAGGAAGGTTTATACACACTATACCTGCGTGGTTTTGAAAACGGACAGAAAGCAAATAAAAAACGGGTTATTTCATGTGTCAGTCGTTGTATGAACGCATACAATGATTATGAAACAATGATGGCCTGCGCTGATAATCCCGAGCTTAGATACATAACAAGCAACACGACAGAAGCAGGCATCGTCTACGACCCATCCTGTCAGTTTAATGACAAACCGGCCACCAGCTATCCCGGTAAACTGACACAATTCATGTATCGCCGTTTTAAAAAATTTGGCTCTGTAAAAGGGAAAGGATTTATCATTCTTGCATGTGAATTAATTGATGATAATGGAAAAGTTCTGAAAGACTGTGTCATCAACTATGCGAAACAGTGGAATCTTGAAGAAGAGTTCATTGACTGGATAGAAAAGGAAAATGTATTCTGCTCAACTCTGGTTGATCGTATCGTAACCGGATATCCCAGAAATGAAGCCGAATCCATTAATCAGGCAAATGGATATGAGGATAAAGTTCTCAACACCGGTGAAGTTTTTGGATTCTGGGTTATCGAAGGACCTGACTGGTTAAAAGACGAACTTCCATTCGCCAAAGCCGGTCTTCCTGTTCTAATCACAGACAATCATAAACCTTATAAACAGCGAAAAGTTCGTATTTTAAATGGTGCACATACTTCAATGGTTCTGGGGGCTTATCTGGCAGGACAGGACATTGTTCGTGACTGCATGGCAGATGAAGTAATCTGTGGTTTCATGAATAAAGCTATCTATGATGAAATTATTCCTACACTCACACTTCCGCAAAATGAATTGGAAAGCTTTGCACATTCTGTAACAGAACGTTTTAAAAACCCATTTATCGATCATGCTTTGCTATCCATTTCTTTAAATTCTACCTCTAAGTGGAAAGCAAGAGTACTTCCTACTGTAAAGGATTATTTCAAAAATACAGGAAAGCTTCCGAAATGTCTTACTGTATCATTTGCTCTTTATGTAGCTTTTTATCACAATGGAAACGAAATGACCAATGCCGGACTTGCTGCAATACGTCCGAATGGCGATAGCTACACAATCTCTGATGATAAGGCTGTCCTTGAATTTTATCTTGCTCATAAAAATGATACTTCCCGTCAGTTGGCTTATGCCGTATGTTCAAATGAACATTTCTGGGGCGAAGACTTAACAAAAATAGATGGTTTCGCAGAAACAGTTGCTGACACCCTGGAAAAAATTGAGCAAAACGGAACTTATGAAGTAATGAAAGAATGCCTTTAACCATTACCTGACTTTGCAGCCATGATACAATCTTCCTCTAATCAGTGCTGTCGCATTTATGATTGAAAAATTATAGGTACAATGGTAACTGATGTCCAAGGGATTTTTAGATGTTTAGTTTTCATCATTCTGAAAATGTGCTAAGATAAATGAAACATTTCCATCTACATTAAGGAGATATCTCATGAATAAAAATCTACAGACCCCTTTCAGTACCAGACAGTATATGGTATCAAGAGATTTTGAAATCTATTATTACAATGATCGTCAACCCCGCGATGTAAAAAGTCATGCACACAGGTATTATGAATTTTATTTCTTCCTTCAGGGGGATATGGTTATGCATATTGCCGAAAAAGAATATGTGATCCAATCAGGAGATGTCATCGTACTTCCGCCGGATATCCACCATTATGTCACTGTCCTCAACCCGGAAACACCTTATCGCAGATTTGTTTTCTGGATTACCCGTGAATATTGTCAACAGCTGATGGAGCTTTCACCTGATTATGGTTATCTGATGCAGCACGTTGCAGTTACCGGTAAATATATCTATCATTATGACGTGATCGGATTTCAGGCACTGCAGTCCAAAGTATTCCGTCTCATTGAAGAGCTGAAATCCGACCGATTCGGCAAGGCAGCAAAGGTAAACCTTTGTGTCAATGACCTCGTCCTTCATCTGAACCGCACTATCTATGAGATGGAACATCCGATGACTCCAAAAGAAAATCGACGGCTTTATGAAAATCTGATTCAGTATATCGAAGATCATTTGGATGAAGATCTTTCTCTGGAACATCTTGCCAATGAGTTTTATGTGAGTAAATATCATATTGCACATGTTTTTAAGGATAATATCGGACTTTCCATCCATCAATATATCACGAAAAAAAGACTTGCAATATGCAGGGACGCACTTTTGGGACAGATGGAGATCAGCGAAGCATATTCAAGATGTGGATTTAAAGACTATTCCAGCTTTTTCAGGGCATTTAAAAAAGAGTATGGAATATCACCGAAAGAATATCGAGAACTGCATCGATTGGATAATTGATATGTTGGTTTCGTGTGATTTATAACGTGATGAGGCAGATAGATGCCTGGTAATATCACCCATATCATACAACCTGTATTCTACCAGTCGGTACCATTTTGTATTGTGAACAAAACTGGAACAAAAGCAGTGCTCCGTTTAAGAAACATTGGAACAAGCGAGCCTGAATATCCACTGCCTACGGAGACTTGACGCGAAGGCTTTCCTGAGCGTTTTAGTCGGAGTTGGCAGTTAGATGAAGGGGAGCGTCCTGTTTCTTAAACGGAGCACTGTTATTTGTTCAATTTTATTTCATAATACTTAAAATGTTACCTTAAGTGTCTTGATCTCATATGGTTTCATCATGAAGGAGGCTTTATTACCTGCAAATTCCACTGGTTCTGCTCCTTCCTCCATCATGTTGCATTCCACCACAGATTTTACTTCTTTTCCGAAGGTAAGTTCTACCGGTGTTCTTCTGTTATAGCATTCATACATTCTAATGATTGTATCATCGGAATCTTCAGCCTTTTTCACTACTTCTACAACAGCATTATCCTGATTGGAAGATACCATAGAGTACTCAGATGCCAGTGTTCCTTCCTCATTTTCTTTCCATACGGAAGTCAGAGGATTATTGATCTGATATGCCTGTTTCACAGTACCTGCTGTTCTCCAGTCTCCCTGATGCGGATAAATCGAGTAAGTAAACTCGTGTACCTCTTTATCTGCTTCCGGATTTGGATAAACGGCAGATTTCAACATTGACATACCAATCACGCCTTCTCTCACACTTACACCGTATTTGCAGTCGTTAAGCATGCTGACACCATAACCATCCTCCGATACATCCATCCATTTATGATGGCACACTTCAAATTTTGCAAAATCCCAGGAAGTATTGTCATGAGTATCCCTTTTAACATTACCATACTGAATATCAAATGTTGCCTCATTTGTGTGAACATCAATCGGGAAATAGTCTTTCACAAAAATCTGATGCTCTTTCCAATCAATCACATTGCGAATATCAATTCTCGGAATATCGTGATACAGATAAATATACTGGATAATCACGGAATCCAGATATGGTCTTTCCACTTTCACACAGGCTCTCACCGGTCCGTTTTCTACCACTTCCATAGCAGATACCTGATCGATATCCCATGATTTTTCTTTATAATAGTTGTTTACATCCCAGGCGTCATAATTGTGTGGACGATCCTCGTAGCTTACGATCACATTGCCGGCCTGCCCCGGTTTCAGCACTTCTCTTTCTGCTTTCTTGTCATAGATCCGGGCAAACTGACCCTTCTCATTATATTCTACAACAAAGAAATCATTTTCCATAAGAGATGTAGAAACATTCATGGATGTAACATCCGCAGCATCTGTTTCTTCTTTTACTATATAGGTTTTATAACCTTTTCCCGGCACACCGGCTGCAAAGAATACATACGTTCCTTCTGCTGTCTTCTGAACCGGAAGTTTTTCTTCCCCGTCATACACAGCCGGAGCGACAATACTTTCCGGTAATGTAAACTCTGCAAGATCAAATGCCGGAGCACTGTTTGGATTATATACAACCAGAGAATGTTTCGGCGCATTAATATTTTCCGCAATATGTGCCAGCGTTTTTCCTGTCATTTCTCGGTTTTTGGCAAGAATACCTTCATATTCTTCTTTGGAATCATCATACACTTCTTTGATAGATGAACCAGGAAGAATATCATGGAACTGATTTCTAAGGATTACTTCCCAACCCTCATGCAGTTTCTCAGCCGGATATTGTCCTCCGGCATTCTGGCTGTCCAGAACAGCATACAATTCCTCGTTCTGGTATGCAAACTCAGATTTGCGGTTATATTTTTTATTTCTTGCCATGGAAGTGTAGGTACCTCTGTGATATTCCAGATACAGTTCTCCTACCCAGGTTGGCAGATATTTTTTACCACGTACCTTGTGATCCAAATCCTCAAAGAATTCCCTGGAAGTAGCCATCTTTGTTCTGGGAACTCCCGGGATACCTTTTTCCAGTCTTCTCTGATTCTCCAACATATCTTTGGTCGGTCCGCCGCCGCCGTCTCCAAAGCCGAAGCAGCAGAGCACTTCATCATTCAGGTACTTTTGCCCGTATCGTTTCCAGGCACCTTTCATCTGTGTCGGGTTGATATAGCCATTATAAGTTGTATAATGAGCAGTCTCAAATCCACCTTCCACAGCACCTTTATCATAGTCACGGGTAGGCACAAAATGAGTCAGCACGCGGGTTCCGTCAATTCCTTCCCACTCAAAAGTATCACAAGGCATCTTATTAAACTCATTCCAGCTAATCTTTGTAGTCATAAAATATTTCAGACCACATTTCTGCATAATCTGCGGAAGTGCTGCTGAATAACCGAATACATCCGGCAGCCACAGGATTGAATTATCTGCATCAAACTCTTCTTTGAAAAATCTCTGTCCATGTACAAACTGACGAACCAATGCCTCACCGGAAGCAATATTGCAGTCTGCCTCTACGAACATACCACCTTCCGGCTCCCATCTTCCTTCTTTCACTCTTTCTTTAATCTGTTCATACACTTCGGGCGCATTTTTCTGAACATATTTATAAAGCTGCGGTTGACTGGACATAAAGACATATTCCGGATATTCTTTCATCAATTCCAGAACCGTCGAAAAGCTTCTGACAGCCTTATCTTCTGTTACACGAAGAGTCCACAGCCACGCACAGTCAATATGAGTATGACCTACACAATAAATAACCGGTGATTTTTCACTGTCACAGTGTTTTTCATAAAATTCTTTGGTGATATATTCCTGAGCTTTCTCCAGGCTGTCATAATACTCTTTCGAACCTTCTTTTCTCATGTCCAGAAGATTCAAGGATTCATTGATTGCCTGTATGATTGTGATATATGCCGGATCTTCATCAGAAAGCAGTCTTGCGGTATCATAAGGCACCTTCAGATCATAATAATATTTCTCTGTTTTTCGATCCAGAACTTTCAATGCGGAATCCAGTCTAAGGCTGAAATTCTGATCTCCGGTAAATGCAGACAGGATAATCCGATAAGTTCTCCCAGCCTCTGCATTTTCTGACAGGATAATCTCTCTGTGATTGATATCCAGTCCCTGGCGAAGTACACCATCTACAAAAATTGTAAATTGCGGATTGGTAGCATCCCAGTCTCCCTCTTTTCCGGTGGTGATCTCATATACCACACATTTACCGGCAAACTCTTCCGGTACTGTCACAAAAGTCTCAAACCAGTAAAACTCTCTATGACCACCCCAGATCTGTTTCGTAGAGAATTCTTCCCATTCGGAAGTGTCAAGATGTGCCACGTCAGGGAATCTTTCATCACTGCGAGTCATTTTGTAAGAAGGTATCTCCATTTTTTCAGGATATACCTGCTGCTGAAGATACTCCAGCATTTTACCAATTCTTTCTTTCAGTAAAATCATATCGTCCTCCTATAAATCATTTATTTTGTTAAAAAAAGGAGCATCAAATAAATTGATGCCCCTTTTCAGTTCACGTTCAATTATAATATAAAATTTTGTCAGTTTTGTATCATCAACCTTTTGCAGCACCTGCCATTGTGAATCCTTTGGACATGTAGTTCTGTGAAAGGATATACAACAATACAGATGGCAGAGCATAAATGATAGAATATGCAGCCAACGGACCATACGCGATAGAACCATGCTGACCAAAGAACTGATACAACATAACCGCTGCAGGCTGTTTATCAGCAGAACTGATCAAAATGTATGGAATAAAGAAGTTACCCCAGCTTCCTGAGAATGTGTAGATAAATACAACACAGATTCCCGGGAACATCAGAGGAGCCACGATTTTAAGAATAGACTGCATGGTGGTCGCTCCATCCACCCATGCGGCTTCTTCCAACTCTACCGGTACACCGTCCATGAAATTCTTCATCAGCCAGATACCATATGGAAGACCGGATGCGGATAAATACAGGATAACTCCTGGGATACTGTCCAGCAGTCCAAGATTCAGAAACATTTTGTATACCGGCACGATAACAGCGATCATAGGAAGTGCTGTCATGAACAGGATTACATACATCAAAGGTTTCTTAAAACTCAGATCATAACGTGACAGCGGGTAAGCGGCAAGACCGGATACCACCACAACAATCAGTGACTGACTTAAAGAAATTGTAAGACCAACGCCAAATCCTCTCAGGTTTTTAGTATCTGTAAGTACAGAAATAAAATTATTCAGAGTCCAAGTCGTCGGCCATTTTAATGCCTGATTTGCTCCGGAATCCAGAGAAGCCAGAATCAACCATACCAGGGGCAGGATAAAGACAATGGCAATGATCGTCAAAATCACATAATGAATCGCTTTTGTTGTTTTCTCACTCATTTTCTTTATCTCCTTTCCTAGTCTTCTTTAGCAACTTTGGTATAGATCACACTACATACAGCGCCTACCATCAACAGCAACATACCAATAGCAGTACCCTGACCAAGCTGGAAGTTCTTCATACCTGCATTGTACATGTAGATGGACAATGTTGTAGTTGCAGAACCCGGACCACCTCCTGTAAGAGCCCAGATCAGACCGAATACACCAAGAGTAGACAGGGTATTCAGCATGGTGTTGGTAGCAATAGTATCTTTGATACACGGAACAATAATACGAATCAAAGTTTGAATACGGTTTGCACCATCTACACGGGCAGCTTCCTCGATATCACCGGATACATTATCCAGTGCAGACTGGAAGTTCATCATGGAGAACGCTGTACCATGCCATACATTGGCGATAACTACTGTCATCATCGGATGTGCATAAATCCATTCAACAGCCGGAATATGTAACAGTCCCAACATCTTATTCATAGTACCGGACATATCAAAGAAAGCCAAACAGCAAAGAGATACTACAATCTCCGGCATAACCCATCCAACCAGGATGCAGGGTCCAACTACACTTCGGAAAGCTTTCGCTTTATTTTTCATCAGATAAGCAATGATAAAGCCGAGTACGCTCTGTCCTAACAAACTTCCCACCAAGAATATCAACGTATTCTTGATCGCATTGTATGTGTTAGGGTCTTTGAACATTTTTATATAGTTTGAGAAACCTACAAACTGAAAATTCTTCGCATTGGCACCGGTCAGAGCCATGTTTGTAAACGAATAATAAACAGTCAATATAATCGGTACAATGAAGAAACAGATCAAAAGAACTGCTGCCGGTATCAGCAGAACAGATTTCTTCGCCTGATCTTTAATCATCGCCGCACGATTTGGTTTTGCCATACCCATTTCCTCCTATCTTTAAAGAATGGGCGGAACAGCCAGATTTGCTGCCCGCCCATTAATCTTCAATTATTCGAATCTTTCAACTGCAGATTACTGTGCTACGTTTTCGTCTCCTACATCACGTGCAACATCTGTAGCATACTGTGCCATTGCATCTTCCGGACTTGTACCGGATACAACAGACTCAACCATCTTCTGGATAGAAGTGGATACGGTAGAGTACTGATCATTCTGTGGTCTGAAATCTGCTGTCTCAAGGAACTCGGTAGCGATTGAGAAGAATGGCTGTGCAGCATAGTCAGCATCTTCTGCTGTATCTGTTCTAACTGCAATGTTACCAGCCTGCAGAATGTACTGTTTATAGATTTCCGGTTTCATCATTTCAGTGATGAATTCCCAGGTAATATCTTTTGCATCTGCATTTTCCGGAATAGAGTATGCCCAGCCACCTGCCAGTGTTACGGTTCCAGGATCCTGTCCTTCGCTTGTAGGCATAGCTGCCAGACCACATTCTGTTTCATATCCATCCCATGGTGCTGCTCCAGTATCTTTCCAAGCACCTGTAATCCAGATACCATCCAAAAGGATACCAAGTTTGCCCTGTGGCAGATATTCTCTCTCAAGAGTTGTGGAACCCTGTCCATTCAATACTACAGACAATGGAGCACCATATCCATTTGTATAAATGTCAGACAGGAACTGCAGAGATGCTTTGATTCCATCACTATTTACGATCCATTTATTATTGTCATCCAATAATCTTTCGCCAGTTCCGTAATACAACATTTCATATGTCTGCATGGAAGTAGCTTCACCTGTAGCAACACCGGAGTTACATCCAAATGGTACTACATCCGGGCAATTTTCTTTGATCTTAGCACATGCATCCATGATGTCTGCCCAGCTCTTCGGCTCCCAGTCCTCACCTTCAGCGATTACACCTGCGTTCTGAAGAACTGTTCTGTTATAGAAAAGACCACGTGTATCTGTACAGTACGGAATACCATATACAGAACCGTCAGAGCTTGTTACAGCTTTTGCCATAGATTCATAATATTTTCCATCATTCCAGTCTGCATAATCTGCAAGATACTCATCCAGATTTGTCAGATAACCGGCACTTACATCATTTGGAAGCTGGAAAGTATCTTCACATACCAGGTCAGGACAGGTGGATGGATCTGCAAGCTGCAGAGCGATCTTTGTAAAGTAATCACCTTCGGAAGCAGTGATCGGAGCGAAATCAAGTTCTACCTGATCTTTTTTGTCCCACTGTTCATAAGCTGCCTGCATCTGCTGATAGTTTGCATTCAGCTCAATATCAGTTCCGTCATCACGCCAGCAGATTGTGATCTTCTGTTTTTCTCCTGAAGATGCACTGTCATCTGTTGCATCGTCTGTTGATGCTGCATCATCTGTTGCTGCTTTGTCATCTGTTGCTGCAGAGTTGCTGCTTGAAGAGCCACCGCATGCTGTCATGCTGAGTGCCATAACAGATGCCAGCAAAATACTTACTACCTGTTTCTTTTTCATAGCTATCTCTCCTTTGCTTTTTGTTTATATTGCCGTTTCAAGCTGTGCTTATCTTATCGTTTTTTAGTCGGTTTGTATATTTCAAATTTTTAAAAAAGGGGTAAATTCTTGACATTCGCCAAAAATTTACCCCGATACTATAGCAGTTCGCACTAAATCATGTACTTCCAAAGCTGTCAGTCTGGTACTCACCTGATTACTTTCCACAACTTTATACACTCCACTGGCGATACTCTCACTCATCTGCGTCCATCCGGAAAAAGTTTCCAGAAGTCTCGCATCTTCCAGCAGATTTTCCGGATCTTTCAAATATATCTTTTTGTTTTGCTGATACTCAACCCCTTCCAAAACAGGCAGCGTATCCATCGAACTGCAGATTCTTTCCGAAACATCCGCTTCCATCAGATACATCACAAAGTCCCAGGCGTCAGGATTCGCATCTTTTGTCAGACCTATATTATCCCCGTAAAGAAATACACCCCCAGCCACATCATCCGGTATTCTGTCCATCCCTACTGAAAAAGAGATACGATTGGTTCTCAATATACTCACCGAACTCATCTGATTGATCATAATATTGATCTTTCCCTCTGCGAATTCTCTTGCCAGATCTTCCTGAGTATAATTCATCATTTCTTTACTGAGCATACCATATCTTGCCATTTTCCAGAAATAATCAAATGCCTCCACACCGGTATTCTGAGAAATACTCCTGAAATTTCCTCCCATGCTATAAAGCAGGAGTTGATAAACATTGGCTGTCTCCGTCTCTCTTTTACCGGCAATCCCTATGCTTTTCACACCCATTTTCTGGATCACTTTCCCACATTCCATCAGTTCCTCCCATGTCTGTGGTACTTCCAGTTGATTTTCCTCAAAAACATCCGCTCGATAAAAAAGCACATATGGATCACACGTAAACGGAATACCATAATATTTACCATCTTTTCTTGTGCTGCTCCACATCTGACTTTTTCTGACTCTTCTCATCAGCTCACTGGGGACATTAATTTCCTGCAGCATATCCATCTCAATCAACTCCGGCATCAGCGTATTGCTGCAAATTACAATATCCACCTTTTCTTTACCTGCCAGACTCCTCATGGACAGTTCCTTTTTCATCTTTTCTTTGGGAACAAATTCAAATACATACTCCGGTCTGTCTTCCCCTCTACTGTACTCTTTTGCAATCTGCTGCAGAATATTTTGATGAAGCTTTGATTCATATGGTGCCAGAATCCGAATAACTTCTTTATTATCCTGTGGAAGCTCTTCCACCTCACTGGAGGACCGAAATACCAGATAGAGCATTACAAGCATGACAGATGCCACTAAAACCGAACTCCACAATATCTTTCGCGTATTCATCGACAATTCTCCTTTTTGTATTCGGAAGGAGTCACTCCACACACTTTTTTAAACACTTTCTGAAAGTACTTTTGATCGGAAAATCCCACAGCTTCCGATACTTCCAACACTTTATACTTTCCGGAAGCCAACATTCTTTTTGCCATGCTTACCCGAAAATTAGTCAGAAAATCTACAAATTTTACTCCTGTCTCTTCTTTAAAAATTCTGGAAAGATATTCGGAGCGGACATTACAGAACTGTGCCACATCTACAAGACCGATATTATTTCCGTAATTTTCTCTGATATAGGAAATTGCATTCAGTACGATTCCGTTTTCCGTAATATTTTTTGCCAAATTGTCATCCGGCAGCGTAATATTTTTCAGTATTTTTTCAAACTGATACCTCATTTCTTTCTGAGAACAACATTTTCGTATTGACTCCAGCATGTAACTGATTTCTTCTTCCTGATTCAGATCTGTACGTATTTCACCAATCACACGAATCAAACCTACAACCAGTCGTATCGTATAATCTCGGATACAGTCTGGAGAAGCACTACTTTCTATTACATGATCTGCAAATTCTTTTCCCATATCAAAGAATTTTTCTTTTTTACCCGCCCGAATACATTGAATCATTTCATTTTCCAATGCAGACGGATATTCTATTTTCTCATATGTAATTGTCTGAGCTGTCTCCCAGTCCATGATTTTCCCCTCGGGCACAGAAAAAGAAAATTTAACCAGCTCTCCTAATTTATCAATGATTTGATTGATATCGCGGATACCCTTCATTTTCGCCATGCTGCATACACAAGAAGATATTTCCTGAAGCGGCGGCAAAACCCTCATGGTAAGAATGGTCTTCAGGTTTCTGTTGCGTTCTGTATCCACCAGAAGCAAATATACCCCTCCATCTTCACCGTATCGGATAAAAATATAATAATCCTCCATGCAAAGTGCATCCAACAAACCTCGCAGATGCTTTTGAATCTCTTCATATGTTTCTCTTGCAATACTCTGGGGACGGATCAAAATCACTGTCGATTCTACTCTGTCATTGATCCCGAGACTTTCTTCCAATGCCGGCAGCATTCGTTCCCGCTCAGACTGATCCCCTGACACATAACTTCTCAACAACTGATTTGGTGTAATCCTGCGTGCATTTTGTTTTTCGATTTTTCCTTCCACTTTCTTTAATACCGAAAGGAACTGATCAATCTCCAAAGGTTTCAATATGTATTCTACCACCTGAAGACGAAGTGCTTTCCTGGCGTATTCAAATTCCGAATACCCGGTAAGCAGCACAGCCTGCACATCCATTTGGTTTTCCTTGATCTTTTCCAGCATTCCCAGTCCATCCAGTCCCGGCATCTTAATATCAGAAATCACAAGATCCGGTTTCAACTTCAGTACCAGTTCAAGCCCCTCAATTCCATCATCTGCCACGCCCACTATTTCATAATCCGTAAAACGATGAATAATATTGATCAGACCTTCTCTTGATTTTGGTTCATCCTCGGCTATAACAATTCGCATTTTTCTCCTCCTATTTTTCATAGGGAATTCTTATGGTAATACGGGTCCCATCTTTTCCCGATGTCATGTAAAACTTTCCTTCTTCCCCATAATACAGTTTCAGCCTTGTTATTACATTTCGTACCCCGATGCTGGATTCAATTTTCTCATTCTGGTAATCAAAATGATTGAAGAAATCCACCTTTTCCTGTTCCATACCAACGCCATTATCTTCTACCACGATTTGAATCATCTTACCATTTCCGATCTCACTGATCTGGATATGAATCTCATCCATCCCTGTATTTCCCGGGAATCCATGAACAAGCGTATTTTCCAAAAGGGGCTGAATCAATAATTTATGAATCCGATAGGACAAAATACTTTCATCTGCGTTGATGACACAGACAAAAGAATAGTCAAATCGCTGCTGCTGCAGATATACATACTTACGCAGATATTCCAGTTCATCCCGAATCTCCACTTCTTCATTACTTTTGTGTATACTGTAACGAAGGATCGTTGCAAGACTGGTCAACATGCGGCTAATTGTATATTCCTGACGGTCAAGTGCCACCCAATTGATCGCATCCAATGTATTATAAAGAAAGTGCGGATTGATCTGCGCTTCCAGTGATTTGATTTCTGCATTCTTCTCTCTCAGCAATGCCTCTCTCTCCTGCTCATTGGATACCCGAATCTGTACGATCATTTTATTAAACTGTCTGGCAATCCTTGAAAACTCACTATTTCCTCTGGTCTCAATTTTCACATGAAGATTTCCCCGATCGGCTTCTTCCATGGCAGATATAATAGGCTGTACAGAATCATCCACATTTCTTGAGAAATCAATAGAAAGAACTACACATAAAATTCCTACAAGCACCGTAAAAATCACCATAATTTCTACAATAAATCGGAAATTTCGCATGGCATAGTCTGAATTCTGCACATTGATTACATAACAGGTGCCTTTTCTCACTTCCTTACTGACAGCTTCTAACCTTTTTCCCTCCAGATATCCTCTCTGTTTGAGAAACATGGTTGCTGCATTTTCAATCTCTTCCTGATCGGCGGGAATGCGAACCTCCTTTCGTGTTTCTTCAGCCTTCTCCGTCTTTACACCCACAGTCTCTTCTAAAATATTAACCCCTGCCAGAGAAGCAGAAGGAAAGGACAAAATATCTCCAAATTCATTGGTAATCATGGTGATATTGGAATTTGTATTGCTCTTTCCATATATATCCTCAAGAGCAGATTCATCCACACACAACATCACACATCCCATTGGTTTTTCATCGAAACTTTCAAAGTTCCTGAGCTGGCAGGCAATATATAATACATCTTTGCTTCCAAACTCCAGACTGCTGATATGTTCCAGAGAAGAATAGACGATTTTATCCTCCTCCATAGCCTCTTTGATATGCTCATTTGCTCTCAGATACTTTGTCTCCGTATCAAAACAGAAACTGGTCTGGCTGGATGAAGTAACACTGTCATAAAAACAGGTATCATAATGCTGCCCCACAATAAGGATTCCCAGAATCTCTTTATTTGTATAAACAATGTTCTCCAGCCGCTTTGTAATCTCGGATTTGGAAAACTGATAATTATTGTTGTCCCATACATTGATGGGCTGCATCTCTTCACCATAAAAATCGTCTATATAAATACTTTGGATTATATCCTCATAGGTCTGCCAGAAATTTTCTACGTTGTTGGCAGACTGTTCCAGGTTGGCCAGAATCAACTCTGTGGTCTGCGACCTCACCAACCGGGAACTGAGATTATAATACACGATCATCGTACAGAACAGCGGAATCAAAGAAACAACAAAAAGCAGGAACATGATTTTTCTGGCAATCCCCATATTACTGAATTTTAATTTCAGTTCATGTATCCATTTTCCTATCCTTTTCATCCGCTGTCCCTCCTTTTCCGTCAGCCTTTTGTTTTTAGTTTTCCGTCAGCCGTCTCGCCTTTTCCTTAACAGCAGTTAATTCTTCTTCACCGTCAAGGAACGTAAACACCAGCTTTTTCTTTTCAACAGCAAAAGGTTCCATATGGTGAAGAGTTCCCTGCTGCTCATGGTAAAGTCTTCCATAGACACTGGAATTGGCCGGTTCCAGACCTACTACATAATCACCGGATGCCAATGATTTCCATTCCATAAAATAAGGCAGTTCTTTTTGATTAAAAGAAATACAAATTCCGATTCCCAGTTTATGATTGATTACTGCTGCAAAAGTTTCACCATTTTCATCAGCTGCCAGTTCATGTAGAAACACATACTCAGGCTCATTATCTCTTGGGGCTTCCATGCGGTTATAATCCCCTTCCTTACCTTCCGCCTCAGCATCCCGCGGAATCACTTTTCGGGTGGGGAGCACGATTTCACAGTCTTCATCCAAAAGCGGCCATCCGATATTACAGTGATACAGAAGCATCATTGGTTCTCTTCGGAATGCCTGATTTTCGATTTCATCCTCCACCGTGATCGTATTTCCCGGATAAGTGGTGGTAATTTTTCTTCTGAGCACCATATTTTCTCCGAAAAGCTCTGCCTCACGCATCTCACCGGAAACTGTGATCGTATAACCCTCTTCTGTCCATACTGCATCCGCAGACAGATGCTCCGCCGGTGTTGTACGAATTCGTCCGTGCATGGGGTAATCCTTCCCGTTGCTTGTACACGGCGGGCAGATATTTTCCAGACCTGCGGTAAACATCAGTCCTCCCATAATGCTTCTCAGTGCCTCATCTCCATGGGTATCATAATGATTTCTTCCCATAAGTCCCGGTTTTGACAGGAAATTTATATTGATTCCTCTATAAGAAACATCCGTGATATCAAGGCACTTATCTCCCAGCACCGTAAAAGCCAGAGGTCCATTCTTTACCTCATATGCTTTCAATTGTTCCGCTCTTCCCTCTGTATAAGTGACAGGGCGTACCTTCGCTGCCTGCTGTATGCTTCCCACATGACGATATAAAGTCTGTTTATCCATTTTTTTAACTGTATCCATCCTAATCTCACTCCTTCATAGACAATGCAAACAATGCGAATAATGAATTCGCCCATGCAAACCATTCCCTTGTAAACTCTTTCGGTCTATCACAATGGAATCCCTCATGCATCACTTCGCATCCTGCATCTGTAGAAAGAAGCGTCTTCAAAAGAGCTTCTCTTTCCTCTTTACTGTCAGACGTAAGTCCCTGCATCGTCAGGGCTATATGCCAGATATACTGATCCGGTGTGTGTGGACTTCCAATTCCACTGGCTTTTTCCCCTTCAAAATAGTAAGGATTCTTTTTACTGAGCACAAATGCACGGGTATTTTTATAAATCGGATCATCCTTACCGCAATATGTAAGCCATGGCAAAGACAAAAGACTTGGTACATTGGCATCATCCATAAGGTTGTAATTGCCCAGTCCGTCAGTCTCATATGCATAAATTTCTCCGAACGTATCATCTTTCACGATTCCAAATCTGCGAATTCCTTCCTGAATCTCTTCTCTCAGTTTTGAAGCTTCTTTTGCCATCGCTTCATCCTGATACTCTTCTCTTAAAAACTGTTCCATATATCCCAAAACCACAGTTGCAAACATATTGGACGGTATCAGATAACCGTATTTACAGGCATCATCACTGGGACGAAAACCTGACCAGGTCATGCCTGTATATCCTACCGGCTCCCCTTTTCCATCTCTGCTTAGTGTATCAGACGGCGGGCAGTTCAGACGTACAAAAGAATAATTTGAATTTTCATGATTCTGTTCCAGTTTCCACACATCCAGAATATCCCGGAATGCCTGTTTTACTTCGGAAGTAAACACATCATGATCTCCTGTATTTTCCACATACTGATGAATCAGCCACACCGGATAGCACAGGGAATCAATCTCGTATTTTCTTTCCCAATTCCATGGATTATACTCCGTGATATCTTTTTCCCAACAGTTTCCATTTGGTTCTTCATTGAAAGCATTTGCGTACGGATCGATATGAATATACCGTGCCTGTCTGGCAATCAGTCCCTTAACCATCTCTTTCAAAATCGGATATTCTTTTAAAAACGGAAGATAATGTACTACCTGTGCAGAGGAATCTCTCAGCCACATAGCAGAAATATCACCTGTAAATACATATGCCTCCCCTTCTTCCAAAAATTTTGTGGTAGTCTTTGCAGTGCTCACATAACAATTCTCAAATGTACGGCGCATTTTCTCATTATCTTTCCAATATGCGCCTTCTTTTTTGGCAATCTCCTCCACTGCCTGAACCAGTACCTGTTGTTTTTCCTGTAAACTCATGTTGTACCTCCTGTATATATTAATTCTTTAATCCCGGCTCTGAATCATCACCAGAATACCATCCTCCCAGGATACCTCTGCCACATCCGCAGAGATTTCATTACTGACTCCCAGACCTTCCAGATTTCGAAGACAATACCCTTCCAACGGATACTTAAACCCTTTCAGTGTCAATCCTCCCACCTCTTCACCCAACGGAAAAAATGACACGTATTTTCCGTATTGTTCTGCTTGTCTTATGGTAAAGTGCTTCTCCGCAGGCAGACTGATTCGGTTATGGCTGTCTACGAGATAAGCTGACACACCTGCAAGCCATGCATTTTTCAATATATGGATATTACACAATACATGATCGATCCTTGTCCCTGTTCCTCCGAGAATCCATATTTCAGTGCTTTCTTTCTGCAGTGCCATCTGCAGTGCGATCATGGTGTCTGTTGCGTCTTTTACCGGATTGTATTCCCGGATAGGAATATCTCCATTCTCCTTATACCATTCTAATATAGAATAGGGTAAACTGTCAAAGTCTCCCACTATAAAATCAGGACGAATCTGCTGCTCATAACAAAATTTCATTCCCCTGTCCACGCCGATTACATAATCCGGCTCAATATTTTTGATAAAAGAAAGGGCAAAATCCGTTTCGATATTGCCCCCACTAATAATTAATGTCTTCACTTTTATTCCTGCTCTCCCATTATGCTGCAAAGTTTTTTAATATTTCCCTGAATATCCGATCCGAATACAGCTGAACCGGCAACAATGATATTCGCTCCTGCCGCAAGAACTGTCGGCAAGGTTTTTTCATTGATTCCGCCATCTACCTGAACATCCACAGAAAGCCCTCGATCATCCACCATTTTCCGTACAGTTCTGACTTTTTCCGTACAGTAGTCAATATAAGACTGACCACCAAAACCAGGATTTACTGTCATAATCAGAACCATATCCACCAATCCTAATACATGTTCCAACTGGCACACCGGAGTAGCCGGATTGACAGCGACTCCTGCACGCATTCCTGCCTTTTTTATCTCCCTCAGGGTACTGTCCAGATGTCTGCACGCCTCTGCATGTACCGTCAATTGATCGGCACCACATTTTTTAAACTCCTCAATATATCTCCCCGGCTCTTCTACCATCAAATGTACATCAAAGAAAAGAGAAGTTTTTTTTCTGATCGAGGCAATCACAGGCATTCCAAAAGAAATGCTGGGTACAAAAGTACCATCCATCACATCAATATGGAGCCATCGGATCCCGGATTTCTCCACCTGATGAATCTGTTCTCCAAGGCAACTGAAATCAGCAGACAAAATAGATGGTGCTAATTCATACATACTCAATATCTCCTTTTTTCTTTTTCTTTCAATTCTTCATACAAACATACATAACTTTCATATCGTTCATGACTAATGATTCCTTCTTCCACGGCCGCCTTTACCCGACAATCCGGTTCATTTACATGAACACATCCCTGAAACCGACAGTCACCTTCATATCTTCGAATTTCCGGAAAATACATGCGCAGCTCTTCTTTTTCCATCCCCTCTACAAACAGAGAACTGAATCCGGGAGTATCCATCAGATACGTATGATCACCAACTGTCAAAAGCTGAGAATGGCGTGTGGTATGCTTCCCTCTTTTCAGCTTTTTGCTGATCTCACCTGTTTCCATGTTTACTTCTTCCTGTAGAAGATTTGTGATCGAAGATTTTCCCACACCGGACGGACCTGCCACCACGGTAGTCTTTCCCTCCAGGATCTTACGGATCTGTTCGATTCCTTCTTCTTTTTCAGCGCTGACTGTCAGAACGCGATATCCGCATCGTTCATAAATATCGCAGATTTTCTGCAATTCCTCCTGGCTCCCCAAATCTTTTTTGTTGAAACAGATTATAACCGGAATATCCTGCTGTTCCATCGCAATTAAAAAACGGTCCAACAGCCCAAAATTCGGTTCCGGCTGACGGACTGCAAAAATAACCAGCGCCTGATCCACATTGGCTGCCGCCGGACGGATTAGCTGGTTCTCTCTCGGAAGTATCTGCACCAGATTTCCTGTCATCGTATTCTGATCCAGCACTTCTATCCTCACATTATCTCCCACCAGGGGTTTCATTTTTTCTTTCCGGAAGATTCCTTTTGCCTTGCATTCATAAATCCCGGATTCTACCACATCAACGTAGTAGAATCCGGCAATTCCTTTTATTATTTTACCCTGCATATGAATCCTCTCAGGACTGTTTGAATGGTACATCGGAATAATGTCCGCGTTCCACATAAGTACCGTCTACCAGTTCTTTCAGATATACGGTTCCTGTTTCTACACCGTCAGCCCCCTGTATAGACAATATATACGGGAATGTAATCGTCTCGCCTTCCAGGAAAACAGATTCCACGTTCTGTCCGTTTACATTCTGTACCAGTGTCAACTGAACCGGTCCCCCGCTGTAATTCTTCGGCTGTTCCAGTTTTACATTACATTTCCATATCACTGCTCCTGTACCCTGTCCTTCCGTCGGAGTCTGTGAGGAAGGATCATTGGAAGTTGACGGAGCATGATAAATCTTAATAGTAATTGTTGTTCCCGGATCTTTTTCTGTTCCTGCCGGAATATCCTGACTTGCCACGCATCCTTCTCCTACCCCGTTAGATTCCGTGGTAGTCTCAACATTTACCTGGAAGCCATTATCATTCAGGGTCTTCTTAGCCGTAGCCTCATCCTGTCCGATCACGCTCGGAACTGCTACCTGCTTATTCTCTTCACCCAGGCTGACAACCAGTGTTACCGTAGCACCTTTCGTCAACTGTGTTCCTTCCGCCGGATCCACACTGATAATCTTTCCGATTGGAACAGTATCACTGTAACTTTGTTGAATCGATGTCTCCAATCCCAACGCTTTGATCTGAGCCTCCGCTTCTGACTGCGAGAGCCCCGTCACAGCCGGTACCGTCGGAGAATCCGTGCCGGCACTTACGGTATAATTAATCACAGTTCCCTGATCCACTTTGTCCCCTGCTGTCTGTTCCTGGGAAATAATAGTGCCTGCCGGTGCATCAGACTGGCTTTCACCGATTTTATTTCCTTTCAGCCCCATCTGTTCCAGAACACTAAGTGCATTCTCTTCTGTCATATTTACCAGATTCGGTACCTGAACCTGTCCATTCTCATCTACCAGATCTTCCAGATCTTCCTCCTGCTCAATCTGCTGGTCATCTTCTTTTTTACCGCCAAAATTTACCAGTCCGGCCGCCTTCGCGATAAAGAAAATCAAAATACAGATAATGATCGCACCAATGATGAAACCACCGATGGTCATGGCTTTCTCCAGCTTAGAGCTGATTTCACCTTCATCCTCGTCGTCATCTTCGTCATCATCATATTCACTGTCATCTTCGTCATCATCCTCGTCATCATCTTCATACTCAGGATAATCCGGTTCATCTTTTTTTGATACCGCATAACCGGAACGTCCTTCTCGAATCGCATCCAGTTCATCCGAAGAGAGCATCACCGTCTGTGCATGGCTTGCAAGCGGAGTAAGCGTAACAAAATTACCATTTGGATCCAGAAGGGAATGCTTCAGATCTTCAATCAGTTCTGTCATACTGTTGTAACGGCGATCCACACTTTTCTGTGTACATTTCAGTATAATCTGTTCCAGACTGTACGGAAGTTCCGGCACATACTTTCTCGGAGATTCAATTTCTTCCTGTAAATGCTTGATGGCTATTGCTACTGTCGTATCCCCATCAAATGGTACTCTTCCCGTAACCATCTCATACATAGTGATACCCAGAGAATAAATATCGCTTTTCGCATCACTGTAGCCTCCACGTACCTGTTCCGGGGAACTATAGTGTACTGAACCCATAACATTGGAACTGATGGTATTAGAAGAAGCCGCACGAGCAATACCAAAATCAGACAGCTTTACTTTACCGTCTGTAGATATAATAATATTCTGTGGTTTTACGTCTCTGTGAATAATATTGCTTCTATGAGCTGCTTCCAGCCCCAATGAAACCTGAATGGCAATACTGGTTGCCTCTCTTACTGTCAGTTTTCCTTTTCTCGTAATATAATCTTTCAGAGTAATACCCTGAACCAATTCCATAACGATATAGTAAATGCCATTATCCTCCCCTACATCATAGACATTTACCACATTCGGATGAGCCAGCCCTGCGGCTGCCTGCGCTTCTTTCCGGAACTTTGCAATAAAACTCCTGTCTTCGCTGAATTCCGCTTTCATCACCTTCACTGCTACAAGACGATTCAGCTTATGATCTTTTGCTTTGTATACGTCAGCCATACCGCCGCTTCCGATTCTGCTGATGATCTCGTATCTTTCTCCTACAATCATTCCCTCTTTTAACATTCTTTCACCTCGTTTGTAAATGGTTCAATTATAATTACCGAAATATTATCTCTGCCGCCGTTTTCATTGGCAAGCGCAACCAGACTTTCGGCTGAATTTTCTATATCATCTGACGAACACAGGATTTCCTGTATGGTATCATCACTTACCATGTTGCTCAACCCGTCGGAACACATAAGTATTCGAGTCTCTTCCTCCAACTCCACATCAAAAAAGTCAATTCTTACGGAAGGTCCTGTTCCCACTGCACGGGTTATGATGTTTTTATCCGGATGGTTTCTCGCTTCCTCTTTGCTGATTTCGCCCCTTCGAACCATCTCAGCAATCCAGGAATGGTCTCTTGTAATCTGTACAATATCGTGGGAATCCGACAAATACAATCGGCTGTCCCCCACATTTGCTACGTATGCATAGTGACCGACTACAGTGACTGCTACCAAAGTAGTTCCCATACCTGCTTTCTGTGGATCCAGATCCGCCTGTACACATACCTGCTCATTCGCTGTCTCAATTGCATGGCGGATAATCTTGATCGGGTTAAAACTCATGTCTCTTTTCACGGATTCCACCATCACAGAAACGGCGCAGCGTGAAGCAAAATCCCCTGCATTATGGCCGCCCATACCATCGGCTACCACAAACAGGTTGGGAAGATTTCCAATCGGCTGTTCGGATGCATATACGTAATCCTGGTTTTCTCTTCTCTTCTGTCCCACATCTGTCACAGAATACGATTTCATGACAAATTCTCCCTTTTATCTAACTAAACTCACTCCATATCGATGTATTTTTTTCTCAATTGGCCGCAGGCACCATCGATATCCCTGCCCATTTCTCTTCTAATAGTAACATTTATTCTATATTTTTCAAGTTTATTTTTGAAATTCTCTATCACTTTTTTGTCTGACTGGACAAAATTTCTCTCTTTGATCGGATTCACCGGTATAAGGTTTACATGACAATTCAGTCCGCCAATCAGTGCTGCCAGTTCTCTTGCGTCCGCCTCACTGTCATTTTTTCCGCCTACAAGACTGTATTCAAATGTAAGTCTCCGTCCTGTTTTTTCAAAATAATATTTGCAGGCAGGTATCACCTCAGTCAAAGAATACTTATTTGCAATAGGCATAAGCTCACGCCTTTTTTCATCTGTAGGCGCATGCAGAGATAATGCAAGCGTAATCGTAAGCTCTTCGTCTGCCAGCTGACGAATCCGGGGTACTATTCCACATGTAGACACCGTCAAATTTCTCTGACTGATATTCTGACCTTTCTCATCACTCAATATGCGGATAAAGCGAAGCAGATTATCATAATTATCCATCGGTTCTCCGGTGCCCATCACAACCACGTTTGATACTCTTTCTCCGGTCATCTCCTGAATCCGGTACACTTGATCCAGCATTTCCGAGGGAAGCAGATTTCTCGTGAGTCCTCCTATGGTTGACGCACAGAATCGGCATCCCATCCGGCAGCCTACCTGGGATGATATACAAACCGAATTGCCATGTTTATATTTCATCCACACACTTTCGATCACATTGCCATCACCGAGACGGAACAAATACTTCTGTGTGCCGTCAATCTGAGATGTCTGCACCTCTACGGGCTCCAGCCTCACCAACGGTTCCTGCTCTTCCAGCTTTTTCCTGAGCGATAGAGACAGATTTGTCATCTCCTCATAAGAACCCACCGTTTTCTTATGCAGCCACTCAAAAACCTGCTTCCCCTTAAAAGGCTTCTCTCCAAGAGAAACCATCCTCTCCTTCAACTCATCCTCATATAAAGACTTAATATCAAGCTTTTCCATAGTGTACTCCTTATTCTGGAATC
>JBJFCH010000214.1:0-12842 GCA_051888835.1 Oliverpabstia sp. | reverse complement strand
AAAACAACATTTCTATTTTTTCCTAAAGCGTGCCAGGAAAAATCCATCCGTTTTATGAACCCCCGGCAACAACTGCAGATATCCTTTTTCTGTAGACTCACTGTGCAGCTCTTCGCACAGATATGGATTCAAACTCTCAAGTTTGTAAGGATAGTTTTCCAGAAACCATTGCACATTTTCAATATTTTCTTCTTTTGTGATGGTACAGGTGCTATAGATCAGTGTTCCACCCGGTTTTACATAGGACGCTGCATTATGTAGGATCTGCCGCTGCAAAACTACCAGCTCCTGAATCTTATCCTGATCCACCCGGTATTTAATGTCTGTCTTTTTTCCAATGACCCCTAACCCGGAGCACGGAACATCTGCCAGTACAATATCCGCTTTTTCCAGAGATTCTTTATCTCTTACTGTAGCATCCTTTTTACTGGCTGCGATATTGATTGCACCTGTCCGCTTTATATTTTCCTGAATCAGTTCCACTTTATAGTCCGTCAAATCCCGGGCATCCACATGACCATATCCTTCCATCTTATCGGCAACATGAAGGCTCTTTCCACCAGGTGCAGCACACAGGTCGATCACATAATCTCCCTTTTTAGGAGCCGCAGCCTCTGTAACCAGCATGGAGCTGATGTCCTGTACCACAAACCTCCCCATAACAAAGGATTTCAGTCCGGCCAGATGACTGTAATCAGACAAATACCATGCATAAGGAAGATATGGTGCTTTTTCCACCTTAGCTCCCTGTTTTATCAAGCTGGACACTGTCAGTTCAGGATCCATTCGATAAAGCTGACATCGAATCGTAGTCGGACGATCCGCCAGAAATTCTTTCAGCATCGTCTCCGTTATTTCCGGTCCATATTCTCTCAGCCATCTTTCCACCAGCCACAGCGGCATAGAATACCATACAGAAAGGTACTCTGACAGATTTTTTTCTCTGGCCGGATATACAATATGATCTTTTTCTCTGGACACAGTTCGCAAAACACCGTTAACAAACCCTTTCAGACTGTAAAATCCTTTTTTCTGTGCCAGTTTAACCGCTTCATTACATGCCGCCGAATCCGGAACACCGTCCATAAACAAAATCTGATACACTCCACAACGGAGAATATTACGGATTACCGGCTTCATTTTTTTTACTTTTACGCTGGAATACTGATCCAGCACATAATCAATCCGAAGCATGTATTCCAATGTTCCTTCCACAAGCCGATTGATAAATGCTCTTTCCTGCTTGGGAAGATACTGCATTTTATCAAGGGCATTGCGAACAGCAATATGGCTGTATTCATTTCCCTGAATAATTTCCAGAAGTATTTCAAGGGCTGCGCCTCTTACATCAGATTCAATTGTCACGTCTTCTTCCTCCGGATAAAATAATTAAACGCAGTAACTGAAGAAGTGCTCCGGCCAGTGCTGCCACATACGTAAGACCTGCAGCAAACAACACTTTTTTGGCACCTCTGATTTCTTCTTCTGTTCGAACAATCCCCGTACTTTTAAGCATAGCAATCGCTCTCCGGGATGCATTCATCTCACAGGGCAGAGTCAGAAGCTGAAAGATAACAACTGCCCCAAATAGTATGATTCCCAAAGTCTGCAGCGGTTCCAGAGAAAAAATCAATCCCAGAATAAAAATCGGTATCGCCGCATTGGAACTGATCTGTACCACCGGGTTTACAAAATTAATCACCCGATTGACCACATATCCACCGGCATGCTGCATGGCATGTCCACATTCATGAGCAGCTGTAGCTACAGCTGTAATACTGGGCTGAGCAAACAGATCTTCAGACAAATGAATTGTTTTATCATACCGGTAAAATGAACTTCCTGTGCCACCCAGCCTGTAAAGTCCCACATCATAGATTCCGGCTGCATGCAGAACACGCTCCACCGCTTCCTGTCCTGTCACACCTGACATAATTCTGACCCGGCTGTATCGTCTCATTGTTGAGGTACAATAACCGGAAGCTGCCATTGCAATCAATGCAGCAATCAGTACAAGTACGTATGTGGGATCAAAATACATTCTATAACCCATTCCATAATACATCTGCTCTCTCCTCTTTTCTTCTCAATCAGTCCAGGTTATCTTCTTTTATGATAAAACGCTTCCTGTTTCTACAGTATACCCCCGCAGAAATGCCGGAGTATCCATTTTTTTCTTTCCCTCAAGCTGAAGCTCCGTTATATTCAGTATTCCCTGCCCGGTTTTCACCCGAAATCCATGAGCATCCGCCTGAAGTACCGACCCGGGAACAAAAGTCATATCATTCTCTGACTCTTGTATCACCTGTGCCCGCCAGATTTTCAGCGTTTTGCCTTTCAATTTTGTATAAGCACTGGGCCATGGATTTAATCCACGTACCAACCTCTCAATCTCCACAGCCGGACGATTCCAGTCAATATTTCCCATCTGCTTCTGAATCATAGCTGCATAAGGCGTGGGACTTTCCTCCGGTTGTTTTTCGTACACTGCCGTACCGTTTTGCAAAGACGGAAGAGTATCCACAAGAAGCTTTGCTCCTGCTTCACTCAGCTTATCAAACAGGCTTCCGCCTGTCTCCTCTTCTGTGATCGGCACAACCACTTTAGTAATCATGTCACCCGTATCAAGACCAGTATCCATTTTCATGATCGTGACACCTGACTGAGCCTCTCCGTCAATTACGGCCCATTGAATCGGTGCCGCTCCCCGATATTTGGGTAAAAGTGAAGCATGCACATTGATACAGCCATAAGGCGGCAAATCCAGAATTTCCTGCGGTATAATCTGTCCGAATGCCACCACCACGATAACTTCCGGCTCCAGTTTTCGCAATATCTCTATGAACTCAGGCTCTCTGACCTTTTTCGGCTGATATACCGGAAGTCCCAGTTCAAGTGCGGCTTCCTTAACCGGCGTGGGCATAAGGCTTTTACCTCTTCCCTTCGGTTTGTCCGGCTGGCTCACCACACCAACAACTTCGTGACCCGCTTTCACCAGTTCTCGTAAAGTTCCCACGGAAAAATCCGGAGTTCCCATAAAAACAACTCTCATTAATTATTCATCCTCTTCCTGTTCGTCATATTGATTATCATGAAGCTCACCTTCCACATGTTCCACATACATGATACCATCCAGATGTTCACATTCATGGCAAATAGCTCTTGCAAGCAATCCCTCTCCTGTCAAAGTAAATGGCTCCATATTTTCATCATATGCTTTTACTGTAACCACATTTGGTCTTGTAACTGTACCTGATTTTCCAGGAAGGCTCAGACATCCTTCATCACCGGTCTGTGAACCGGAAGTTTCCGTAATTTCCGGATTGATCAGTACCCACGGACGATCACCGACATCAATTACAACGATTCTCTTTAAAATTCCCACCTGTGGTGCTGCCAGCCCCACTCCATATGCGTCATACATGGTGTCCAGCATATCCTTGATCAGGGTTTTTATTTTCGGTGTCACTTCATCTACCGGGCGACATTTTTTTGTTAAAATACGATCACCCATAATTCTGATTTTACGAATTGCCATTCTGCATCCTCCATTTTCTTTCTGTTAATTAATTATTAAATTGAAACTGTATCCTTATATTTTTAAAACCGCTGTTGATCTCTACATACTGCTCCAGTTTGTCTTTTACTCTCAGCAGCTGTTCCATATTTTCATGTTTTACGTACAGTACCTGTCTGTACATGTCGGCTACCTTTGCCACCGGTTCGTCCGCCGGTCCGATCATCTGCAGATGTCCTCCCACGTCGACTTTCCGAAGAAATCGCCTGATATATCCCATACCTGCAGTTAAAAGTTCTTCATCCATACTGCTGCCTCTTACAGCAAAAAGATTGGATACCGGAGGATAGGACATCAACTGACGATACGCTATTTCTTCCTGATAAAATCCGGGATAATCCTGACGGATTGCCGCCTGTATGCTGTAATGTTCCGGTTGATAGGTCTGTATCACCGCTTCTCCCGGTATTTCTCCCCTTCCGGCCCGACCCACAGCCTGTGTCAGAAGCTGAAATGTCCTCTCACTGGCTCGATAATCACTGATGTTCAATGACAGATCCGCTGCAAGTACTCCCACCAGTGTTACTTTGGGAAAATCATGCCCCTTCACAATCATCTGGGTACCGATCAGAATATCTGCCTCCTGATTGGCAAATGCAGAAAGAATCTGCGCATGTCCTTCCTTCTTTTTGGTAGTATCCAGATCCATCCTGAGAACTCTCGCCCGGGGATACATTTTTTTTACAATATCCTCAATCTGCTGAGTTCCTGCCCGGAATCCTCCAATATAAGGGGATCCGCATCTGGGACATTGATCCGGCTGTCCTGTTTCATATCCGCAGTAATGACAAACCATTCGCCCATGACGATGCAGCGATAAAGATACATCACAATGCGGACATTTCATCACACTTCCGCAGGAACGGCATGACATAAATCCCGCATATCCCCGACGATTCAAAAATAACATCACCTGCTCATTTTTCCGAAGTCTGTCCTCAATGCCCATTTGTAATTTTCTGCTCAGAATCGAACGATTTCCTTCTTTTAATTCTTCCCTGAGATCCACCGTATATACAATAGGAAGGCTTCTGTTTTCATATCGATGTTCTATTTCAAACAGGCGATATATTCCCTGTTTTGCCCTGTAATAGGCATCTACCGACGGTGTCGCACTTCCCATCACCACCCGACTGTTCTCAAGCTCTGCCCTTGCAATGGCTGTCTCCCTGGCATGATAACAGGGTGTAGTCTCACTCTGATAAGAAGTTTCATGTTCCTCATCGATCAGAATGAGACCCAGGTCAGGAAACGGAGTAAACAATGCAGACCGAGGCCCGATCATTATCTGAATCTCACCCTTTTTTGCCCTCTCGAACTGATCTGAGCGTTCCCCCTGTGACAACCGGGAATGAAGAACCGAAACTCTGTCTCCAAACCGATGATAAAATCGTAAAACTGTCTGATAGGTTAACGCAATCTCAGGTATCAGCAAAATCACTTGTCTGCCTTCTTTAAGAACTTTGTCCATCAGTTCCATATAAATCTGTGTTTTTCCGCTTCCTGTAACTCCCCGGATCAGACAGGGTCTGTTATCGTTCTGTTTCCATCCTTCCAGAATCGCATCGGTAATTCTCTGCTGCTCATCCGTAAGTGTAAAAACTTCCGATTCACACTCTGCTTCCTGCACCGGATTCCGATACACTGTGCGGGACTGGATTCGAAGAATCCCCTGGTCTTCCATAGTCTTCAGTACACCTGCCGCCACGTGAAGTTTATTGACAGCCAGCGTATAAGACAATTCTCCCTCTTCCAACACCGCCTCCAGAATCCTCTGTCTGGCCACATGGTGCTTTTTCTTATAAACTTCCAGCTGTTTTTCTGCTTCTTCTCTTGTGATTTTCAGAGAAATCCAACGTTCCTCCCGCTGTTTGATCTTCTGTTTCACTGGAAGTACCGTCTTTAATGCCTGAATCATAGTAGATCCATACTGCATTCGCATCCATGCTGCAAGTGCAATCAGGCGAGATTCTATACTGTTGGTATTGTCTTCCACTGACAGGATCTCTTTCATTTTTTCTATTTCATAAGAAGGATGATCTGTGATCTGGATTACATATCCCCGAATTGTCCTTCCTCCGCTGCCAAACGGAACCGAAACCTGCATTCCCGGTTTCAGAATTTCCACCATCTCAGAAGGAATTCTGTACTGAAAGGTACGATCCAGTTTTTCGCTGGTAATATCAACAATAATATCGGCAAACCATTTCTGTTCACTCATCCGATCCGCCTTTACCGCTTCCCGGCATCTTCATCCAGGATTTCCTGAATCAATACCCTTTCATCCATAGGATATTTCTTTCCTTTAATTTCCTGGTAATCTTCATGTCCTTTGCCTGCCAGTACTACAATATCTCCCGGTTGACCATGATGGATCGCATAGGCAATCGCTTCTTTTCGGTCAATGATTTCTACATATTTACCATCCGTTTTACTGATTCCGGTTTTGATATCATCAATAATTGCCTGGGGTTCTTCATTTCTCGGATTATCTGAAGTGATAATCGTAAGATCAGCCAGTTTTCCGGACACCTCACCCATCTCAAATCTTCTGTCTCTGGAACGATTGCCGCCACATCCAAACAGGCAAACCAGCCGATTCGGATGATATTCTTTCAATGTTGTCAAAAGACTTTCCAAACTCATGGCATTGTGTGCATAATCAATCATCAGAGTAAATTCGTCTGAAACTTTCACCATCTCAATACGGCCTTTCACTTTAGCTACCTTCAGCGCTTTTCTGATATTTTCCTCAGATACATTAAAATGACGGCAGATAGCGATAGCAGTCAGTGAATTATAGATACTGAATTTGCCCGGAAGATCAATCTCAACCGGGAAATGCAGCAGTCCATCCAGCTGATAAGAAATCCCCAATGTGCCTTTTCCTGTCACAAGTTTTGGATTTACTGCCCGTAAATCAGCTTTCGGTGAAAATCCATAAGTCTCAAGTGTACAGGTGTGACCATCCACAATTTTTTCAAAATGTTCATCATCGCGGTTGACAATTCCTATTTTACACTGACGAAGCAACATCTTCTTACATTCCAGATAATGCTCAAAACTGGTATGTTCATTCGGTCCGATATGATCCGGCTCAATATTGGTAAAGATACCGATCTCAAACTGAAATCCTGCTGTCCGATGCAGCATCAATCCCTGAGAAGAAACCTCCATCACAGCACAATCGCAGCCTTCATCCAGCATCTGACGAAAATACTTCTGAACTAACAGAGATTCCGGCGTTGTGTTGGCTGATGGAATCACAGTATCTCCAATGATCGTCTCGATTGTCCCGATCAGTCCCACTTTATATCCGGCATTTTCCAGAATAGATTTTACCATATACGTAGTTGTGGTTTTTCCTTTGGTTCCGGTAATTCCGATCACTTTCAGGTGATCCCCCGGATATCCATAATATGCAGCTGCAATCACAGCCATGGCGTAACGGGTATCCTCCACCTGAATCACCGTCACATCCTCCGGCATCTCCACCGTTTCCTCCACAACGATAACTTTCGTTCCCTGCTGAGCCACTGCCTGCGCAAATGTATGTCCGTCAACCACAGCTCCCCGGATACAGATAAAAAGAGAGCCTTCCTTTGCCTTACGGGAATCGGCAACGATTTCTTCAATCTCATGATCCATCGTCCCCTGCAGACATGTATATTCCAAACGTTCCAATAATTTTGTTAATTTCATAGAATGCCTCCATTCTCCTGAGCATAATTCAAAAGCTGCCCATAGATAGTTATAGAATATCATATATTTTGATAAAAATGAAGAGGGTATTGCCAATTTGCAATACCCTCATTGTCATATCATAAAGTTATCTGTTTTTCAGTATCACCAACACTGATCGTATATGTTTCTCCTTTTACAAGCTCCGGTGATGAAACAGCATACCACTGTACCTTCTTCTCTGTTGTAATTTCCGTTATTACTTTTCCGCTGCTGTCCTTCAGTACAATAGTCATACCGGATTCTACAGGCTGTTCCATATTCCAGACGATAATCGGCTGTTCAGAATCTTCATCCGGATTTTGTGCCATACCTGCACTTCCCACCCCCCGGAAGGTTCCGCCGTTAATCTTACAGGAAGCACCATAATCCAATGTTCCGTTGCCTCCATTCGTTGGACCATGGACTGTCACATCTCCTCCGGTCATTAAAATATCACCATTGGCATCCAGACCATCTCCCTCTGCATTTACATACACAGTTCCACCATTGATCGTAAGGGAAGCTCCCTGGTCTTCTCCCGGCATTCCGCCTTTATTGCCGCGCATATTTCCGCCTCCATGCATATCCGCATTTTCTCCCGGCATAGTACCATCATCCGGCATTGCTCCGTTGTCACCGCTCATATCCGGTTTATTACCGCGCATTTCCCCGCGTTTTTCAGGCATACCACCGTTTTCATCCACTTCCTGTGGATTTGCCCCCATTCCTTCTTTTTGATCTTCATCCAGTAAAAGAGGCGGTTTTTCCGGCATCTGATCGTTGACCTGCACATCTGTCTGTCCATCGGTTCCCGTATTTGTTGGTTCCTCTGCAGAAGCATTCGGTTTGAAATTATTATTCGGTACTTCCGTACTTCCATCACTGCCTGCGGCATTGATTCCGTCATCTTTTGAAACTACCCGGATATCTCCATCATTTATCACAATGGCAAATCCTTCGATACCTTCATAGCTTTGCTGTATATCAATCTCCCCACCATTGATCACCAGATTTTCTTCCGCGTGAATACCGTCATCCCCTGTTATTATTACAAAATTCCCCCCGTCAATCTGTACATTTTGACCGCTGTGTACTGCATCGTCGCAAGTATCCATAGAATACTCTCCGCCAGCTATAATCAGATCCACATAGGATTTCAAGCCTTTTGTACTTGTATCCCCGTCAGTTTCTGCCTTACTATTCCCACTGCCGCTGCCGGTCACCAACTCATATGTTCCATCATTGATTCGAAGCATTGTCTCTGCCTGAATGGCATCCCCATCTGATGTAATCCGGAAAGAACCGTTTTCAAGCAATACATATCCCTTATCTGTTTCTTCTATATTTGTAGATTTGATCCCGTCTCCGCCGGACACAATTGTAAAATTTCCACTTTTTACTGATACACTGTCTTTTCCGACCATTCCATCATCTTCTGCATTAATTATATATACACCATTCACGAATTTCAAATCATCTTTACTTTGAATACCATTATTATAATTTCCATTTACTGTCAAGGATCCTGTTCCGTTGAATGTCAGATCATCTTTTGCAAAAATAGCCGCACCTGGTTCGTCATCATCTTCTTCATACAAATATGTTTCACCATCTGTAACTGTATTTTCTGACCCCTCCGCCAGAGTAATGATAGTATTTCCTCCCTTTATATAAACAGGGGCTGAATCCGAGCAGGAGATATTCACACCATTGAAGACCAGTTTTACATACGTATCTTTGTCCGTATCCACGATGATTTGTCCGTCTTCCAGTTCCCCGGAAATCAAGTATGTGCCTTCACCTGTTATCGTTATCTTACTTCCATCAACTTCTATATTTGAACCTTCCGCAGATATACTGTTTCCACTTAACTGTACCTTTACTGCTTTCGTTTCATCCCAGGTATCATCCAGCTTTTCCTCACTATATTTTCCTTCTGTCAGTGTCACTGTACTTTCCACCGCATGTTCTTGAACCTCTGCAGTACTTTCATTTTCTCCTGTATCTGCTGCTTCTTCCTTTTCTGCCTTTTCAGCCTCTTTACTGTTTTCCTCCGTCGTATTACTCTCACCACAGCCTGCCATCACAAGAGCCAGACTCATCCATATCGCCAATATTCTCGCCAGTTTCACATTTCTTTTCATACTGCTTCCCCTCCTACAACTCATCCTGAACCGTATTCCGTCTTCCACATACAATCGTCAGATTCCCATTTCTGCACCGGATAGCATCAATCATCTCTTTTTCCTGTTTGGGATCTTTAAGCGTAATATGATAATCCAGTTCATACATACTTCCCAGATTAGTGGTTTTTACCCGTTGCAACACACATTTTCCTGTGTACTTCTGGAAAATATCATCAAATATTTCTGTGTAGTCCAAATTCTCCGCAATCGTAATTCGGAGGTCTTTCTCTGCATTCTTCATTTCTCCAAATGATGTTTTTCCCAATACGAAAAATACCGCTCCAACTACCAGCGTCATCATAACGGCAAATGTGAGAAATCCAGTGCCTGTGGCAAGTCCCACTGCCATGGCAAAGAAAATACTTGCGATTTCCTTTGAACTTCCCGGAACAGACCGGAAACGTATCAGACCGAATGCGCCAAGGACAGCCACACTCGTTCCCAGATTTCCATTTACCAGCATAATAATCATCTGCACCAGCATCGGCAGCAGTACCAATGTAACAACAAAATTTTTGCTGTGAGTTCCCTGACTCATATAAACAACAGCAATCAAAAGTCCCAATATAAGGGAAACTATTGTACATAATAAAGCATTCTGAAGCGTTAAACTTCCTTCTACACTACTGAGTATACTTGTAAACATATCTTATTCTCCTCTTCCATATTCGATTCCACACATTCTTTCTGTCTTCCAAAGGATATTTCTCTTTCTGACACTGCATTTTTATATACAGTACCATATTTTGAAAAGGTTACCGGATAAATCTGAAGATTACACAGCAAATTTGCCAGCCACACAGGATAAGCCATCGGTACTTTGATTTCCATCAAATATGTATCCTGACTCAAAACCTGACATTCCCCGTCATATCCAAGCTCTAATCGATGCATACGACTTCGGATGTTTCTATCTATCGTAATCCGCAGTTCCGGATCTTCCTTACCTACATAAGCCACTCTGTCATACGCCAAATATACTTTAGGGGTAGGATGATAAAACTTCATGAAATAATCAATTTCCCGCATAATCTGACTGCTGTTTTCCGGCAGGATTCCATTTTTCAAAAAATCGCGTGCCTGATTCATAGAAAGTGCCGCGCGCCGCTTATACACGACACCATCGTATTTTTTCTTGATTTCAAGAAAGATTTCACTGTCCTCATTGATTTCTCCATAACCGCGGACTCGAAATTTTTCCTTGTATTTCGGTTTTTCAATAGAACTTCGGATCAGTTCATAATCTTCTGTATCATAATAAATATTACGTATGGTATGAAGTCCATACTGATCTGCATGAATTTTCCCCTCAGCTTCTTTTAAGAACTGCTGATACTGGGTCTGATTCATCTGATACTTTTTCTCCACTCTCTCAAATATTTCTTTATTTGCCATCTGTTTCCCTCCTATATATATTTTAATTGTAAAATGTGTGTAAAGTAAGGGGAAATTGTGAAAAAAGTTTGAAGTGAACGATACGAAAAATCATAAAAACTATTGACTTTCACGTAACGTCATAGATTAAGATAGTTATATCAGGAACAGGAGGTCAAAACAAATGATGACGATAAAGGAAATAGCAGATCTTACGGGTGTCAGCGTGCGCACACTTCACTACTACGATGAAATTGGTTTATTTGTTCCAACTTCAAAAAGTGAATCCGGATACAGGCTTTATGACGATAAAGCACTTGAAACATTACAACAGATATTGTTTTTCCGTGAATTTGATATTCCCTTAAAAGAAATCAAATCTGTAATGGAAAACCCTGCCCTTGATAAAAACCAGATCTTATTTATGCAGCGAAAAATGCTCGTTGCTAAGAAAGAACACGTGGAACGTTTAATTGCCAGCATAGATGACATTCTGAAAGGAGATAATAAAATGGACTTTACCGTATTTAATGAAAATGATATTCGTAATATGTATGACAGTATGATCGATAACATGAATGAAGAACAAAAACAAATCTTTATTGAACATTACGGAAGTATGGATGCATTCAAAGAGCAGTTTTTGAAAAATGCTTCTTCTGAACAAGCCCAGAAAAATTTTGCGAAAGTGGTCGAATGGTATGGTGATAAAGAATCTGCTCTGGACACTATGAAAACTACGATGGATTCTGATGTATTGACTGCGTATCAAAAACGCATGGATGTGATTCAAAAGAAAATTGCTGATAAAATAGGAACCGATGTCAATTCATTGGAGGTGAGAGAACTGATTGGTGAATATGATTTTGTTGCCAAACAGCTATACCAAATGAAGGATGTAACGAATCTGATGCTGGAAACCGCAAAGGAATATAAAAGTAATAAAGATATACAAGCAGGAATTGATTCTGTATATGGATCCGGAACCACATTTTATATGGGGGAGGCCATCGAAGCGTTTTACAATAAAATATAATGAGGATAGAGTGGCGCGAAGCTCCATGAAATCTGTATTTTGAGCAGAATTATTTCACTGAAACTTAATTTCTTATCAGAAGAGGAGATGTAAATTTGAAAAGAGGCAGTGCAGAAAGTGATGAACGGGATTTTTCCAAAGAATCCATCAACAAATTAAAAAAGGCATCCAGTCATATCCGTTATTTGATCAATGAAGGATACTCTATAAAAAATACATCCGTATTTGTCGGTAATCATTTTCTGCTATCTGAACGCCAGAGACTGGCTATCGTGCGCAGTATCGCATCCGATACACAGCTTCTGATACGAAAGGAAAAAGAATGTACGGAAACAGAATTGTTCGGAAAAACTGTTCATATAGATGGTTTTAATACGATTATCACTCTGGAAGTTGCATTGTCTCACTCCCTTCTGCTTGAATGCATGGATGGAACCATACGGGATCTGGCAGGATTGCGAGGTACTTATCACTTAATAGAATCTACACCAGAAGCAATCCGAATAATTGCCGATTCACTGGAGCGTCTTAACATAAGAAACGTGATTTTCTATCTGGATGCTCCGGTGTCAAATTCCGGTCGTCTGAAAAGCCTGATCGCTGCTATATGGGAAAATTACCATATAGAGCTGGACATACAAGTCATCCATGATGTGGATCGAACTTTACAAGATAAAGACTGTGTAATTACTACAGACGCCATAATACTGGATCGGTGCAAAAGCTGGTTTAATCTGACGCGGTTATGTACAGAAAAGATACAAGCTATTTCTGCGAGAGTATGGTAATTCCAAACATGGTATTCAGTAGCTCTATTCCGGTTTTTGTTCTGAATACATGATTTCTGAATGCACAGATACTTTCTTTCTTTTTACCATTCTCCGTAACGTAAAAAAACCGCCGTTCTACGGCGGTTTCCAGCAGGGGATGAGAGAATCGAACTCCC
>JBJFCH010000213.1:0-40130 GCA_051888835.1 Oliverpabstia sp. | reverse complement strand
TGAAGAAGTAGCTGAAAGTACAGATACAGGGAGTGCATCAGGCGGAACCGTAGAGTTCTGGAATGATAAACTGTCAAATATTGAGCAGGATCAGCTGGATGCAATCCTTGGCTCCATTGAGACAGCTTCCGGAAATCCTGTAGAGATGGTTCCTTATCCGGATACAGCAGCATATCAGACAGCTATGCAGCAGACCATCAAAGATTCTAAAGCACCTGGATTATTTACATGGTGGAGTGGTCCTCAGCTTCAGACTCTGGCTGAAAACGGACTGATTGAAGATCTGACAGATGTATGGAATGAAACCATTTTTGATGCGGGAATATCTCAGGGTATTGCGGATGCATTTACTTTTGACGGTAAGATTTATGCAGCACCATGGAGCGTTCTGTACAATACAATTCTGTATAACAAGAATGTATTTGATGAGTATGGTCTGGAAGAGCCGGAAACATTTGATGAATTCCTGGAAGTATGTGAGACATTGAAATCCAACGGTGTTACCCCAATCGCTCTGAAATCTGATTCCTGGGGTGGATTTATCTGGTTCCAGAATATGCTGGCAGCAAAAGATGTAGAACTGTATAACGGCATTTGTGATGGAAGCATTCCTTATACAGATTCCCGCGTAGTAGAAGTTATGAAAATCTGGGAAGACATGCTGCAGAAAGGATATTTCTCAGCTCCTATGGATTATAGTACAGACGTAAGAAAATCTGTTGCACAGGGTACCGTAGCTATGATGCTGGAGCCACATGTAGAATTGACAGGTATGAAGAGAGACTTCGGTATGGAAGAAGGAAAAGATATTGATACTTTCGTAGTTCCGACTATGGATGGCGGAAAGAGAACAATTTTCTTTGAGGCTTCACCACTTTGCGTATCTGCAACAAGCGCACAGAAAGAAGATGCTCTGAACGTTCTGAAAGGATGGTATACAGAAGACGTACAGAATACTTTCTATGAGCAGTTGGGATATACAAACACCAGCAAAGTTAGTGTTGAAACACCTGTAGTACAGGAAATTCTGGCAGATACCGCAGATGCAGATAATTACCAGTTAGTACTGAGATATTATGAGAATACACCGGATGAACTGAGAGATTTCGCACTTGACGAACTTATGAAGTTCCAGCTTATGAATTCTTCTGCTGAAGATACACTGAGCACAATTCAGACAAAAGCAGACGAAGTATTCGGTAAATAATGAATGAACCCGCAGGTTTCGGATGGAGTGAGAGCTTTATCCGAAACCTGTTATCAAATACAGAAGGAGGTAAAAAGACCGAATGACACAGGGAAAAGTAGATACGAAGAAAAAATCTTTTTCATTGAAACAATATAAAGACTATCTATATATAGCACCGGCTGTTTTGTTTGTTACGGTTTTCTTTATCAGTTCGATTATTTATGCCTTTTCACTAAGTTTTTTTGAGTGGGATGGATTTTCTGCAATGAAGTTTGTAGGATTTCAGAATTATCTGGATCTGTTCAGAGATAAAAACTTTCTTACTTCAGTTATGAATACAATTATATGGGTGGCAAGTTCTTTGGTTTTGTCATTTGCTTTGCCGCTCCTGTTTGCAATAATGATTACAAAAAGTTCGTGGAAATCAGGATTTAAAAATATTTTCTATTTCCCTTCTGCCCTGTCCGGAACAGTTGGCGGTCTGTTGATGACAGCTATTTTGTCAATCAGTGGTCTTCCTTATGTGCTGGGTCTTTTGGGCTTTGATAATCTGGTATTTGACTGGCTTTCAGTTCCTTATGTAAATACCTTTGTTATGATTCTGTCAGGTGTATGGCAGGGGTTGGGACTGAATATGCTTCTCTTTATTTCGGGTCTGAACAATATTGAGGCATCTCCGATCGAAGCTGCGAAAATTGAAGGAGCAAATACCTTTCAGATGTATACGAAGGTCGTATTCCCCTTGTTAAAATCAACGATCGTGGTTGTATTGTTGATGTCCATGGTTAATAGTTTCAAGACATTTGATAATATCTGGATCATGACAAAAGGTGGTCCTTACAGAACATCTGAAACATTGGCGCTGACTATGTATGAAGAATCATTTATTCGAAATAATTATGGACGTGGTACAGCTGTTGCGATTATCCTGACGATCATAGTAGTAATTGTTTCTTATTTCAATATAAGGAATACCTTTAAAGAAGAATAGGAGGCTGCCATGGGAAGAACAAGTAAAAGAAATAAAATTATTATCAATACTGTACTTGGAATACTGGGAATCATCTGGATCATGCCTGTTATCCTGACTGTGATGAACATGTTTAAGAGCAAGGTTGAATATAATCTGGGAAGTTTCTGGGCACTTCCGGAAGGAAATTATCTGTTAGAAAATATCAAATATATCAGAGATAATGCAAAGATTTTCCAGGGAATGTTCAGCAGTCTTATCTATGCACTTTGCGGTGCTGTATTTGCAGTAATCATTGGTACACTGGCAGCTTATGGAATTGCACACCTGAAAATCAAACATAAAATGTTCTGGTTCATGGTGATTTACAGCGGAACGATTTTCCCGTTCCAGGTGTATCTGATCCCTGTATTTAAGGGATACTCCAAACTTGGACTTTATGATACGAGATTAGGTATGATTCTGTTTTATACAGCGATCTGTATACCGTTCATCATGTTTGTTTTGAGAAACTTCTTTATCGGAATTTCGAATGAGATCTGTGAATCTGCCAAACTGGATGGGGCTACGGATCTGCAGATTCTGTTGAAAATATTTGTGCCTATGGCAAAAGCACCGATTTCCATCGTTTTACTTCAGCAGTTTAACTTCTGTTGGAATGACTTGATGTTTGGTTTGACATTTACAAAGTCCCAGAATATCAAACCGGTTATGGCTTCCTTGTCCCTTATGAACACGGGTCATGCACCGGCAATGTTGATGGCCTGCGTAGTGGCATCAATTCCGACAATCCTCTTCTTCATCTTCCTCAATAAGAATTTTGAAGCTGGATTCGCATATGCAAGTAAGTAATTATGAAAATATCAATTTGCCGCAGACTTCGGCAAAACATCTGATTTATAAATGAAAAATGGAGGATATATGGTATGACTTCAAGAGAAAGAGTACAGGCGATTTTAAATCATCAAAAACCAGATACATTGGCGATTGATTTTGGATCACACCGTTCCTGTGGTATGGGTGCACATGCATATAATAATTTAAAAAAATATCTGGGATATTCAGAAGAAACAACGAAAGTATATGACCTGATGCAGCAGCTGGCGATTCCGGAAAAGTTTATGGTGGATCGTTTTGGAGGAGACCTTCTTCAGGTATATCAGTTGAAACCGTCATTTGATATCCGTACCGACACCTGGAAATGTGCGAAGCTTCCATGCGGTGATATGTCCATGGTACCAAGAGACTTTAATCCTGTGGTAAATGCCAAAGGCGATTATGAGATCATTGACGGCAATGGGGTATGTCTTGCAAGAAGACCGGCAAATGGAATTTATTATGACAACACTAATTATTTCCTGGAAGGAGTGGAAGATCTGGATGAACTGAAAGAAAAAATGATCCTTCCGGAAATTACCGAGGAAGAACTGGATTATCTTGAAACACAGGCAAAAGATTTGTATTACAATACAGATAAAGCTTTGATTTGTCACATGGGTTGTGCGGTATTTGAAGCGGGACAGCAGCAGTTTGGATATGAGGATTTTTATTATAATTTGGCTGCAGAGCCGGAACTGATTCATTACTGGGCAGATAAACTGACAGACGCATACTGTGTGATGTTGGATAAAATGCTGGATCGTATCGGAAAATATATAGATATCGCTCTTTTCGGTGGTGATGATCTGGGAACACAGGAAAGTACGCAGATGTCTGTACAGATGTACCGGGAAATGATTAAACCGTATCATAAGAAGATTTATCAGTTCGTACGGAAAAAAGATCCGTCTGTAAAAGTAGGACTTCACAGCTGTGGAGCAATCAAAGATTTGATTCCGGATTTGATCGATGCAGGTGTGCAGGTTCTGAATCCGGTACAGATTTCCGCAAAAGGAATGGATCCGAGAGAATTAAAAGAGCGTTTTGGAAAGGATCTTGTATTCTGGGGCGGAGGCGCTGATATGCAGGGACTCGTAAATCATGCAAAGACTCCGGAAGAAGTGTATAAACATGTACGGGAAATGCTGGATATCTTTGCACCGGGTGGAAATTACATTTTTACACAGGTACATAATATTCTTGACAATGTAGAGCCGGAGAAAGTGATTGCTATTTACCAGGCAGCACTTGACTACCGGGAGGAACATAAAGAAAACTGATAGATAATGGATCGTCAGCACAAGAAAGGACTACAACTATGAGCTTGAAAAAACATTGGAATGTATATCTGATTCATCATTCTCATACTGATATCGGCTATACGGAAAGACAGGATAAAATTATCAGTTATCATTGTGACTTTATCAAACAGGCTATTGACATTTTGAATGATATCCATGAAAATGGAAAAGAAGAATATAAAGGATTCGTCTGGCAGTGTGAGAATTACTGGCAGGTGAAGAATTTTTATGCACATGCTTCTCAAAAATATATAGAAGATTTTGAAAAATATGTTCACAGCGGCGAGATTGGTTTATCCGGCAATTATCTGAATATGACGGAACTGATTTCAAAAGATGTATTGGATACCCGGTTAGAACAGGCAAAGGAATATGGCGAACGGATCGGTCATCCGGTGATTTCCGGTATGGCAGCAGACATTAACGGATACGCATGGGGATATACGGATTCTTTATATGAGCATGGGATTCGCCATCTGTATTCCTGTCTGCATCCTCATCATGGGATGTTTCCATTGTATAAAAAAGTGATGCCGTTCTATTGGGAGAGCCCGAAAGGTAACAGGATTCTTGTGTGGAATGGCGAGCATTATCATTTTGGCAATGAAATGTTTCTGGCACCGCATGGAGGGACTTCGTATCTGACATACGATGAATTCCACAAAAACATTCTCGATTATAACATCCTGAGAGAATCTGAGGAAGCCACTAAGAAAAAGGAGATGGAGATCGCTACGCTGCGTATCGAACGTTTCCTGGAAAACCTGGAAGAAGAGGGCTATCCATATGATCTGGCACCATTTATGGTATCCGGAGCTATCACAGACAATGCACCGCCCAGTGCGGAAGTTGCCAGAAGGGTCAATGAATTAAACGAATATTATCAGGGACGCATTCATTTTCAGATGGTTACGCTTGAACAGTTTTTCCGGAAAGTAGAAGAAAATTGTCATGATATTCCGGTGTATTCCGGTGACTGGAATGACTGGTGGGCAGACGGTATCGGTTCAACTCCGGCCGCAGTAAAAATATTCTGTGATGCCAGAAGAAAATATGATCTTTGCGAAAAGCTGGATCCGGATGGAAGTCTGGGAGATAAAAAGCTCATGGATCGGGCGGCAGAAAATCTGATGCTCTATGCAGAACATACATGGGGGTATTGTTCCTCCGTATCAGAACCGTGGGAAACTCTTGTTGGTGATTTGGAGATGAAAAAAACGGGATATGCCATCAATGCCAGCACAGAGATTTCAAGAAATCTGGATGAGATTTTGGCGAAAGAGGGCGAGGTCAGCATCATGCAGGACAAGCCTCAAAGATACAGAATCGTGAACCCACATGGAATTGATCTGAAAACGAAGGTTTATCTGTATATAGAATCGTGGGAATATATAGACGGAATCCGTTACAGCGAAGATATTCCTGTTGAAGTGGTTGACAGAAAGACAGGAGAGGTGCTGAAATCTCAGGTGAAGAGGATTCCCAGAGCTACACAGCTGGAAGTAATTGTTGAGTTGAAAGCCGGGGAAGAAAAAGAAGTGATGGTTCGCCTGGCAAGAGACGTAAAGCCTTATGTGGTGAAGAGTCACGCACATATTGGAGCTGAAGGAGTGGCTGATCTGTTGCTTTCCGATGGTTATCGGGCAGATACAGAATGTGTAGAGACGGATTATTATAAAGTCATCTTTGACCAGAAAAAAGGAATTCGGGCAATCATTGACAAAAAAGATTGTAAAAATCTTATTATGGAAGACAGTATTTATCCGGCATTTTCCGGTATCTATGAGGTTACGGATATGAAGGGAGATGCCCGGGAAATCAGAAGAAGCATGGGAAGAAACCGTAAGAGCGTATCTACCAGAAGGTATGAAAGCAGTCTGGCAGATATTTGCGTGACGGAAAACGGCGATGTTTATACGGCGGTACAACTGGATTATCATTTGGAGGGAACCGGATTCTATAGCGTATTCCTGAAGATTTTCAAAGAAATACCAAGAATAGAAGCGATGGTCCGGATCCACAAAACCAGTGTATGGGAACCGGAAAATTTGTATATTTCTCTTCCGTTTACCGCCGGAGAAGAAGAAGTCAGATATATTGATAAAACAGGTTGTATCATTCGTCCGGGTATTGACCAGCTTCCTGGCACCAATATGGAATTTTATCTGCTGCAGAATGGAATCGTGTTGGAAGGAGCAGATAAAGTGGTTACACTGGCGATTAAAGATGCACCCTTGGTAACTTTTGGAAGTCTGGAAGCGAAGCCTGTTTGCCTGTGTGATGGGAAAAATAAGAAACTGAATCAAAGTGAAATGTATTCGTGGGTGATGAATAACTACTGGGAGACAAATTTCAAAGTTGATTTAGGTGGTTTTTATGAATTTTCCTATGTGATTTCCACGCATGAAAAGATGGCAAAAGAGGAAGCCATTAAAATATGTGAAGCGGATAATGAAGGCATACTTGGGTTCTATACAAAATAAAAGAGGGCAAAGTAATGACTTTTTATCTAATGTTGGATGTAGGAGGAACCAGCATTAAAGCCGGAATCATTGATCAGTGCGGCAATTTATATAAAGATAAAATACTTTCTTTTGATGCAAAATCAAAAGCCGGCGAAAAAGAAATTTTTGACAATTTTGTTGAAATATTAAATGTACTGGTAGATCAATTACCGGAAGCGGAGGGCAAAATCGAAGGGGTTGGGATGGCATTTCCGGGCCCCTTTGATTATAAAGAAGGAATCAGTCTGATGAGAGGACTTGACAAGTACGATTCTATTTATGGAATCCGTATTGCAGACAGAATCCGGAAAGATTTTAAAAATGCAAGGAATAGTTCGAGATTGGAAGAAAACTGTTGTTTTGTTTTCAGACATGACGTAAATGCTTTTGCTGCAGGGGAGAGTTATTTTGGAAAAGCCAGAGATTGGAATCGGGTGATGTATTTCTGTATGGGAACCGGAGCCGGATCCGCTTTTTCTATAAATCACCATATACTGGGTGGAGAGGAAGGACAGGTGCCGGAGAATGGGTGGATCTATGCAACACCTTTTCTGGATGGGATTATTGATGATTATCTTTCTATTCGCGGGCTGGAAGGACTTTCCCGGGAAGTTTTTGGTGAAGTAAAAAATGGTCGGGAGCTCTTTGAATTGTGTGGTCAGAAGGATGAGAAAGCCCTTTTGGTATACCGGGAATTTGGAAACTGGCTGAAAGATGCTATGATACCGTTCCTGGAATCTTTTCAACCGGATGGATTTGTTCTGGGAGGACAGATATCAAAAAGTTTTCCTTATTTTGGTGACGAATTTCTGCTGGCCTGCAGAGAACGTGGAGTCCAGATCTGTCTGGCAGCTGATACATCAAAACGTACAATGGAAGGATTGTATCTTGAACTTCAAAAACGTATGCAATATACTGATAGATGAAATTACTTGTGAAATTGACTTAACGAAAATCGGTAAAGGAAATCGTAGAGTAAGTTAAGTATCTATATATAAGTTGGAGGGAGGCAAGTAATGTTAAACAGAGAAAAGGGGGCAGCCCCACTGTATTCCCAGATTGTAGATATTCTGAAAGAAAAGATTGAGAATGGCGAGTTTGTGTCAGGTGACCAGTTTTATACAGAAAAAAATCTGCAGGAAATGTTTCAGGTAAGCCGTATCACGGTCCGTCAGGCGATCAATGAACTGGAAAATGAAGGATACCTTCAATGTTTCAGAGGTGTAGGAACCACGGTAACTTATGGAAAAATTGATGAAAATCTGAAGAATCTGGTAAGTTTTACGGAAGAAATGAAGCTTCACGGAAAAGAAATGACTACCAGCTATTGTGATATGTCACTGGTTAAGGCGGACCGTTTGGTGGCTGCTCAGCTGGAAATCAAACCCGGAGAAGAATGTTATCGTCTGGATCGAGTTCGTAATGTAGATAATGAACCAATTGTTTATACGAATACGTTTTTGAAAAAGACAAGGGAATATCCTCTGGAGCCACAGTGGTATATGAAATCATTGTATCAGTTTTTGCAGAAAGAATGTAATACAAAAGTAGTAAAAGGCCGTGATACTCTGGAAGCAATATTGGCAAATGCGGAAATCAGTGAGTATCTTTCGGTACCTGAAGGCTCTCCCATATTTAAGAGAGCGAGAAAAACTTATGAGGAAAATGGAGAAATTTTAGAATATTCACTTTGCTATTATCCGGGAGCCAGGTATAAGTATTCAGTAGAATTGTAATTTGGAGTATAAAAGTATGGATAAACGGTATTTCAAATATGGTAATTATGACCTCACGCCGTGTTTGAAGATTAAGGGATATGAGCGGCAGGCCTTTCAAGGTTATGATGATATAATAATAGAACTTAAGCACAGAATTAGTGAAGGCAGCAGGATCATTGTGTGCGACTTTTATCCCGGTGTGGATAAAGAGGAAGTACAGAAGCATCTGATGGCATTGGAGCCGTCGCTGGTAATCGATGCGGAGGAATGTGCACTGGATGAAAGTGGGCTGAACGATCTGTTTGCAGAATATCTAACAGATGATCGGGTTTTTGGCTTCATGTGCCACAAAAAACTGGAAGATTGTTTTGTAGAAGATAAACTCGCAGAAGCGAGAAAAACAATTTCTCAGATTTCAGAGGGAACGGTACTGATCCTGGGAGTCGGAGCGTCTTTAATCACGCGAGGGGATATCTATCTGTATTTTGACATGGCCCGCTGGGAAATTCAATTGAGATATCGTAAAGGGATGCCAAATTGGAAATGTTCGAACGGTGATGCCCTTTTCAGCATGAAATATAAAAGAGGATATTTTGTAGAATGGCGTCTTGCCGATAAGTATAAAAGACAGCGTTTTGAAGAATTTGATTATCTGGTGGATACTAACAGGAAGGATGAACCGAAGATGATAACCGGTGAGGCCTTTCTTGATTCACTGACGCAGATCAGCGAAAGACCATTCCGTGTGCAGCCGTATTTTGATCCGGGTGTTTGGGGTGGTCATTGGATGCAGGAAAATTTCAGATTGGGTGATGATGCTCCCAATTATGCATGGTGTTTTGACGGTGTTCCGGAAGAAAACAGTCTCAATCTGCAGTTTGGTGATATTGTTGTGGAAATTCCGGCGATTGATCTGGTATTTTATAAACCCCATCAGCTTCTGGGGGAAAAAGTCCATGCACGGTTTGGCATGGAATTTCCGATCCGTTTTGATTTCCTGGATACAATGGGAGGGGAGAATCTTTCTTTGCAGGTACACCCATTGACGGAGTATATTCAGGATGTTTTCGGGATGAATTACACTCAGGATGAAAGTTATTATATTCTGGATTGTGAGGAAGACGCACATGTCTATCTGGGAATGAAAGAAGGAATAAAACCGGAAGAGATGGAGGCTGATTTACGGAAAGCAGAGAAAGAAGGATATCATTTTCCGGCAGAAGACTATGTGAATAAAATTCTTGTGAAAAAGCATGATCATGTATTGATTCCGGCGGGAACTGTACATTGTTCCGGTGCGAATACTTTAGTTTTGGAAATCAGTGCTACTCCATATATTTTTACATTTAAGATGTGGGATTGGGGACGTGTGGGATTAGATGGAATGCCCAGACCCACTCATATTGATCATGGAATCAGGAATATTCAATGGGACAGAACAACGTCCTGGGTTGAGCATAATCTGATTCATCAGGAAGTGACTGTCAGGGAGGAAGATGGAATCCTGGTGGAGAAAACAGGGCTTCATCAGAGAGAGTTTATTGACACATACCGTTATATGCTTACCAGACCGGTAGTCTGCCAGACGAATGACAGTGTTCATGTATTGAATGTCATCGAAGGGGAGAAAGCTGTTATTGAGAGTCCTACAGACAGTTTTGAACCTTTTGAAGTTCATTATGCAGAAACATTTATTATTCCGGCATCTGTCGGAACCTACAGGATCAATCCCACAGGTGCATTTGAGGGACATCCGGTGGGAGTTATTGCAGCTTCCGTAAGATAGAGGAAAAATATTTGTGGTTAATTTATTTTAGCGATAATTAACATCTGCTCAATTGTGCAGTCTTCAGCAGTCTGATATGATAATTACAGTAAAAGCAAGCTCTGATCAGGCAGTGAAGGAGGCATATGGTATGCAGATAGGAGAAGTAATTCGAAAGTACAGAAAAGAACGGAATCTGACCCAGGAGGAGATGGCGAGGTATCTGGGGGTAACCGCTCCGGCTGTGAATAAATGGGAAAATGGAAATTCATGCCCGGATATTACACTGTTGGCTCCGATTGCAAGGCTGCTGGGAATTACTCTGGATACTTTGCTTACTTTTCGGGAGGATCTTACAGAGGAAGAAATCGCAGATTTCGTTCAGGAGGCAGACCGGCGATTTCAGACGGAAGTATATGAAGAAGTCTTTTGCTGGATTAAAGATTTGATTCAGACATATCCCAACTGTGAAAAGTTAATCTGGCAGATGGCTGTGATACTGGATGCACAGCGTGTTTTTCAGAAACTCCCGGAATCGGAAAAATATGAAGATTTTATTCTGGAGTGTTATACACGGGTACTGGACAGCAGGGAGGAAAAACTGAGAACCAGTGCGGCAGACTCTTTATTTGGCTTTTATTTAAGAAAAGAAGAGTACAAAAAAGCAGAGGAATATCTTATCTATTTTTCGGAACAGAATCCGGAGCAAAAGCGGAAACAGGCGTTAATCTACAGTAAGACCGGGCGTATGGAAGAAGCTTATAGGGTGTATGAAGAGATTCTGTTTTCGGGCTATCAGATTATGAGTATGGTATTTTCCAATATGTATGGGTTGGCTGTACAAAATAACCGTATGGACAAGGCGCATTATTATATCGATAAACTGGAACAGCTGGCGAAATTGTTTGAAATGGGAAAATATTATGAAGCTTCTAATCGGATGGAACTGGCTGTAATGGAAAAAGATGTGGATACCGTGTTGAAAACGGTAGAAATTATGTTGGAAAACGTGGAAGATTTGGGAGATTTTACGAAGAATCAGCTTTATGAGCATATGACATTCAAAAAACCGGGTGAAGAATTTATTGAAAAAATGAGGGAAATGTTGTTAAAATGTTTCCGCGATGAGGAAACGTATGATTTTCTCAAGGATGATAAACGGTGGCAGGAGCTGCTGGGATTATAAAGGGGCTGAACACTCAGCCCCTTTAATATTGTCAGAAAGTTGTGTGCCACAGTTAGGACAACAAGTACGCCGAGGCGTACTTGAATTAAGTTATAATTTTCTTATATTCGAACAAGACACAAAAGGATGATATAAGTAAAAAATCCACTTAAGAGAATGGTTTTGTCTATTGAAGCAGTGGATTATTTACGGTACCATAAAATAGTTGCTATATACGTGGTATTAACTTGGATTTTGGATGGATTAACCAGGAGTACAGGAAAAGGAGGATTGGATTATGAGAAAGCCAGAACTTGCAATTGCGACAGATTTTGCAGGAGAATCGGAAAAACTGGAAGATATAGAACTGATGTTGAAGAAAGTGGCGGAAGCAGGATTTACGCATATTCACTGGTGCCACGAATGGGATGGTGATTATCTGTATTCTCAGTACGAGATGAAACAGATCAGAGAATGGATGGACAAGTATGGGCTGAAAGCGAAATCCCTCCATGCCAGTAAAGGATCCAGGAGAGATACAGGCGTCATGAAAGGTCATTATAGAAAAGATTATACTTCCGGGTGGGAGTATAACCGTCGGGCAGGAGTGGAGCTTATTAAAAACCGGGTGGATCTTGCTTCCTGTATAGGAGCATCGGAGATTGTCCTGCATCTATATATACCTTATATTTCATTTCGGGAAGATGAGAAAAATCGGGCAGAGTTTTATGGCAATGTAAAAAAATCCATGGATGAGCTTCAGCCATACTGTCTGGAAAAAGGTGTGAAAATCTGTCTGGAGAATCTTTTTGACCAGCCGGAAGAAGATATGCTTGAGCAGTGGGATTGGGTAATGTCGGAATATTCCGCTGAGTTTTTGGGATTTTGTCTGGATGCAGGACATGGGTACATGGTCTGGAGAGAAAAACTGGAAGAAATAATAAGAAAGTACGGAGAACGTATTTTTTCCATACATCTTCACGATAACTATGGAGCATGTGATATGCATATGCTTCCGGGAGATGGAACGATTCTGTGGAAAGCAGTTATGAAAGCACTTGCGCAGTCGGCATATCAGCTTCCGTTAGTATTGGAAGTCTCCTGCGGACAGGAAGATGTGGATAACTTTTTAATTAGAGCCTTTGAGAGTGGACAGTGGTTGACGAAAATGTATATGGAGGACTGAATTATGCAGAAAAAAATACCGGATAAGAGAAAACTGGAATTTATGGATTGGGAATTTGGAGTGTTTTTTCATTTCGGAATCCGAACATTTTATGAGGGTCATAAAGATTGGGATGGGCAGGAAATGGATGCGGCAGCATTTAATCCGAAGCAGCTGGATTGTGAGCAGTGGATTCAGACGGCTGCAGAAGCCGGAGCAAAGTATGCAATCCTGGTATGCAAGCATCATGACGGTTTTGCCAACTGGCCTTCAGCTTATACAGATTATTCAGTGAAAAATACTCCGTGGAAAGACGGTCATGGCGATGTGGTGAGAGAATTTACAGATGCCTGCAGAAAATATGGTGTGAAGGTGGGATTGTACTATTCACCGGCGGAGGCTCAGGAGGTAAACCGGACAGACAAAGAGCATGATGATTATTTTATTAATCAGATTGGTGAACTTCTGACAAATTACGGAAAAATTGATTATCTCTGGTTTGACGGATGCGGTTCGGAGAATCATACTTATGATACGGAGCGGATCATCAAGGCAATCAGAGGTATGCAGTCGGAGATCCTGATTTTTAATATGTGGGATCCGGATACCAGATGGGTTGGAAATGAAGTGGGAATCGCCCCATCACCTAATTTTAATATTGTAAATGCGTTGGATTTTTCTGTTCGGACGGATAAAAAAGAACTTTTAGACGAATTTATATATATGCCGGCGGAATGTGACTGCAGAATGCGGGAAGAAAACTGGTTTTATAGTGATTCAGATGAGGACACCGTAAAAAGTGTGGAAGAATTGCTGTCATTGTATTATTATTCCGTAGGTCGGGGAGCCAATCTTCTCATCAATATCGGACCGGACAGAAGGGGACTTCTCCCGGAAAAAGACTGCAAGAATCTGCTTGCTTTTGGAAAGATAATAAAAGAGCGTTTTGCGAATCCGATTCCGGCATCTGTGAGAAAAGAAGGCAACAGCTATTTTTGTGAATTTTCGGCTCCCTGTCTGGTAAATCATGTAGTGATGCAGGAAAACCTTCTGACTGGAAGAGAACTGAACGGATTTACGATTTATGCATACGGATATCCCTGCTGTTCTGACATACCGCTGGAAGTTTATCACGGAACAACAGTAGGACACAAAGCAATCTGTGCCTTTCCGGAAGTGAAGACGGAAAAAATTGAAATCCGGTTTGCACAGGAAGAGCCGGAACTTACCGGGGTGAAGTGCTATTTTTAGGACAGGGGACAGACACCTGTCCTAGAAGAAAACAGCTGGCTGGATTGTTAAAGCTTAAATAGTGTGTTGCTGTAACCGTTCAGCCAGATATAATCTTACGATGTGCTGATTTGCAAATACAAGTCAGTCCCGAGACATACAGGCTCCAGGGTTTGTACATTTTGTTTTCTGACATCTGCTTAAATCATTATGTTTAGTTATTCTTAACAGATATATCTCTGAAAATTTCACCATATTGATGCCAACTATATAAGTCAGTTACATAAAATATGATTTTTATTATACTTTTTATCTTTTGTTGACACACACTATGCAAATTGTTATAATAAAATTGCATATCTGGGAAAGTTCTAAACCGTTCGGTTACTGATTCCCCTTATGAAATTAACTATTATATGGCGGAAAGCAGTAAACGGTAAGAATATCTCTGGTACATACGTTTCTTCTTTCCGTCCCTTATGGAAGGAGAAATGTGAATGACAAAACGAAAACTGGAAGATTTGAATTTACTGGATGATTTTCTGTTCAATTCTGTAGTAAATTATCCGTTATTCTGATCACTCCATATGACCCTTTCGGTCTGAACCGTATGATCTACACGATACGCAGCAAATGCGAGGAAGCTCCTTCCATGCCATATGACGATGGAGCATGCACGCTTTTTCTCTATACCAAAGGAACAGAAGGCGATCCGCCGGAAGAACTGAAACAGCTTCTTTGCTATATGGAGCATACTACAGAAGAGAATGCAAAAAATGATAATCTTCAGAACATACAGAAAATGATCAATTTGGTAAAGCAGGATAAGGAGGTGTCATTGGAGTATATGAAAATCTTTGAACGAGAAGAAATGCTGATTCAGCAGGGTATTCAGCAAGGTCTGCAACAAGGACTACAGCAAGGTTTGCAACAGGGACTACAGCAAGGACGACAAGAAGAACAAAAAAATACCGAACGTGAACGCCAACGGGCGGATCGGCTCGAAGAAGAATTACGGCGTTTGAAAGAAAGACTGAAACATGTATAAAAATTGAGAATTTCTGACATACTGACTGTAAAAGATTGATTACACAATTTTGGAGGTCTTATGTCAGAAATTTTTTATATCATTGCACTCTCACTTGGGTCAATTATCGCAATTTTTATACTTACAAAGCTGATGGGTTATCGACAGATGTCTCAGATGAGTATGTTTGATTATGTGAACGGCATTACCATTGGGTCGATTGCTGCGGAGATGGCAACTTCGCTTGAAGAGAATTTTATGCAGCCGTTGATTGCAATGATTGTCTATGCTCTTGCCGCTCTTTTTTTATCGTGGATAAGTTCGCGTTCGATCGGGGCACGCAGAGTGGTGGAGGGAAAGCCTCTTGTGCTTATGAATAATGGGGAACTGTATAGGGATAATCTGCGAAAGGCAAAGATTGATGTGTCTGAATTCCTGGTGCAGTGCAGAGTCAATGGATATTTTGATGTGTCTAAGCTTCAGACGGCGATTCTGGAGGGAAACGGTAAGATCAGTTTTCTCCCGAAATCCTCTGATCGCCCTGTAACGCCTTCTGACATAAATTTGTCACCTCAGCAGGATTACATGGTGGCAAATGTGATCCTGGATGGAAATATCATGGAAAAAAATCTTCAGCATACCGGCAAAGATGAGAAATGGCTGCTGCATCAGATCAAAGGACAAGGGGCGGATTGTGTGGAGGATGTGCTTCTGGCAACCTGTGATTCTGATAATAAGGTGACAGTATTTTTAAAAGATAATCATAAAGAGATGAAAGATGTGTTGATTTGAAAGTCTCTTAAAAAAATGTACATGGTGCTTAAAAATCTCCGTTTTTTTTGTTATAAAATCCTGTTATATTACTGTCATAAGATAACGGATGGCCACCGTAGATGTAAAAGTAATAAGGAGGACTATCAGATGAAGAAAAGAGTAATCGCAGGTTTTATGGCAGCGATGATGGTAGCAACACTTTTTGCAGGATGTGGAAGCAGTGAAGAACAGGCTTCTTCCGACAATGCAGATACCCAGAAAGAAGAGACTGCTGATGCAGCAGAGGAGACAGCAGGAGAGACAGAAAGTACCGGTGAGTCTGTTGTATCAAAACCGACAGATCTGACATTGATTTTTGCGGACGGTGACGAAGGATTTAAGTCAACCATGAATGACATCGTAAATCGTTTTAATGAGAAATATGCAGATATTACGGTTACGATTGAACCGGGTAATGGCGGTGCTTACAGTGAATTCCTGAAAACAAAAGACAGTGTAGGAGAGTTTCCGGATGTTATGGAAATGAGAGATACAGCAGTCTATGTACGTGCAGGAAAACTGGAGCCTTTGTCCGATGAAATCGTGAGTATGTTTAAGAGCACTACAGAATTTGACGGAAAAGTTTATACAGCACCTATGGGTGGTGAGAACACTCAGGGTATCATTTATAACAAAAAGTATTTTGAAGAGAACGGATTTGAAGAACCGGAAACATATGATGAATTCATCGAGCTTTGCGAGAAAATAAAAGAGAAAGGTGATATGTCTCCGTTAGTTGTGGGTGGTCAGGATATCTGGCATATGGGATTCTGGTTCCATAAAGTTTACAACGATCAGGTGCTGAGCCAGGATCCTGATTTTATCAAACATTGTTATGAAGGAACTAAAGATTTTTCGGATGAAACCATGAAAAAAGCACTGGAAGAGCTGAAAACAATCATGAGCTATGCACAGGATGGATGGTCTTCCACTCCGGATGCTCAGATTACCACATTCCTTGTAAATAATATGTCTGCTATGATGTATTCAGGAACTCATATGTTCTCCCAGATTGAAGCAGCAGATCCTAATTTTGAAATTGGCTGGTTTGCAGTTCCAAGCCCGGATGGAAAGACACGCCTTGTTGGTGGCGGTGGTGTTGGCGGATGGGCAATATCCGCAGAATCTGCAAAAGATGCAGACAAGAAAGCAGCTGCAGAAGAATTTATTAAGTTCTTCTATGAGGATGAAAATTATAAGCAGTATTGTGAGACTTTAAGTGCGATTCCGGTTACCAATGATGAGCCTGCCCTGGATGTGTCTGAAGTATTCCAGGAAGTAATCGATGCTACGAATGAAGCTGATGATCTGGCACCGATGTGGAATGGTCGCAGTGGTGAAAATGAACTTCCGCCGGATTTCAGAAACTTTACATATAAAACCGCAATTGAGGTTCTTCAGGGAACAAGAGATATTGATACTGCATGTGAAGAATTAAACAAATCATGGAACGTAAGTAAGGAAAGTTTTAATCCGGTAACAGGAGTGGGTCTGGAATAAAAACGAAAAAGATCGTTCAAGGGGCTGCCGGAAAGCAGCCCTTTCCATTAGATAGAAAAGAGGAAGCTCTATGAATAAAAAGAAGAAAGGTTTTGATAAAACCGCATTCGCATTTATCGCCCCGGCATTTATATTTTTTACACTGTTTATCATAGTGCCGACCGTTTCCAGTGTATATTACAGTTTTACTTCATGGGACGGAATCAGCCCAAATGTTAAATTTATCGGACTGGCTAACTACAAAGAAATTTTTACCAGCAGCAGATTTGCAAATGCCTTGAAAAATACGGTTATTCTGACAGTCTTTATCTCTATACTGGAAAATGCTTTTGCACTTATTCTGGCTTTGATTGTAGATAATGTGAGATGGGGAAAAAATTTTTTCAGAAGTTCATTTTATATACCGGTTCTGATTAGTGGGATTGTTTCCGGTTTTATCTGGAAGATTATGTATAACTACAATTTTGGTACCATCAACTCTATTATGCAGAGTATCGGGCTGGGACAGTATAAACAGGACTGGCTGGGAAATACAGCATTAACCCTTTTGATGATCGGAGTTGTTCTGGTGTGGAAAGGAGCAGGATATTACATGATTATTTATCTTGCATCTCTTCAGAGCGTATCACCGGATCTGATTGAGGCTGCTGAGATTGACGGAGCAAATGCATGGCAGAGATTTAAATCCATTACCATTCCTATGATTTCAGGTGCTTTCACCATCAATTTTACTTTATCATTAATCAATGGACTGAAAGTATTTGATCAGATCAATGTTATGACAGATGGTGGTCCTGGATTTACATCAGAAACGCTGGTTTATCTGTTGTACAAAGTAGGATTTAATGAAGGCCGACAGGGATTCGGTACAGCCGTGGGTATTGCATTGTTGTTTATTATCATTGTATTAAATGAAATCCAGCAGAGATTTTTAAAGAGCAGGGAGGTGCAGTTATAAATGGAAAGAGGAAAAAGAAGAGTAAAACCTTTGGATATTGTACTTTTTATTGTTACGATTATTCTGGCAATTATTTTCATATATCCTGTATTCTTTGCACTGATTTCTGCATTTAAAAGCAACGGTGATATCCTGAAGAGTCCTGTGGCATTGCCCACATCCCTGTATATACAGAATTTCAAGGATTTGTTTGCACAATCTGATTTTTCCACAGCGATTGTCCATTCCGTAGTATTGACTGTGGTTTCAGAACTGCTGATCGTATGTATTGTTCCGATGGCAGCTTACGGAATCGAAAGACGGAAAAGTAAAGTGACATCCTTTATTTATACATTCTTTTTGTCCGGAATGATGATTCCGTTCCACCTGTATATGTTCCCGTTATTTAAAGAGATGAAAATGCTTCATCTTTTTGGAAATATGGTAGGACCGATTATTTGCTATATTTCCGGATCTATAGCTTTTGGATGTCTGCTGTATTGCAGTTTCCTGAAAGGAATTCCGTTGGAAATTGAAGAAGCTGCTATGATTGACGGATGCAGTCCGTTTCAGACTTTCTGGAAAATCACATTTCCACTGTTGGGACCATGTACAGGTTCCATGGTGATTTTGAATGGTCTGGGAATCTGGAATGATTATCTGATGCCGTATCTGGTTCTTCCCAGTGACAAAGCAAAGACAATCACGGTAGAAATAGCATCCTTTGTAGGACAGTATACAGCCAGATGGGATATTGTATTTGCAGGAACGATTATTTCTATTGTACCGGCATTGATTATCTTCTGTGCATTCCAGAAATACTTTGTAAAAGGTGTTACAGCCGGAGCCGCAAAAGGTTAAATAAGCGAGATGACCTGCCTGCTATACAGGCAGGTTAGTCGCATTCTTGTGTTTCCCGTAAGATTATGATACTTTGAAAAGGATAAGATTTCCGAAGTGTAAAGTGCAGGGAAAATTGTGTATCAGAAAGAGTGAGGAATACAGAATGAGAAAGAGATTTTCAAATCTGACATTAGTGCAGAAGTTTACATTGTCGATTATTGCTGTGGGTTTGTTGCCTATGCTGATTTTATCAACATTTATGGCAAATAATATGATAGAAAACTACAGGGAGGCATTGAAAAATCAGTATGAACAGGCGGCAGAGTATGTAAGCAGCAGTCTTGAAAATCTGCTGGATTCCTATGATACCATATCACAGATGCCATATTTCTATAATTATGCAGTTTATGATAAAGTAGTGGAAAATTATCTGAATTATGACAATTTCCGTCAGATCATCCATGGAACAAGATACGATCCGGAATCTATGGAGAAACAGAGAGAGGAAGATGTGAATAATTTTCTGAAATATGTGGAAGGTACAGATGGATATCTGATGGGGGCTCATTTTATTGGAAAGGATATGGAAGGAAAGAAGTTGTCTTTCCATTACAGCAGCTATTCTACATATTTTATGAATCATGAATTGTTTGAAAAGGCAGTTGATTATGAGAAAATTGACAAGGAAAGTAAAAAGCTGATATTGATTCCCACCCATGAGACAGGATATTTCAGGGGAATGAATGATCCGGTATTTACTGTGGCCAGAAACTATTTCGATCTGAGAGGAAATGTAGGTAATACTCCTTATGTAGGGACTTTATTTGTAGATGTCACTCCCAAATGTCTGGAACAGATTCTTCGAACGGTGCGATTTGACAGCGGAGAAAGTGTCTATGTGATCAATGAGCAAGGTGATTGTTTTTACAGTAATCTGAGTCAAAAGACCGGAAGAAATGTATCAGAAGAAATTGCTTCTATGAAAGATACGGAGAATCAACTGATTTTGCAATCAGATGCTAATGTGTATGGACTGAAACTGGTTGTGGTGATGAATACAGAAATGGCATTTCAGAAAATCAGAAGTATGCAGCACATGATGTACTTCATTCTAGGGGCGTCTATTGTAATGTTGTTGATTTCATCCGTATTCTTCTCAAAACGCCTTACGAATCCAATCCGGAATATGATGAGGCAAATGGAAAAAGTAGAAACAGGTAATTTTGATATACAGCTGCCGGTAAATTCGAGGGATGAAATCGGAGTGCTGTCACAGCGTTTTAATCAGATGAGTGTGGCACTGAAAAAATACATTAATGAAGTGTATGTGGCGCAGATTAAACAGAATGAAGCAGAACTGACAGCACTGAAATCGCAGATTTATCCCCATTTTCTGTATAATACGCTGGAAATTATCCGCATGACAGCACTGGAAGACGGAGAGAGTAAGGTTTCTGAAATGATTGAAGCACTCTCAGAGCAAATTCACTATCTGATTGGACCGGTGCAGGATTTTGTACCGCTGGAAAAGGAAATTGATATCATCAGAAAATATGTATATCTGTTAAATTGCAGAATTACGGGAAAAGTGCAGCTTTCCATTGCCACAGATTATGTGGGGGAAGTTATGGTTCCCAGACTGATACTGCAGCCGATTGTGGAAAATGCTTATGTCCATGGGATCAAACCGAAAAAGGGAAAAGGAAGTATTATGATTGAAGCCCGGATACATGATGGAATATTGGAGATCAGTGTTATGGACAGCGGTGTCGGCATGGATGAAACGGCACTGGAGAAAATCCACAGGCTGCTTGAAGGCAATGAGCCGGGAATTAAAAATGAGTATAACTGGCAGAGTATAGGACTTAAAAATGTACATGACAGAATGAGATATCTGTATGGTGAACAATATGGAATTCGGGTGACAAGTACGTTGAAAGTGGGAACCATGGTTCGGCTTTTGATTCCCGTGAACAACGGTGAGGGGGTAAGAACATGATCAGAATGATTTTGGCGGATGACGAGCCGGTGATTACCAGAGGAATTCAGAAGCTGGTAGACTGGAGCAGTCTTGGAATTGAAATAGCAGGAGTGTATACAGACGGAAAGGAAGTTCTGGACGGAATTATCCGGCTTCAGCCGGAGCTGGCACTGCTTGATATTTCCATGCCGGGAATGACAGGTGTGGAAATTCTGAAGGAATGTCATATGCTGGAGATCGAGACAAAGGTGATCTTTATCAGCGGATTTCAGGATTTTGAATATGCGAGAGCGGCACTGCAGTACGGGGCTGTTGATTATCTTCTTAAACCTGTCATACGGGATGAACTTCTGGAGGCTGTGGAAAAATGTCTGAGTCATCTGACGGAGAATGCAGCAGGATTGGTGAAGGGAAAAACAGAGGAAGATAAGCCAGCAGACTATGGGCAGCTTGTGTCGGTAGAAGAAAATACGTATCTGCCCATCCTTGTGGAAATCCTGTATAAGCCGGAGGAAGATCAGCAGATCAGGAAACTGGTGAAATTCTCCACATTGAGTTTCCTGGAAGAATATGTGACGGAACAGGAGATAGGAATCACTTTTACAAAGCAGGACAATATCGTAATTGTTCTGAAAGGTGTAGATCAGAAAGAGGGAAGAAAAATAGTAGACCGGGTTCGGCAGGAAGCCATGGATAATGTTGGACATTCACTGGGAATGGTGATTGGACAACAGGTGAATCAGATGAGTGAAATCCCCGGGGTTTTTCAGCAGTGTCTTGAGAGGAAGGAGTATTTCTATTTCGCAGACCAGATGCAGGAACCTGTTCTTCTGATGGATGAGAATGTGTTTGTACCGCTGGCGGATATGGGAAGGATTCCTGAGGTTAGGAGTCAGATGATCGATGCCATCGTGGCGCAGGAACCGGAACTATTTCAGAAGTACTTTAATCAATATGCAAAGTTGTTGTGCAGAGCAGCAGACGGAAAAAAGGAAGATGCCTGCTATTATTTCTGTACGGCGGTGCGTGCGCTGGAAGAGAGGTTTCAAAATCTTAATCTGTCAAAGCAGAATACAGATACAAGGGAACTCTTGGAAAAAGGAAGAAGCTGTGTAAACTATGTGCAGCTTCAGTCCGTATACAGAACCATTATGGAAAGCTATCTGAACGAGCTGCAGAAAACCATAGTAGGCAATGATAAGAGGGATTTTCTGAAAGCAAAGGCATATATCGAAAATCATTATAATGAAAATATAACGTTGGGAGTTCTGGCGGAAGAGATTCATATGAACCCTTTTTATTTTAGCAGTTTTTTCAAGAAAAACGCAGGTGAGAATTTTAAAGATTATGTAAATAAAATCAGGATACAGCATGCGGTTTCCTTGTTGATTTCCACAGATATGAAGGTATATGAAATCGCCAGTCAGGTGGGATTCAGTGATGCCAGGGTGTTTTCGGAAAATTTTCAGAAGATTTATCACGAAACACCCAACGCTTATAGAAAGAGAGCAAGAGAGAATAAATGAGAAAATCATAGATGTTCAACTATGTTCTCTGCGAAATTCTGACGGAGTGCAGCCTTCATATTTTTTAAACTGCCGCATGAAATGCAGTTCGTTTTCGTATCCGCAGAATTCTGCGAGATTCCGGATGCTCATATTGCTATTGGAAAGGTAAAATTTGGCTTTACCCAGTCTTGCATGGATAATGTCCTGCCGGAAAGGGCATCCGAAAAATTGTTTGTATAAATGCTGAAAATAAGAGAGGCTGAGTTCCAGTTGATTTGCGGCTTTCTGTGCAGTCCATAGATCAGAAGGATTGTTGTATAATTGCGTCCGAATTCTGGAAAACTTTACAAAATGTCGGTGAATCTGTGGATTCTGACGAGCATTGGAAAGATCCCCAGCCAGAGAATACAGAAGTCCCCGCATCAGTGCGTCCATACTTTTCTCTGCATAGGAGGTAGGAGAATAGTATTCCAGTGTAAGCAATTGCGCATAGTGAGAGAGACGGCGAAAATCTGCCGGATATACAGGATGATTCAGTGGAATATTCAGTCGTTTTAAAAATTCCGCATCCTTTTCACTTAAATCAAAATGAATCCAGTCATCATTATAATGAGAGACGCTGCGTCCATAGTGAATATATGTGTTTTTGTCAAACAGAATACACATGTTAGGCTGTGTGAAGCAGCGTTTTCCGTCTACAAAGAACCAGGCATCTGTTTTGACGAGAAGCAGAAGATAGTCGGAAAGTCCGTCCGCATGCTCAATATTACAGGGTTTGAGATGATGAGAATCGTGTCCGCAGCTAATTACTGAAATCATATCGTCCTCCAAAAAAGCAGAATAAGTCAGTTAATGACATTATAGGATATTGAAGCGAAATTGTCAATTTTATACAATAATATATAGAGAAGATGCGCGGCATACTCATAGCAAAAATAATAAAAGAAAGCAGGAAAGGAAATGAAAATGGAGAATAGCAATATAAAAGGATATGAAGAATGGGCAAACCAGGTAATTGAAAAAATCAGAACTAAAATGGTATGGGTCAGTGAAAAAAACAGAGATAAGATTCCCTATACTACTGACAGTGAGGGCAATTATGATGACCGTGCAGCCACAGAAAAAGAATGGAATCTGGATGACGGTCTGAACTGGTGGACCAACGGTTTCTGGGGCGGCATGATGTGGCTGATGTATCAGGATACGAAGGATGAAAAATATGCGGATATTGCCAGAATTTCCGAGTATCGTATGGAGAAGTGTTTTGAAGATTATTACGGACTGCATCACGATGTAGGATTCATGTTCCAGCCAACCGCTGTGGCAGATTATCGCCTTACAAGGAATCCACGTTCCAGAAAAATTGCCATGCATGCGGCAAATCTGCTGGCGGGAAGATTTAATCCGGTGGGCAAGTTTATTCGTGCATGGAATGATCTGGAGGATGATACGAGAGGATGGGCTATCATAGACTGTCTGTTTAATATTTCTCTGCTGTACTGGGCGTCTGAGGAGAGCGGGGATCCCAGATTCCGTCAGATTGCCATGATGCATGCAGATACAGTTATGAAGAATTTTATCCGTCCGGATGGCTCAGTATGTCATATTGTGGAATTTGATCCGGAGACAGGAGAGATGGTGAAAAGCCACGGCGGACAGGGATATCAGGAAGGATCTTCCTGGACCAGAGGACAGGGCTGGGCAGTGTATGGATTTATGATCAGTTATATTCATACAGGCAAACAGGAATATCTGGATACAGCCAAGAAGGTAGCCCACTACTGTATGGCAAATCTCTCCGAAGACGGCATCATTCCGGTGGATTTCCGGCAGCCAAAAGAGCCGGCATGGGAAGATTCCTGCGGAGCCTGCGTGATCGCCGGAGGACTTCTGGAACTGTCCAAATATGTGCCGGAACTGGAAAAAGAGATGTATCTGAAAGCAGCGGTTAAGATTCTGAAAGCCATTGATGAGACTAGAGCTGACTGGAGTGAGGATTGTGACGCAATCGTGCAGAACTGTTCGGCATCTTATCATAATCCACAGCATCATGTCACTATGTCTTATGCGGATTATTACTTTATGGAAGCAGTATATAAATTAAAAAATACTGGCATTTTATTGTGGTAGTTATATGGGGAATGCGAGGATACATAGTATGAAAATGATCGATATCAGAGATTATGGGAAGGACACCCATCATAATAGATACCGGAATGAAATAGATATGGACCGCTGCTGGATCTATGGTTGTGATGAGGAAAATATAAAGATTGAGGGAGAAGGTGTATTCTGTGGGAATGCACAGTGCTTTCCAAATGAGGGAGATATTTACCGCCCTATGATGTTTCGGTTCCTTCGATGCAGAAATATCCGCATCTCGGAAGTGAGCATGCTGGATGCTGCGGCATGGACAACAGCATTTCTGTTCAGAATATTGTGATGGAAAATGTCAGAAGACCCATTTATCTGCTTTTGAATAACCGGTTTGAGCCGGAAGGTCTGGGAAGTTCTCTGGAACTGGAAGAAATGCCGGAGATTGGTTCGATGGAGAATCTGGTATTTTCCGGTATCATAGCAAAAGATACACAGGAAATGGAAAAAGTACATTACCGGTTTCAGGACGATATTATGGGAGCACCATGGTTTAACGGAATCCGGGTGGATGCGGAAGAAAATCACAAAATCAGGAATCTGACTCTGGACAATATTTATTATTGTGCAGTAGGAGAGGTAAAACAGTCAGATATACCGGACACTTACCCCCAAGTCCTTGACAGAAAGAAATATCCGAAAGGACAGATATCTGAGAATTATTATCCTGACTGGAGCAGAGCTGCTTTTATGGATATTCGCCATGTGGAAAATCTTTTTCTCGGGAACATTCAACTGGAAAACAGGAAGCAGGATGAAAGAATTCCTTATATCATTGAGAACTGTAGTATAACAAAAAAAGAAATTTATGAATTGTAGAGGTGAGAATATGTTTTGTTTAAAAGTATTGGATGCAGAATGGAAAACGATTGCAGTGGCAAGAGGTGAAGATGAGGTAAATCTGATGTGTTCCCACACGTATCAGCCGGGAGACCGGATTATTCTGGAGTCGGCAGAGACAGATGTGTTTCTCTGGCTGCAGTTTGATGATGCTCTGGGACGTTCCATGATTTATCTGAAAGACAGTATCAATTATGAAATACCATTCGGTGAGAAAAGAATCAATCTGTCGCCAAAAGCATTTATGGGAAATAAACATCTGATTACGGCAAAAAGAGCAAAGAAATTTGAAATCGGACAGTATCGAAATCTGGCGTACAGTGTTGTGGATCATCACCAGAACACCACCTATTTCCCTCATATCACAGCAAATGTTGAGACAAGAGGAGAAGCGGTTTTTGCTGCGCAGAATGCCATTGATGGTGTGACGATCAATACCTGTCATGGGGAATGGCCCTTTGAATCCTGGGGAATTAACCGGCAGGCAGATGCGAAGATTCGGCTGGAGTTCGGAAGAAAGGTAAAAATTGACCGGATCATCCTGTATATCAGAGCTGATTTTCCTCATGATAACTGGTGGAAACAGGCAGAATTTACATTCTCTGATAATAGCAGTATGACAGTAGACATGAAAAAGACAGGTCAGGCACAGGAGTTTACTATGGAGCCGAAGATTGTTACCTGGCTGGAACTTGGAAATCTGATTCAGTCAGAGGAACCGTCACCATTCCCGGCATTGACACAGATTGAGGTGTATGGAACAGAAGCAGAGGGAGAGTGAATCGGGATGAAGAAAACACAGACAAATATGATTCAGAATCCCATCCTGAGGGGATTCCATCCGGATCCGTCTATTGTGCGTGTGGGAGATGACTATTATGTGGCAACTTCAACATTTGAGTGGTGGCCGGGAGTGAGAATCAGTCATTCCAGAGATTTGATCCACTGGGAGATTTTGACCTATGCACTGAAGGATGCAGAACTTCTGGATCTGAAAGGTGTGGGACCGTCTCAGGGGATCTGGGCTCCCTGCCTGACGTATGATAAAGGCACATTTTATCTGGTGTATACCATTGTTAACTCCTTTTACTGCAATATGTATGACACACGGAATTTTCTCGTGACTGCATCGGATATTATGGGACCCTGGTCAGAAACGGTTCCGCTGAATAATTTTGGCTTTGATCCCTCACTGTTTCATGATGATGACGGGAGGAAGTACATTGTCAGCATGGTGACCGATCACCGGGTGCCTAAAAAGTATGCGGGAAGAATCGTATTACAGGAATATGATGACACTGCGAAAAAAGTGACAGGACCTGTGCGGGAAATTTATCAGGGAAAGAAGATATTTCTGGAAGGTCCCCATATTTTCAAGAGAAACGGCTGGTACTATCTGTTCTCGGCAGACACGGGAACCGGAGAGGGACATGGGCAGACGATTCAGCGTTCCCGGTCGGTATGGGGACCGTATGAAATGTATAAAAATCCCAAAATGGAACGAACTTCGGAAAATGAAGCTTATTCCATCCTGACATCCAGACATCATCCGGATCATCTGCTTCAGAAATCCGGTCATGCCGATCTGGTGGAGACACAGAATGGAGAATGGTATGCGGTGCATCTTTGTGGACGTGCTCTGGAAAACCGAAATCCGCAGGATGCCGTGCGTTTTGCGGGCGAGAGAAGATATCCTCTGGGACGGGAGACAGCTATCCAGAAAATGGAGTGGAATGAAGAGGGATGGCTGGAACTTGTAGGAGGGGGAACCCTTCCGGCGGTTCAGGTGGAAGGACCACGCCTTCCGGTACATGAATTTGTATCAAAGCCTGCCAGAGATGATTTTGATGGTCCTGTACTTGATGTGGAGTATCAGTCTCTTAGGATTCCGATGACGGAAAGGTATCTTTCCTTGACGGAACGCCCCGGATGGCTGCGTCTTTATGGAAGAGAAGGTCTGGCATCCCTGTTTCGCCAGAGTCTGATCGCCAGAAGATGGACAGAATTTCAGTTTACGGCTTCCACCTGTCTGGAATTCGAGCCGGAAAACTTTAAACAGATGGCAGGGCTGATCTGTATGTATGATACGGAGAATTATCTGTACTTTCATGTCAGTCATGATGAAGATCTGGGAAAATGTATCAGTATCTTACGTGCAGAGAACAAGAATTATACATATCCGGTGGGATATCTGCCGATTGAAGAAAACCAGCCGGTATTTTTGAAAGCAGAGGTATGCAGGGATAAACTTCAGTTCAGTTACCATGTGGGGAATGATATAGAATATGAGAAGCTGGGAGAAGAATTTGATTGCAGCTTCCTGTCCGATGAAGCCTGTGTGCAGGGATGGTTTACCGGAAGTATGGTGGGACTCTGCTGTCAGGATCTGACCGGCTTTGGAAAATACTGCGATTTTGACTTTTTTGAGTATAGTACGGAGGTGTAATCAGTATGAAATATTCACTATTTACAGTAAGTGTACCGGATATGACTCCGGAAGATGCTTTACAGAAAATGAAAGAATACGGATATGACGGAGTGGACTGGCGAGTGACAGCCATTCCGAAAGATCCGGAGATTCTTGCGGAAGAACCGTCTTACTGGCGAAATAATTATTGTACGATAGATATTGATACTGTGGAGGAGAAAGCAGAAGAGATAAAGGCATTATCTGATAAGTATGGCATAGAGATCAATGCTCTTGCCACATATCTTGACTGCTCTTCCGATCCGGAGAAGATTGAAAAATGTATGAATGCAGCCCGAATCATGGGGTGTTCACGCATCCGGGTAAATGCACTGCAGTATGATCAGAAGCGTACTTATACAGAGTTGTTTGCCGAGGCTGTTGCAGGATTTCAGAAAGTAGAAGAGTTGGCAAAGAAGACGGGAGTCAAAGCTGATTTTGAGATGCATCATGGAACTATCACTGCATCAGCCAGTGCAGCGTATCGTCTTGCATCCAACTTTGATCCAAAGTATATCGGTGTGATTTATGATACGGGAAACATTATCTACGAGGGGTTTGAAGAGTATAAGATGGCTCTGGAAATTCTTGGACCGTATCTGGATCTGGTACATATCAAAAATGCAAAATGGGTAAAAAAGGTAGTGGACGGTAAGGAAAAATATGCAGCGGACTGGGCACCGTTCACGGATGGATATGCGGATTTTGAAAGAATTTTTCAGGCACTGAAGGCTGTAGGATATGATGGATATGTGACATTTGAAGATTTTTCATCGGAAGAGACATCGGATGAAAAGTTAAAGACAAATATTCAGTACATTAGGGAAACAGTGAAATCTGTATGGAGTTCGAAAGAATAATAAGGCAAATAAGAAGAATACGGTAGAGCGAGAAAAAGTATTTTCCCTCTACCGTATTCTTCTATCAAGAACTATCGTTTTTTTAAATAGAATGTTATAATATAGCTGTTGAGACATATTAATCTGCCAAATTATGTTGTTACGTCATGAGTGGAGGAAAAATGAACGATTACATATATACAACACAACGCTATGAAGCGGAGGTGCCGGTTGAAGCATATTTAAAGGAGTGTGTGGATGTACAGACTTTCCTGGGATATTGCAAGCAATGTCCGAATTATGGAAAGGTATGGTCCTGCCCTCCCTATGATTTTTCACCGGAAGAGTATTGGAAAAAATACCGGATGCTGCATTTGATTAGTGTAAAAATTAATTTCCCTGAAGAAATGACAGAGAAGAAATATACGCAGGATGAAATTTCGAAGCTGATAGAAAAGGTGTTATGGGGAGAACGCAGAAAATTGATGAATGAGCTGCTGGATATGGAAAAACAGTATCCGGGAAGTGTGGCATTGAGTGCCGGTACTTGTATGTTCTGTCAAGAAAAAGGATGTGCACGGGCTGAGGGAAAGCCCTGCAGAGCACCGGAAAAGATCCGGTATTCGATCGAATCTCTCGGAGGCAATGTGGGGTTAACGGTATCGAAATACCTGAATCAGGAAATCTTATGGATCAGTGATGGGAAGTTGCCGGAGCATCTGCTGCTTTTGTGTGGATTGTTGCTTCATCATTCAGAAGACTGAAAACAGTTAAAATAGGAGAAAAATGCATAAGAAAAAATATAGTCATGATATAGTAGGCATCAGCAATCCATATCCGGCAATTGAAAAAGATGGGAAATTGTCTTTCGGCGGCAATCAGTCATGGCTCCCACAGCCATATTTGCAGAAAGTGGGATGTGGTCTGATCGCCAGTACCAATCTGTTGCTTTATCTGGACAGGTATGGAATTGGATGCGAAGAAAAAGAAATTGATAATATATCAAAAGAAAAAAGCTTGTATACGCTGGATGAATATAACAGTTATGCAGAAGGTCTTAATAAAAAATATTTTCCCGTTATTCCCGGGATTGGAATGATCGGGTGGATCATGGTTTGGGGATTAAACCGTTATTTTCGGAAACATCGTATGAAAATCAGGGCAACCTGGGGTGTAAAGCCAGAGCGATTGTGGACGAGTATGGAGGAAATGCTTACAAAAAACCTGCCGGTAATTTTATCGGTTGGCCCCAATTTCCCATTTGTATGGAAGAAAAATAAGCTTCCGTTTTATATTCAGAATAAAGATGGCAATTATGTGCAGACCTGCCAGGTCAGCGGGCATTATGTGACAGTGACGGCTATGGATGAAACCTGGCTGTGTATTTCGTCATGGGGTAAAAAATATTATATCAATCGGCAGGAATATATGGAGTATGCGTGCAGATACAGCGGTTTTCTGGTAAGTAATATGGTACATCTAAAATATAATAACGCATGAATATCCGACTTATTTATAGGAGATTGAATGAAAAGATTATATGATAAAGCGAAAAAATATAAATGGGTAATAGCTGTCAGTGGTATCCTTTTGTCTGTCTGTGTGCTTCTTATAATTGCCTCCAACATTCTTGTCAGCGCGGCACTTGTACCTTCTTTTATGGAAAGACTTTCTGCATTCGAAGAAATCACAGACGAAAGTTATGCAGCATTGGTACATACGGATGATATCGCACAAAATAAGGTTCAGTCAGAGAAAGATACAACAGTGTGGTTAGAAAAGGTACAGGCAAAAGAATTAACAGAAAAACTGACAGCATATTCATCGGACGGATATGAGCTGGTTGCCCGGGTTTATTATCAGGAAGAGGAATCCCATAAATGGGTGATTCTTCTGCACGGTTATACAGGTTGGAAAGAAGAGATGAACCCCATTGCCTATGAGTATGCAAAGCGGGGATATCAGGTCCTCACTCCCGATATGCGGTGTCAGGGGGAAAGTGACGGTGATTTTATCGGTATGGGATGGACCGATCGGCTGGATAACAGAATCTGGCTGGATTATATATTGGAGCAGGATCCCCAGGCACAGATTGTCCTTCAGGGGCAATCCATGGGAGCTGCCTGTGCTCTGTTGATGGCAGAGGAAGAACTTCCGGAAAATGTGATCGCAGTGGTTTCTGACTGTGCATTTTCCGATGCCTATGCAATGTTTCAAAAACAGATGAAAGACTGGTTTGGTTTGCCAGAATTTCCTCTTTTACCGCTGGCAAATCAGATGCTGCAGCTGCGGGGCGGATACGACCTTCATGATGCTTCACCGATAAAGAATATTGATAAAATACAGATTCCGGTTTTGTTTATACACGGAAGTGAAGACGAACTGATCCCGGCTGAAATGAGCAGAGAAATGTATGAAGCGGCTGTATGTGAAAAGAAACTGTTAATTATGGATGGAGCCGGACATGCCCAGTCACAGGATAAAAATCCGGAGCTATATTATGGGACAGTATTTTCCTTTACAGAGAAATATATGGAATGATTATGGAAGCAGAACTAATATGAGATTTAGGGTGTTATACTGAGAAAATTATAGGAATAATATCATTGAGCAGACAAAAACAGAGGCTGAAAAAATTCAGCCCCCGTTAATTTCAAAAATCGTGATTGTTAAGGCTTACAAGTATCAGGACGCCCTTACAAGCTTACAGATTCTCATCCATAAATGCCACAATACCGGCTTCCACTTCATCCTTGATTGCTGTATAATTGTGGATTTCATGGCGGTATCCGGAGTACAGTTTTGTCTTTACAGTGTGTCCGGTCTGATACAGCCAGTTCGTAACCTGACATACACCTTCCCCATAGTTTCCGACAGGATCCTGATCTCCGGCAATATTGTAGATTGGAAGATCTTTTGGAACTTTTTCAGCCCAGCCAGTTCCTGTGATCGCTGTCATCATCTGAGTGAAATAAAACATGGACTGATTGGTTGTAGGCTTTGTGAATGCATCAAAAGGATCAGCCGCATGGTCACGCTGTACATAAGGATCGGCACAGATCCATTCGTTTCCGATCGTGATTTCTCCGCATCTTTCACACATCCAGCCCATCAGTTGTCCTGCAAATTCCGGATTTGAATCTTTTCCTTTCCCTTCTTCTACGGCTTTTTCCAGAGCTTTCTGAGTTTCTTCCGCTCCACGGAATACTCCGGCTGTTCCGCAGATGGTAATTCCTGCCAGGTCATCTCCGTATTTTGCTGCATAATCTCTTACAATAAAAGAGCCCATGCTGTGTCCGAAAAGAAAATACGGAAGATTCGGATACTTTTCACAAACCAGTTCTTTAAACGTGTGTTCATCTTCCATCATGACACGAAAACCTTTATCTCCCCAATCGCCCCATGTGTCGTTGAACATAGCGGTTTTACCGTGTCCTACGTGATCATCTGCAGCTACGATATAACCGGCATCCATGAATTTTACGATCATATGCAGATATCTTCTGGAATGTTCACCGAAACCATGGACAATCTGGACAATTCCCTTCGGTTTGGCAGCCGGAACATAGATCCATCCATGCACTTCATCACGCTCATTAAATGATCGAAAATTTACTTCGTGTAACATAAAAACACCTCCCAATTAAGATAATTATCAGAAATCTCATATATTTGCATTATACTTCAAAATGAGAAAACTGTCCATGAAAGAAATTATATTTAATAGAGCGTTTATCAGTAAGAAACCTACTCGACAATATGCGGTTGGGATGTTATAATAAATCAGCCGCTTTAATCGTTTAAAGCAAAAAAGTACGAAAGAAGAAGGAAATTATGAAAATCGTTGTATGTATGAAACAGGTGCCCGCCGGAACAAAAGTGGATATTGATCCGGAAACAGGTGCTATGAAGCGTCTGTCGGGAGAGACGCGAACCAATCCCTATGATTTGTTTGCGCTTGAGGCAGCTTTACAGCTTCGGGAAAAGCTGGGAGGTACAGTGACGGTGCTGACGATGGGACCACCCCAGGCAGAAGAAATGATGCGGGATGCGTATACTATGGGCGCTGATGACGCTGTCATTCTTTCTGACAGAAAATTTGCCGGTGCAGATGTACTGGCAACGTCTTATGCACTTTCTCAGGGAATACAGGTGTTGGGAGGTGCGGATCTGATTGTCTGTGGAAAGCAGACCACAGACGGTGATACTGCTCAGGTGGGACCAGCTATCGCAGAGCATTTGGGGATTCCCCATGCAGCATGGGTATCTGAGATTGTGGATGCAGATGAGATTTGTATCCGGGTTCGACAGGATCTGGTCAGTGTATCACAGGTTTCGGAGATTCCCTATCCCTGCCTGATAACGGTGGATAAGGATATGTGTGTACCCCGTCTGCCGTCGTATCTCCTGAAAAAAGCTACTGTTGACCGGCCGGTACGCATTATGAGTTTTGCGGATATGCCGGATCAGGATCTGAGCCGCTATGGACTGGTGGGTTCACCGACTTCCGTGGAGCGTATGTTTGCCCCGCCGGAGATAGAAAAACAGGTATATCTGGAAGGAAATGCGAAAGAAAAAACAGACTCGTTGTTTTCCATCCTGACCGGAAAAAAGATCATTTGAGGAGGGGCGGAAAATGGAATTTATGAAATTTGACGCACAGAAATGCAGTCTGTGTGGAATATGTGTGGAAAAATGTCCGTTTGGCGCTCTGAGCATCGAGAGTGCGGGGATTGTGGTAAATGAAAGCTGCCGTATGTGTGGACTTTGCGTTCGCCATTGCCCGGAAAAAGCGATTCGCTTTGAGCAGAAAGCGAAAGCATTTGATAAAGAAAAATGGAAGGACTTCCTGATTTTTGTGGAACAGGAAAGAGGAGATATTCATCCGGTAGCCTATGAACTGATCGGGGAAGCCAGAAAGATGGCACCAAAAGTAAATTACAAAGTAAATTGTGTGATTGTTGGTGGTGCAGGAACCGGCGAAAATGCAAAGAAGCTGTTGCAGTATGGTGTGGATAAAGTGTATGTGTATGAACATCCTGATTTTGAAGGATTTCGGGCAGACTGTTATACAGATGCCGTAGCAGATTGTATCGCTGCGGTAAAACCCAGCTCTGTACTGATTGGTGCCACAGCTCTCGGGCGATCTCTGGCACCACGTCTGTCAACAAGATTCCATACCGGTCTGACTGCAGACTGTACGACACTGGATATCAAGCCAAATACAGATATGATACAGATTCGTCCGGCATTCGGCGGGAATATTATGGCACAGATTGCGATCACCAAATCTCGTCCGCAGTTTGCCACGGTACGTTACAGAGTTATGGATCGGGCTGCTCGTGTGGAAAAGCCGTTCGGAGAAGTTGTAATGTGTCCGGTGAATGAAGAAATGGTGAAGTCAGGCATCAAGATTCTGGAATCCCATGTGATTGACAGACAGAAGAGCCTGGAGGAAGAAGAGGTTCTTGTAGTTGCAGGAAGAGGAGTTCGAAATGAAAAAGATGTGGAGATGTGCCGAGAACTGGCGCAGGCTCTGGGCGGTCAATTAGCGTTTACACGACCTATGGTGGAAAATGGTTTTGGCGATACTGCCCATCAGATCGGACTGTCCGGACGTACGGTTCGACCCAAACTGATTATTACCTGTGGGGTATCAGGAGCCATTCAGTTTACTTCCTGTATGACAGGTTCAGAATGTATCGTAGCTATCAATAATGATCCCGGAGCGCAGATTTTCAAAGTGGCTCATTATTGTATCGTAGACGACTTGTATCAGGTGGTGCCTCGCCTGACAGAACTTGTAAAGAATCGAAAGGAGGACTGAGATCATGCCATATCCATATAAGAAAATGACAGAGGCAGATTTTGCTTACATCCGTTCGGTTACGGCACAGGATCGTGTATGGACAGGAGAGGATATCGCCCAGGAATATTATAAGGATGAAATGCCGGAGTATGGTGTATTTCCTCCGGAACTTTACGTAGAAGTATTGAACAAAGAAGAAATATCGGCAATTATGGCTTACGCCTATAAAGAGAACATTCCGGTGGTGTGCCGCGGAGCCGGTACAGGGCTGGCTGGAGGAGCTACCTGTAAATACGGCGGGATTATGCTGTCCATTATGAGAATGAATAAAATCTTTCCTGTGGATCATAAAAATCAGACCATTACGACGGAACCGGGAGCTCTTTTGATTGATATTCAGGCGGCAGCTGCAGCGGAAGGATTGTTTTACCCGCCGGATCCGGGTGAAAAGACAGCATCCATCGGCGGCAATGTTATTACCAATGCCGGTGGTATGAAAGCGGTGCGTTATGGTCTTACAAGAGATTTTGTGCGTTGTATTGAAGCTGTCATGCCCGATGGTTCCATTATGAATTTCTCATCCAATGTAGTAAAAAATACAACCGGTTATGATATCAAGGATCTTGTGATCGGTTCAGAAGGAACTCTTTGTATTCTGACACAGGTTACGCTGAAGCTTCTTCCCGCACCTACCTGTTCCTGTACGCTGGTTATGCCATTTGGCAGTCTGGAAGAATGTGCCGATATGGTTCCGAAAGTCCTTGAATTGCCATTTGTTCCTACCGCGATTGAATTTTTGGAAAGAGAACTGATCGATATTGTGGAACGGAATCTGAATAAACTGTTCCCGGTAAAACAGGGAGAAGCCGTGTTGATTGTAATGTATGATGCTTCCAGCAAACAGGAACTGGACAGTGCTGTTGAGGCAGCCGCAGAAGCAGCACTTGCCAACGGTGCGATCGACTGCTGTATTGCCGGAACACCGGAGCGGGCAGGATCCGTATGGGCTGTGCGGGGCGGTATTCTGGAAGGTATGAAAGCTGATTCTGTAGCACAGGAAGAGTGCGATGTGGTAGTGCCGAGAGCGAGAATTGCAGAATATGTAAAGGCGGCAAAACGGATCGCACTTTCTCACGGAATCCGGGTGGAGCCCTGCGGTCACTGCGGTGATGGAAATATCCACACAGAATTACTTCGGGGACCGGAGATGAGTGATGAAGAGTGGAAAAAGGCAACTCATGAAAGTCTTACTGAACTGTATGCACTTTCCAAAGAGTTGGGTGGTCAGCTTTCCGGAGAACATGGAATCGGAAATGGGCGACTGGAATTTTTGGAAGAATTTGTGGGACCAAGGATGATAGAATTGTATAAGGCGATCAAGTTGGCGTTTGATGATAAACTGATTCTGAATCCGGGTAAAGTAATCGAATTTAACAAATGATAGAAAAACGAAAGAAAAATGAGGGAAAAAGAGATGGGTGAAAAAAGATCATTGCTTGTAGATAAAAGTAAAATGCCGTTGGCTATGGGAATTGCTTTTGTGGCGTTTACGACGCAGTTTGGCGGAGGTTTTGCTTCCGGAGCACAGATTTATCAGTATTTTATTAATTATGGTATCTGGTGCCTGATTCTTCCGGCATTGACACAGGGGCTGTATGCACTGTTTTTCTGGTATGGAATGCGGTATGCTTATAAACATAAAACATATGATTACCGCAGCTTTTCGGACAGTATCTATGGAAAGACAAGAGTGGTTATGTCGAATCTGTATGAAATCTGTTATCTGATCATGATCGGAACTGCTTCCGCTGCAGCATTTGCTACCGGTGGTTCTACCATTCAGACACTGTTCGGTATTCCGTACTGGCTGTGTACACTGTTTATTGCAGTATTCATTTTCCTGATTGCTCTGTTTGGAACCAATGTAGTACGTAAATGTGCTTCCACGCTCAGTGTTTTGATCATTGTTGGTCTGGTTCTGGTTTTGGTACCGAATATTTTAGCACAATGGGGGAATATTACTTCATCAATAGGACGTATGTCATCAGGAGAAATGACAGTACTCTCTTCTGAGACAGGAGCATTTGGTCCTGCATTGTGGTCCGCAGTATTGTATTTCTTCTTCCAGCTGGCTTCTGTGTCTGTTATGTATCAGCATATGGAACCTGTAACGGATGTGAAACAGATTAATAAAGCAGCGATCTGGATGTTTATCTGCAACTTCTTTGCAATGGAACTGTCAATTGTAGGACTTCTTGCAGTTGCTTATGTAGCTGAACTGGCAGAAGCATCCGTACCTATGCTGGTTCTGGTACAGAATGGTGTTGGTTCCGGAATACTTACACCGATTATCTCTATTTTAATCATATTGGGTGCTATTTCTACGGCAGTAAATATGATTTCCGGTATTGTAACACGCTGTGTTAATGCGATGGAGCGTCGTATGGATTCACAGGAAAAGAAAGAAAAAGGTCATCTGGCAAGAAATGCGGTATTTACATTGATCTTTACTTTTATTGCTTTTGCTATCGCTCAGTTTGGTCTGATGGCGGTTGTAAAGAAAGGTTATGCATACCTGGGCTATGCAGCGCTGATCACATTGTTTATACCATTTGTGATTCATGCCGTGGCTACGAAAGGCAAAGAAATCTAATATGAACATACAAATCATTATTGGCCAGATGCTCATGCTGTTTGCTATGATGCTGATTGGCTATGTAATCTGGAAAAGAAACTGGATGGATGAAAATGCATATCAGAAGCTTTCCAGAATTGTGGTAAATATATTCAATCCGGTGCTGGTGATTTATGGTGTTGCCGGGAAAAGTTCAGCGGGAAATACAGGACTTTTGCTTCAGAATCTGGTGTTTGTGGTTCTGTTTTATGGTTTGCTGTGGATCATGGGGTATGTGATTCTTATCGTTGTCCGTCCAAGAAAAGAAGAGCGGAAGCTGTATCGTCTGATGACTATGTTTCCCAATGTGGGATTCATGGGAATACCTGTGATCACCAGTATTTTCGGCAATGATTCCATGATTTATATTGTTTTCTATATGCTGGCATATAATCTTTTGATTTATACGTATGGCATTATACTGGCCCGAAAAGCGGGCGAAGAAATGTATCCGGTATCCGATATTCAGAGGGATACCGGAACAAAAGGGAATAATAAAAAGAAATTAGGAATCCCGTGGAAACGTATGCTGAACTCAGGAGTGATTGCTTCTGTGGCGGCAATCCTGATTTTTCTTTTACAGATTCCTCTGCCGGATATTGTGGTGGATTTTTGTGACTATATGGGAAATGCAACCATTCCGCTGTCCATGATGCTGATCGGAATATCCATAGCAAAGGTCAATCTGAGAGTTATATTTACCAATGTAAAGATTTATTTGTTTACGGCAGTTCGCATGGTGGCTTTTCCCATTGCGATGATTTTTCTGATAAAGCATTTAGTATCTGTGGATACGATGGTTTTCGGGGTATTTGCTTTGCAGATGGCTATGCCGGTGGGAAGCATTGTTACCTTGATTGCAAAAGAGAATGGAGCGGATGAGGCCTGCTGTACAAACGGAATCGTGCTGAGTACGCTTCTGTCGATAATAACAATACCGATTGTGTGTATATTTCTCTAAAAAATGTATCGGTAAGGCATAGAGATTTTCTGCACACGAACAAACGAAACAAAACAGAAGTAGTGAAAGTGTCTATATAGAAAAAAACGGGACTGAGACCCTCAATTTTTTGAAAATGGGGGCCTCAGTTCCGTTTTTTTTGAAAAAGTAATGGAAGTATAAGTGTGAATTTGATAAAATGATAAAAAATGACGAAAATAGTAATAATAAGTCGGATAATTTATGGGGAATTTCTTGTTAAGTTCAGAATTTAGAGGGGGAATGAAAATATGGGAAAAGTTATACATAGTTTGAAAGTCATCATTGTATTTCTGTATATTTTATTGGTGGTGATACCGATCAGTCTATGGGGAGTATTAAACGTAAAATTGATCACAAAAGAAGTAGACAGACTGCTCCTTGAAAATAACAGTATTATTATTCAAAAACAATTAGATGGTTTTGACGATTTATATAAAAAAGCAGATGAAATAGCGATACAGCTGATGCTTGACAGAAATCTAATGAAAGAATTTTCAGATTATACAGGGGAACTGGATATCGATGGTGTTCAAAGATTTAATAATATTAAGTTTTCAATAGACAATATTTTAATTCAGCATTCAGAATATTCAGGTATCGGACTTTTATCGGATGCGGTCAGAAGAGCAGAAGATAAGAAACTGAAAGAGGAAATCACAGCAGGATATTTTGGAAATATGCAAAGTGAAGAAAAACCCGATTGGTATACCTATACCAACTATATTTTTGATATTCCATGCTTCATACAGTATGATGGCTATCAGTCTGTAGAAGACGGAGCAGGAACAGATATGATCTTTCTGATTGCATATAAAAACATCAATACCAATCGCAAGCTGGGTACTATGTGTATAAAAGTACCTTATAAAACAATTGAAAAAATCTTATCTACAGATAACAAGTTGGGGATACAACAAATTATTTTTGATGAAAAAGGAAATATTATTTATGATACGGTGGAGAATGAAAGTGTAAGAGAAGCAATCAATGAGTATCACGTGTATGATGTGAATCATCTGGTATCTTATACCTGTAACATTGAAAATCAGGAATATCTGATACTGAAGGAAAGCTCCAGTATTTCAAGAGTCAGCATTTCCTATGCTATTCCCAGAACAAGTGTATTTCATGTGGCGGATCAGATACAGTCGTTAAATATGATTATTGGTGCTTTGTGTCTGCTGTTTTCTGTGCTGTTATTTTTTGTGATATTTTATAAAATATTGGTCCCGCTTGCAGAAATAAAGAAAGAAATGGAAAAAGTAGAAAATGGTAATTTTGAAATAACTATAAAGAATTATGGAAGAAATGAAATCGGAAAATTGGCGGTGGGATTTCGTAATATGATACAAAGTATTCTGGAAAAGAATCATCAGATTGTGGAAGCGGAAAAAAGAAAAAGAGAATATGAGATTAAACTTTTACAGTCTCAGATCAATCCTCATTTTTTATATAATACGTTGGATTCCATCAAATGGATTGCTGTAGCCCAGGGAGAAAAAACAATAGAAAAGATGACGCATGCACTGATCCAGCTTCTGAGAAAAACCATTTCGGATAATAAAGAATTTGTCAGAATTGAAGATGAAATAGAAAATGTAACATGTTATATAGAAATACAAAAGCTGCGCTATTATGATTCCTTTGATTTTGATGTGGAAATGGATGAAAGCTGTAAAAAAGCATATATCCCCCGTTTGACATTGCAGCCACTAATTGAAAATGCTTTATTTCATGGGATTTACAATTGCGGAAGAAGGGGAAAGATTAGTCTGGTAGTGAAAAAAGAAGAGGCAGTGGTAATCGAAATCATTGATAATGGAAGAGGTATGGATATCGAAGAGGTGATGAGCAGAAATAAGAATGACAA